>NZ_FQYT01000042.1 GCF_900141895.1 Parasporobacterium paucivorans DSM 15970 | reverse complement strand
GTATTTACAAGCGGCGTAAAAACTGCCAGTAGGTTATCTACTGGCAGAAAAGATTTATATTTTTTCAATTGTCTACTTGACGGGAAGCAGTTCAAAATGCAGGGGCTTTTTTGCGTGGTCGTTTCTGCTGCCTAAAAGGTTAACTGTTAATACCGGTTTCGACCAGTTCAGGAATGGAGCCTCTTGAACTCTAGAAGCTTATCAAATAAAGCATCCTAAAACCCATGGAGTCCAGGCAGAAACTGGAGTATTTAAACCCATATACTCAGACATACTTTCGGTATGAGATTCTGAGAAAATGAAAGCAATGTTAAAGTTCGGAAAGATACGTAAAAATATTTTGTCTTTACTTTTTGTCATCAAATATATAAGTTTTGCCCCATTTACACAATGCTTCTAACACTGGCATAAGAGTTTTGCCAAAATCAGTTAAGTTATATTCGGTTTTCGGAGGAACAACAGGATAGACTGTACGTGAGATTAACCCACTTCCTTCAAGTTCTCTTAACTGTTGAGTCAGCATCTTTGGTGTGGCATTTGGAATTAGTTTTTGTAATTCATTAAATCTTAGAGTTCCAGCTGTTAAGTGGTATAGAATAACTACCTTATATTTTCCGCCTACAATACTTATTGCGGCATCGACAGGACAGGTATATGTTTCGTTTTTAGCCATCATTAATCTCCTCACTATCTTTTTGGGTACTATATATCAAAAAAGTGCATTCTTGTTAAAATGAAAATATGTGTTACCATAATAGCATGAGTCGATTCTGTATACAACAAAATTATTGGACTAAGAAAGATTACGTTATATCATAAAAATTTTAAGGAGATTTAATTATGCAAAAAAATATTGGTTCAGTCATGGGATTATATCCAACACCAGTGACGGTTTGTGGAACTGTAGTGGAGGGCAGAGTAAACTGGCTGACGATTGCACATGTTGGTGTCGTTGATCATGGAAGTTTATTAATTAGCGTAGATAAAAACCATGAATTATCAAATCAGGGAATAAAAAATAACCAAACAGTTTCAGTAAACCTGGTTAATCAGGATATGCTTGAAGCGGCAGATTATTGTGGAATCGCGAAAGGAGCAAAAACCGATAAATCTAATGTTTTTAAATATCATTTTGGCGAATTAGAAGCAGCCCCGATCATTGATGAAGCACCACTTACCATGGAGTGTGAAGTCATAGATGTATTCGAAGTTGGTTCTTTTAACAACTATATTCTTAAACCCGTTCATACCTATGTACAAGAGGAATATTTGAATGAAAAAGGAAAAATTGATTACGAAAAAATAAGCCCTGTTTTATTTGAGTTTCAGAATGCTCAATATTTATCTACAGGAAAAGTAATAGGAAAATGTTGGAATTACGGAAAAGATTTCGCATAGATAAAAGCGCTATGAAATAGTATCGTAAGCAGAATGGAGATAAGATGATATATTATTCTGATACAAATTTCTGATACAAAATTTATAAAAAACAGTCCTTGCTGTCAAAATGCAGGGGCTTTCTTTTTTGTGTTATAATAGAAGCATATGAAACATGGCGCCATGCAGCAGTAAAGTCGAAGGAGGATATAACTGTGAGTGCATTGTTTTGGAAACGGGTGTATAAACCAGCATCCAGGGAAGATGGATACCGGATTTTGGTTGACAGGTTATGGCCCAGAGGTTTGAAGAAGGAAAGGGCAGCGCTGGATAATTGGTCAAAGTTGATTTCTCCTTCCACTGCGTTGCGTCAGGCATATCATCAGGGTGTGTTGGATTACGATTCCTTCGCCGCAGATTATGAACAAGAATTGGAGCACAATCCCTATTTTGAGGAATTTACAACTCTAATCAAGGATCATTTGAAAAATGGAAATGTAACGTTGGTTTATTCCAGCAAAGAACCAAAGCTTAGTCATATACCTACGTTACAGGCACATATCGAAAAGGAGTCAGGGATCAAAAGCGTGTATTCTGATTGATCTGAAAAAGTTTCCGCAGCATAACGGCGCTGGGGGGAGTGACCTGAAGCACTTTTTGTTTTTGATAAATGCGGTGAGAAAGTGTATGTATGTATTCATAATTGTTATTGTGTTTTCTGTGTATTTAGTATAAAATCAACATAGGATATCGCTTTTTGAAGCGATATTTTGTAGGTATTAAATATAAGGAGGAAAGAAAAGGATGAAAAAGATTACAAAAGTTTTCGCACTTTTGTTGTCACTGGTTCTTCTCGTGCCGGCAGTTCTGGCTGGATGTGGAAGCGGAGGAACTGACGAAACAACAAGTGGGGCCGGTACTGACAAGACGGAAATTGTCATCGGCTATGTAGCACCTTTTACAGGTCCGCTCTCAATGTTTACTGTCAATTTTGACTGGGTCATGGAAAAATCACTGGAAAAGATTAACGCGGATGGAGGAATCTACATCAAGGCGTATGACAAGAAACTGCCGGTTCGTGTAATCAAGGCGGATTCTGAGTCAAATGCTACCAAAGCTTCCGAGGTTGCAAGTAAGCTTGTTCTTGATGATAAGGTGGATATCCTCACCGGCTCCTGGACACCTGAAACATCCACACCAGTTGCAGCGATTGCTGAACGTTATCAGGTTCCTTGCCTGATTTCCAACAGCCCTGCTGATTCCTGGCTTGCAGGCGGACCTTATACATGGTCTTACGGCATAATGTTCTATGTTGAAGATATGATGACAAGCTACATTGATGCTCTGGATAAATTGGGCGAAAACAACAAAAAGGTTGGCTTCCTTTTTGACAGTGAAGTTGATGGTGTAACATTCTCGGCTATGTTGGCTAAAATGCTGCCAGAGCGTGGTTATGAAGTTGTTGATCCAGGTCGTTTTACCATGGCGACTACAGACTATACAAATATTATAACGCAGCTTAAAAGTGCAGATTGTGACATAGTAATCGGAAATCAGATATTGCCGAACTTTACAACGGCATGGGGTCAGTTCAAGCAGCTTGGATATGTACCTAAAGCCATGATTATCGGCAAAGCGATAGCTTATGGATCTGACGTCGCTGCCTTAGGCGAGGGTATGGGCGAAGGATTGATGACAGAAAATCACTGGGACCGTACTTTACCATTCACATCTTCTCTGCTCGGATTGACTTGCGAAGAAATTGCAGCGGCATGGGAAACTGAAAAAGGAACTCAGTATCCTGCAACTTCTTTAGGATGGGATATTGCTTTGTTTGAAGTTCTTAATGAAACGTTTACGAGCTGTGAGAATCTGGAACCAGCGACAATTCGTGATGCAATCGCAGCTGTTGATTACGAAGGTGTCTATGGCAAATTATCGTTTGATGAGAAGCATATTATGGCAGTTCCACTGAGCACAGCCCAGTGGACGAAGAGCGACAAATGGCAGTACGAGGCCAATATTGTTGCTGCCGGAAAGTTCTCGGGTGTAACAATAAATACTATTAATCCGGAATTTATTCCTGGTTATACAGTTAAATAAAAAATTTCAAAAAAAGCGGTGCAAGGGATTATGAACCTGATGTGACCCCAATAAGTTAGACTTTATAGCGTAGTAGCTTTTTAGCTGCTACGCTATTTCTTTATGCAGCCAAGAGGTTGAGTCTGTATTCTA
>NZ_FQYT01000039.1 GCF_900141895.1 Parasporobacterium paucivorans DSM 15970 | reverse complement strand
AAAGGGCGCTGGGCGGATAACATCATGATTGAGCGGTGGTTCCGCAGCTTCAAATATGAGGAAGCATACCTGACACAATATAACAATATCCGGGAAGCCAGGTCTGCAATCGGCAGTTATATCCATACTTACAACTTTGAAAGATGCCATTCATCCATCAATTATCAAACTCCGGCAGAACGCTACTATCCAGCAATGCTTTTGGACTATGTGGCTTGATGCATATATCTGGGGAGTGTTCCACTACATCTCCCCAAGCAACATGTTAATCATATCGGTTCATTAAGAAATGTCGATGTTTTTGTCTTGACAACTGACCCACTATAGTCAACAGTAATCTAGACAACTTTTTTAAGGGTGTTGATCCTGTACTCGGCCGGAGTCAAATAATCTAACGACGAATGAATCCGGAGCTTGTTGAACCAGTTTACGTAATCTGCTAATTCGTAGTGCAGTTCTTCCAATGTTTCGAAGGTGTTGTGTTTTACGAATTCTGTTTTTATGATTTTGAAGCTTGCTTCAGCAACAGCATTATCATATGGGCAGCCTTTCATGCTGAGAGAACGCTTAATATCAAAGGCTTCCAAGGTCTCATCCAGCAGCTTGTTTTTGAACTCATTTCCTCTGTCCGTATGAAATATATTGATATTGTTGAGGTTGACATTCACCCGGGCAAAAGCTTTGCTGACCAGGGCGGCATCCTTGTTTTTGCCAGCGCTATAGCCGATTATTTCACGATTGAAGAGGTCAATGAGCAAGCAGATATAATTCCAGCTCCTGCCGACTCTGACGTACGTCAAATCGCTTACAACCACGTTATACTGTGGTTGGTTATCGAATTCGCGGTTAACCAGGTTCGTAGCTTTGGATTCGTTGCATTTATCCACATGTGGCCTGAACTGGGCCACGGTGTATTTTGACACAAGACCTTCCTGCTTCATGATTCTTCCGATTTTTCGACGAGAAGCTATAATGCCAGCTTTCTTAAGGTCTACTTTGATTTTCCTGGTTCCATAATTACAACGGCTCTCTTTGAAAATTCTTATGATTTCCGTTACCAGGACCGTTTCATCTGGCTTCTGCTTTGCCTCATAATAATAAGTGCTTCTTGAGATTTGTAGGACTGTGCACATTGCTGATACCGAGTATTTGTGGGTATTGTTACGAATCACATTTACTTTCGTCCAAAGATCAGCGCTGCCTGCTTTAAAATGTCGTTCTCCATTTCGAGCTGCTTATTACGCTTGCGGAGCTCGTTGAGTTCCTTCTGCTCAGGAGTGAGGTTGTCCTTTTCTTTGAAAGAACCGCTATTGTCTGCCTGCTTGATCCATTTATCAAGGAGGGAATGGGCAATGTCGTATTCCCGGACAATATCGCACTTGCGTTTTCCGTTCTTGTATAATTGTATTACTTGGTTTTTGAACTCGTCCGTATATGTACGACGAAGGCGTTTTTCATCAGTCATGGTGGGGGCTCCTCATATTTAATAATTTTATTTTACACGCCCTTAAAATAACTGTCCAATTAATTGTAACCTATCCAATTCCGACTTATCATCTCCTGTATATACATATTTTAAGAAGTACATAGTATGTAGTATTTTTTGATTTTTTTAAATGCTTAAATTAAAAAGACACCCTGTTTCCAGAATGCCTTTGAGGGGATATATACGAATAATAAGGGGATTATTATTCTAGGTATATTATATGACATGAAATGGTAATAGTATATGAAATATCTACTAATCTCATAATAAAACTATGAAGTTTCACTCGGCTTTTAAAATTGGTTGGGATTTTTATGAGGATAACCTCCACCTTTCCAGCCATGATCGGAATAGAAGATATACCCCTACCGCTAATCAGTTACCTATTATTATCACACAAACAATACAAATCAGCATCTCTGTATTTAGTTCCACAACAACAATGACATGACACTATTGTTGCATTTCCGGGTAATAAAAGTTCACTGGGCAATCCGCATTTCATGAGTGATTTTATCCATAGAATTAGAATAAGTACCTCAGAAAAACTTGTAGTTTTTAAAGCTATGAATTATTATCTCAAAAAACTAACTAGGAGCGAGGTACCGAATATTTACCGTTTACGTTTTAAACACAATAAGGTAAACTTGTCAAAGCGTAAGGTTAGAATGGTTTAGAGGGGCAATTATATTATCGGATAATTCTCTTAATTGTTTAAGACATGAGTGGTAATGCATTCCACCAAAGCAATTTTCAACGATATTCAAAAATACTTTTTGTATATTCGTAATAGATAACACACCTACCAGTCACTGCCTAGCTTTTCTGAAGAATACTAAGTTAATTCGATTCAAAAAGTTGTTCCATCAAGTTGCTTACTGAAATACAGGTATCTTCGAAAGAAATATTATTTGCATATTCAAAATCTTTTTGATAACGTCTCCAGTGATTTTGCATTATTTCACTGGTCTGAATCGCTTCTAATATAGCTTTATAATTAGTCAAAATCAAGCCTGAACCTCTTTTTTCTGCTGTTGCCTGTATTGCACTCTTCAACTGTTCTATTTCTATACTATTCGATTGCAACTTACTAAGAATATAAACATCATAGAAATCTCTTGGTCTTGTATTCTGGTTTCCACGAGATATAATCGTTTCCAATTTTTCTGCCAAAACTGTTTCCAGATTATACGCTAAAACCCGTATACTTCTATCCTCTAGTAAAAGTTTAAATTCATAACTGATTTCCTTCGGCGTGATTTTATCTCCAGTTGTAATGTCAAGTTTCAATGGAACTGCCATTGGCGGAAAATGTGCCGAAAGAGATACCCGAAATCCCGAATACTCATCATCCTCTCGAATATCTCCTATACTAATAAAAGAAAAAGTTACATCATCTTGCAGTGGTATATCGCATATTTCTATAAACATTTTTTTTACTGTATCTTCTGTAACTGGCATCCCCTTAATTGTTGCATCCATATCCATGGTCGCCCTGGAATCAAGTCCTACCATAGCAGCAATTAAAAATCCCCCTTTTAAAATAAAAGAGTCCTGATATTTGGAAACCGAAACCCTTTCCAAAAATCTTTCTAACATAAAATTCTGCATAACCAGCTGCGCTGAAATACTTTTTTCAATTGCAATATTTTTAATGATTGCTTTCAGTTGCATTGCATTTTTCATAAAAGTACCTCCAAATAAGCTCTAAGCCTTTTTTCTACATGTAATTTTTTTGCATATTCTGACAATAAAGGGATATTTTTATTCAATCGTTTTGCATATCTTTTAAATGCTTCTGAAACCACTTGGATATCTACATCATTTTGAGTTCTTAATATATCGCAAAGCGTTTTTTCCATAGAATAAGCACTCACAAAGTTGCCTCCTGGTGTTTTTAACTGAATCACTCCTAGTTCATACCACTCTGGTTTGGTACGATTACATTTAACATTTTCCCTTTTTAATGCACTAATATTATATTTTAGTGGAAATGTCATTTGAAATCGTATTGGTGTTCTGTCCGTCAAATCACTTAGAAAAAGTGCTGTTTCTCCTGAAAAAATACCCTTTTTGTATCTGATTTGCAGTTGATACATCTCATCATCCCACACTTCTGCCAACTGATACACACCTCGAGAAGCATGTTCTAATACACCAGAATCCACTAGATGTTTTAGACTCCCTCTGGAAATACCCGCTTTGGTTACCTCAGCTGCCGTTATCACTCCATTATTCTTTTCTACCATCTCTAATATCATCTCTGCATTTGACATATCTCACCTTCTCTCTAAAATAAAATCTTACTTAAAAACATTGAAACCAAATTTGACTTTTATGCATATTATATTAATACTTATATGCATAAAAGTCAAATATTTTATTACTATTCAATTTGTTGAAAACTTCTACATATCCATATTAGAAATTGCAAGCGTACTTTAAATTATTAATTTTAAAGCACGCTTGTAATAAATCCTCTATTTACCCATTCCATAAATCCAAGATTTTTTGCCGAATGACAGATTGGTTCGATTAATGTCACCATATTTTCAGTAAATATTTCTTCTGAAATTTCACACGAATATAGCCGACTTTTTATATCAGTACTGTTCAGATTTTTTCTTGTATATGTTTCAAAAAGCCTTTTAATTTCTTTATTACTCTGTGCAATCTGTAATGCCATATAATGCTGTTTTGATAACAGTTCAATATCATTTTTTTGATTCGGTACCTGATTACTTTTACTAATATTAATCTTCGCAAAAGTAGGAGTTAAGTTCCACACTTCATCACTTGCAAGATAAGACCATGGAACGAAATGATCAATATGTATTCTACCAAGTTCATCAAAATTTTCACTGTTCAATAATTTTCCAGTATATATGTCATTCATCTCATGATGTTCTATCACAGCGCTCCAGAAATTCATCGCCGCTTTTAAATCTCGTTTTTCCGGAGGATGAATTTTAAATGGAATTCCAGGCACATTCGGATTTCTTCTTTGCAAATATTGTATTAGTTCATTTTGAATCCATCCACGTAGAATGGCCTCATTTTTCTGCAAATAACCAATCCAATTTTCATTTATTCGAATCTGACGTTCTTTAACGGATAGTTGCTCATAGTAATAAAGTAATCTATCATTTTGCTTTGCCCTCTCCTCAATAAAATGATAATCATGCCATTCACTTTCTGTTAATTTTCCTAAAAATGGTGCCTGTAATCGGTATGGAACATTTAAAACCAATTTTTGCTTCGCCTTTTTGATGTTTTCATCTTCGCTGGTTATAAGAAATTGTATAACGTCCTTTTCCTTTGCGGTCGGCAATAAACCAGATGTACTGCGTACTTGATTTATTAAAATTTCCAATGCATCTGCGGGTCCAAGATTTAAATGGTATTCCATAACCATATACCAAGCTTGTGCCACCATTTTATGAATCAACTGTTCATAAGTTACAACAAATTTTCCATCCGATACAAAATCTAAAATAGCCTGAAACCAAAATAATTTATAACTTTGGTTCTTGTCCTTAAATATTCCAGCCAAAAGATGAACTGGTAGATTGTCCGTCTCCGGTAGCATATTATTTCTTTCTAATCTACTTTTCTTAAAATCAGATTCAACCAATTCTCATCTTCCCTTCCCGCTCTTACATCTGAAGTAATCCACTGCCTTATGATGATAATCCCACGTATTTTCTCCAAAACACATGCTAACTTTTCTTCTGTCATATCAGTAAAATATCTGCCATTTCGCATTCCTTCAAAACTTCCATTGTTTTTGACTCCTTGATCTGACCTGCCACTGCTCACTCACATTGTCCATGGTCAGATATTTTTGCTCTCTTGTTTTGTCCATTGATATCGTATTATAATGCCATTATCAAATAGGCATTGAGGTGAACAGGAAAAACCACAATACGATTTCTCCCCTACCAAAGATTGATTTCGTATTGTGGTCCCAATAAACATGATTATAGTAGCACAATACGAAAAACTCTTCAATACAGATACACATATTTTTCATCAAGAGTAAAGAAGTTTCCTGCTGTCCGGTCTGCAGTGGCAGCTTAAGGGTTCGGGATACCAAGCTCCGCCATATGATT
>NZ_FQYT01000041.1 GCF_900141895.1 Parasporobacterium paucivorans DSM 15970 | reverse complement strand
AAAACCATAAAAGCGATGAATGCCGTCATTTGGAAAATAATCAGCAGCCATCCTCGAAAACCGAAATTCAAAGTTCCGCTTTGCTTCATTTTAAAACCTCCTCTTTTGTGGGTTATTCAGTTTCTTCGATGTAATCAGCAACGCTCTCACCGGCCATTCTTCCGGAGTTGAGCGCAAAGCCCATGGTGTTGCCTGGAAGGGTGAAGTTGTAGCTGTCACCATAAATCGTGTTGCAATCACTGCCGGCACTGTAAAGCCCTGGAATCGGCTTGTCCTGTTCGCCGAATACTTCGCCGTATTTGTTGGTCTTTACGCCGCCGATTGTACCGTAAGCACCCAGATAGAATTTGCCGACCAGGTATTTGCCCTTTCCGTTGATCGGGTGGAGGAATTCCTGGCTTTTGTGGAATTTCGTATCGAGGTTTTCCTCGCACATTTCATTGTATTCATCCAGGGTTTCCTGCAGCTTGTCGGAATCGATTCCAAGCTTCTGTGCCAGTTCTTCGATAGATTCTGCTTCGAAGTAGCCGTCGTAGCCTTCTTCCACGGCGCGTTTCGCTTCTTCATCAAAGGCAAGGAAGGCTTCCGCGGGGTGCACAATGTCAAAAATATCCGGACCATTTTTCTTGTAACGTTTCAGGATGGCTCCGTCCATGATGCAGTAACCGTAGTTGCCGGGCTGGAGTGACAATGCGTTTCCGGTGAAGGTGGTGTTGCCCATCTGTCCTTCGTCCATGAAACGGTCGCCGTTCTGGTTGATCAGTAAATTCGGCTGGCGAAGCACTGCATCCAGTAAGAACCAGTTCATGTTGTCTTTCAGATGGTAGATGGCTTCGATGTTTGCCCCGAATTTCCGGGCTCCAGCCTCCCACATCATCTTCAGTCCTTCTCCCTGAGTGCCGGGTACCATGAATGGAAAGAAGTCCACCCAGTATTCCAGACCAAACTCTTCCCTGAGCATTTCGGCATTCGTGCCGAATCCGCCGGTAGCCACGATTACGGCCTTCGCCCGGGCTTCGATTTCTTCGCCGTCTTTGCCGACAGCCATTACACCAACAGCTTTGCCCTCTTCCATGATGAGCTTTTTGACAGGGGTTTCCAGGTGTATTTCTGCACCGAGTTCTTTAGCCTTCTCCGTCATGATCTTTACCATCGGTCCTGCGGCGCGTGGTCCAATCACCCCGTTTTCCGGCTTGACGATGTGCCATGTGGCCTCTGATTCCGTAAAGTATTTGAAGCATCCGGCAAATTCAACACCCATGTCCTCCAGCCATTCGATGGTGTCGGCGGATTTGTTGAAATAGGTCTGCACAAGGTCCTGGTCGACCCGGTAATGGGTATAATCCATATGCAGTTTTAGGGCTCTTTCGACGGTGATGTCATTAAAGCTGTTCTTTTGGACCCTGGTGTTGATGCCTAAAGGGCCCATGCCCATATTGGCGGCTCCCCCAGTGGTATTGGCCTTTTCAAAAACCAGAGCCTTTAAATCGTTCTCGCCTGCAGTGATTGCGGCAGCCAGACCGGCTGGCCCAGCAGCTACGACAATAACGTCAGCTTCCATTTTTTTCATATTACTTCCTCCTGGACTGTTATAAATACACAAAAGCTTTAGTGTAAAAAACTTTATTTGTGTTAATTATATACGATTTTAAGAGAAAAAGCCTCAGACAAATATTCTAATGATATAATAATAACAATCGAAAAACAGGAAAAAAGTCTAATGGTTTACAACGAAAACACGATATGATAGAATTTATACATTATTATAATAAGTAAGGGATGGTATCTGCAATGGATTATCAGGTTGGCGATGTTGTGAAACTCAAGAAAAAGCACCCGTGCGGCAGTGACGAATGGCTGATCATGCGCATCGGTGCTGATTTCAGACTGAAATGTCTCGGATGCGGCCATCAGATTATGATTCCTCGTCCTCTAGTCGTGAAAAATTCAAAGGAAATTAGAAAACCTGACTGATAATATTGTTGACAGTCAGGTTTAATTATGGTTTAATTGTATTAGTTAAGTAGTACAATAATACAGATTGAAAGGAAGTGGGATCCATGGTGTGGGATTTGAAATCAGACAGGCCAATCTATATCCAGCTGCTGGAACAAATTCAGATCAAGATAATATCCGGAGAGCTCTCCCCGGGAAGCAAACTTCCCTCTGTAAGGGATCTTGCGGCAGAGGCCGCCGTAAATCCGAATACCATGCAGAAGGCGATGACGGAACTCGAGCGGCTTGGTCTTGTTTATTCACAGAGGACGGCAGGCAGGTATATAACAGAGGACAGACAGATGATAGAAGGACTGAAAAAGAATATCGCGCAGGAACAGATAAATGCATTTTTGCTGAGCATGAACAGGCTTGGGTTCGGAAAGCGGGAAGTGCTGGATATGATATGCGACCTGAAGGATGAAAGGGATGAGGAGGCAGAAGATGGACGATAACAATGTGATTTTTGAGTGCAGGGGACTTACAAAAAAGTACGGGAGTTTTGAGGCACTCTCCGATGTGAATCTGAAACTGGAGAAGGGCCGGATCGTCGGACTTCTGGGACCGAATGGAAGCGGAAAATCCACCTTAATCAAGCTCGCGAACGGTCTGCTTTCTCCGACCCGGGGGGAGGTTCTTGTTTCAGGCATGGAAATAGGAACGGAAACTAAACGTATCGTTTCATACCTTCCAGAGAAAACCTATCTCAATAATTGGATGAAGGTAAGGGAAATAATAGATTATTTTGAGGATTTTTATACGGATTTCAGCCGGGAAAGAGCCCATGAGCTGCTGCAAAGACTGAACATTAATCCCGAGGACAAGCTTAAGACCATGTCCAAAGGAACAAAGGAAAAAGTCCAGCTGATTCTTGTGATGAGCAGGAACGCCAGTCTGTATCTCCTGGATGAACCGATAGGCGGCGTGGATCCCGCAGCCAGAGATTATATTATCAACACCATCATCACAAACTATAATCCGGAGTCAACGGTAGTTATTTCGACCCATCTAATTACAGATGTCGAGCAGATTCTGGATGAGGTTGTTTTTATAGAAAAAGGGAAAATTATCATGCAGAAGTCTGTGGATGAAATCCGCCAGACAGAAGGCAAATCTGTAGATGCATTATTCAGGGAGGTGTTCAGATGCTAGGAAAATTATTCAGACACGAATTCAGGGCAAACGGAAGGATATTTCTTGCGCTGTACGCAGCGTTTATCGGAATCACCCTGATCAACAAACTGTTCTGGGTCATAGAAACCAGCAATGTCATAACGGAAATCTTCCGGGGATTTATCACAGTTTTATATGTCGTTTCCATTGTTGCCATTGCAGTATTGACGTTTATTCTGATTGTATACAGGTTTTATAATAATCTTCTGAAGGATGAAGGGTATCTGTCCTTTACACTTCCGGTGAAAACAAGCCAGCACATCATCGCGAAGCTGCTGGTCAGTTTTATATTCGTTGTATTTTCAGTAATTATCATAGTTGCATCCCTGTTCATAATGGGAGTAGGAGCGGGACTGGTGGCGAAAATCGCCGAATTCTTGGAACAGGTCAGGCTTATTTTTACGCTGTACAGCGGAAGCCTCCGGTTCGTTGCAGAAGCTGCCGTGCTCTGCATAGTGGCGGTTGTTTATCTGATCCTGATGCTGTATGCCTCCCTGTCAGTGGGGCAGCTTTTCATGAAACATAAACTGGGAGGTGCTGTACTGGGATTTGTCGGGTTGTATGTGATCAGCCAGATCATTTCTTCCGTGCTTATGGCCATCCTGTTCTTTGGCAATGAGAAATACATGGAGATTGCCAGATATGGGGATGCCGCAACACCTTATATGGTGTTGGATATGCTGAATGTTATATTTTTGGTGGTCATAATATTCCAGATAGTGCTGAGTGTGGCGTATTACCTGGTGACCAATCTTATTCTGAGCAAAAAGCTGAATCTTGAATGATGGGAAAATCAATCTTGCAAATCTTGACGAACTATGTTAATATAACTGTTCGTGATATATGAAAATTATTCCTTGTTCCCTGCCAGACAGGGGGCCAGAGACCAGAAGGAGGTTAAAGCACATGAACAAATATGAATTAGCGTTGATCGTAAGTGCTAAACTCGAAGACGAAGAAAGAGTTGCTACCGTTGAAAAAATCAAAGAAATGATTGCCCGCTTTGGCGGTACGGTTACAAACGTCGACGAATGGGGTAAGAGAAGACTTGCTTACGAAATTCAGAAGATGAAAGAAGCTTATTATTTCTTCATTAAATTCGAGTCGGGTTCAGATTGTCCAAATGAAATTGAGACAAACATCCGTATTATGGAAAACGTAATCAGATATTTAATTACCAGACAGGAAGCATAAGATAGCATTTACGAACATATACGCTCATTGAAAAAGAGGAGATAGTATGAATAAAGTAATTCTTATGGGAAGATTAACAAGAGATCCTGAAATCAGATATTCACAAGGTGACAATACGATGGCTGTGGCCAGATTTTCACTGGCTGTTGACCGTAGGTTCAAAAAAGACGCCAACGGAGATAACACTGATTTCATTAACTGTGTAGCTTTCGGCAAGACGGCCGAATTTGCTGAGAAATATTTCCACCAGGGAATCAAGGTGGTAGTGGAAGGCAGAATCCAGACAGGAAGCTATACGAATAAGGATGGACAGAAAGTTTACACGACGGATATCGTTGTGGAAAATACAGAGTTTGCGGAAAGCAAGGCGGCAGGCGGACAGGCATCAGCTCAGCCCTCAGCCAGACCAGCACCATCCTCAGCGATGGGAAGCGACTTCATGAATATTCCTGACGGAGTGGAAGACGAAGGCCTTCCATTCAATTAAAATTTTAATAAGGAGGTCATATTTGTATGGCATACGCTAATAGAAATGGTGATAGACCAGATTTCAGAAAAAAACCGGGCGGACGCAGAAGAAAGAAAGTATGCGTGTTCTGTGGTGAAAAAAATGGTGACATTGATTTCAAAGATGTAAATAAATTAAAGAGATATGTTTCCGAAAGAGGAAAGATCCTTCCTAGAAGAATCACCGGAAACTGTGCAAAACATCAGAGAGCACTTACAGTTGCTATCAAAAGAGCAAGACACATTGCCCTGATGCCTTACACAATGGATTAATCCCTGCATTTATAAGGGATTAGTTAGATAAATAAAGCATTTGATACAACTTTGATACAAAATTTATAAAAGAAAGCCCTTGCAGTAAAATGATATGCTCCCTTCTAGGTAGACAAGTGAAATAATAAAAACTTGTTTATTTAGGAGGGAGTGTTTTTTATACCTAGAAATGTATCGCCACAGG
>NZ_FQYT01000036.1 GCF_900141895.1 Parasporobacterium paucivorans DSM 15970 | reverse complement strand
GATCGCTTGCATAGCACATACCTAAAGTGATGTATGGACCGGCATCTTCAATCGTGTTGGTGGGTGCAGGAATCAGTTTGCGGATATCAAATCCAGGTTCATCAGCTCTGTGGACAACTTCTTGGCAAAGTGCTTTCTCAGCTGGGATAACAATCGGTTCGATTGCTTTTGAAACTGAATCCTTCAACAAAAATCCCAGCTGGTCAGGTGTTGTTCCAAGCATGGCCGCTACTCTGGCTCTGCTTGCCAAAACTCCGATTACTACTGGAGCACCTGGATGTCCTTTCACATTATTGAACATCATAGCCGGTCCAATCTGTGTAGGTCTTTTTACTGTACCGCCGGCACCAACATAGCGATAGACGCCTGACAACTCTGCCTTTGGATCAACTGGTACGTCTGTTTCGACGTATTGCCCTGGCATTGTTTTCAACAATTCCAGCGCAGACCGTAAATCATAAATTTGACTCATTCAATCCCTCCTAATTTGTAAATCGTTAACAGTTAAAGTGAAAACTTAACCCTATATAACAACTTAAAGCATATACCTGATATACAGTCAAATATTACAATATCACAAATTTATTTTGAATAATTTGTATAATATTAATATTTTAACATATTCTGAGGAGAATTTGTATATACAATCTTCACAATCGATATACATATGAATTATCTTATTCTAAGAGACTTGCATAATTTTCTTGTATTCGTTCCAGCAAATATAATTCCTGGATGTCTGAACACATTGTATATTAATCATTTTTCAACAACTTCGCCGTATCCAAATTTGAGCGGGGGCTTAAACCCATTCCTCTTCTTACCTTTATAATTTCAGCCGCTATGCATATTGCAATCTCTGCAGGAGTTTGCGCATTTATGTCTATGCCAATCGGACAATAGACCCTTTCTGTATCCTCTGTTGTGAATCCTTCTTTTAACAACTCGCCATATGTATGTGTTTTTTTTCTTTGACTCCCAATCATCCCAATATACTTGGCGTCTGTCTTTAGCACCTGGGCAAGAACCAGTTTGTCAGAGCAGTGGCCGCGGGTTAATATCACAATATAGCTATTGGGGTTGATTGTCACATTATCCGAAAGGTTGTCAAAGGAAGAAACAACTTTTATTTCGTCTGCCATCCGGAATCTTTCCGGATTTGCAAACTCTACCCTGTCATCCACAATAACTGTATAAAAACCGAGATTTTTGGTGAGCTCTGCAAATTGTTGTGCGACATGTCCAGCGCCTACAATAAGCACCCTTTCAAAACCAGAGAAGACTTCCGCCAGGTATTGTTCTTTATCACTGAAAATTTTAATCTTAACGTTATTATAAACCTCTCTGATTGATTTTGCAATCCTCTTAATCTCTTCATTTTCTATACCATGGAAGCCGGCATCTGTACAGATCCATTTAGCTCCAGCTGATGAACAATCTTTTGTGTGAGGTACTTTTGTTATCATGACAAAATCTGTCCCGTTTTTAATAAGTTCACCTGCTTTTTCATAGTTTTTCACAACATTTTCATCAAAAGGGTCTATATATTCCAATAAAATCTTTACATCCCCACCGCATACCATTCCGGCTGCTGAAGCATCCACATTGGATAACGCAAAGTCCTTAACCACCAACCCTTTGGTATCGAATACGGAAGAAGACCATTCTATTGCCGCTGCCTCAAGCAGCCCGCCGCCAATGGTTCCCACGGTAGAAAAATCTTTTTTTATCAGCATTTTAGTTCCCGCTTCCCTTGGCGCGGAACCTGACTTACTTACTATTGTTGCCATCACCATTTCTTGTCTGCAATTCAACATCTCAAGAATATGCCCGAATATATCCTGCATTTATCAATCTCCTTTCCATGCCGCCAGATCAATACTTCCCACACATTGCAGCACTCTTTCATTATATCCTTTATACGCTTATCCTTCACGTACTATTTTATACATATTTGCAATTTGATGGTACAAAAAAAGAGCACCGCGTGCTCTTTTTTGATCGCAATTTTGAAAAAGGGAGAGGCCAGCAAGGTTTTCATTCCCTACTGGCCCGTTTTAAAGGGGAGAACTTTGCAACAATAGTTGCTTTAGTGTGTATCTTGAGTATAACAAGGACCTGTGAAAATTCTGTGGTTCAAATATGAATTTTTTTAAAATTTTATGTAAACAAAATGATTTACTGCTTATAGGAACAGCAATAGTCAACATATTCAGCTACTATCATTTTAAAGCTGGATTTTCCCGGTACTATGTAGCTCTGACCAGCTGAATATAAGGTGTACTCCTTTTCATCCGGCAGCATGACTGACATCCCTCCCCCAAGAATTTCCATTGTTTCGCTGGCATCTGTATTAAACTCATATTCGCCCGCCATCATAAATCCAAGAGTTTTACGTTCTCCGTTTTCAAAGATTACAGTGCGGCTTGTGACTTTTCCCCCAAAATATACATTTGCTTCTTTAACTACATTTACGTTCTTAAATTCCATATGTTTCTCCTTATGTGCAATAGTATTCCGAAAATTATATTACACAAAAAAAACAACTGTCAACCGAATTCTTTTTTTGCATTTCCCGATTATTTCCAGGATTTGATTTCTTCATCGGTCAAAATGTCCACATATGAATTTTTCATCAGTTCTTCAGCCGCACAATTCTGTGAATAATACCAGTCCGTGACTTTTTTTATGATTTCATCATCGTTTCCTTCCGGCCTGTGCGGGTACACTGCCAAAAGCTTTTCCGTATCCTTGTTCCTCAGACCAACCTTTTCTGCATTGGAAAATTTGCTCATTTTGATTTCCTCCATTTTTCTGATTGAATATATGAACGGTTTCTCAGGATTTACTATAGCTTATTATAGCATAAAACCAGTGTCTTTTGCATTGTATTCCTTTATCGTATCATTGTCAGCATTATAAATTTCATGTTTAGATTCGGACAAAAGATATTCATATCCCGCTTTCGACTGGCAGCAGCTTCTTTTAAAGTCCGGTATTCTGCCAAAAAGGCCTGGTCCCTGCACAAATTATTTCTTTCTGATCAATATAGTTACATATGACCACGATAATCAAAGAGAAAGGCAGAATATCCGTACTAAAAAAAAATACCAGACGGAAATGCACAAAACAGGTGCTACCTGCTTCTCCATGGTCTTTCTGGAGTCATTTTCATTTATCCGATACATTTTTCTCCAGCATACGCATCCACGACCTTACGTCCGATATCCGGAAAATTTGTAATTATAACATCCACTCCAGCCTCACACAGCCGCACCATATCTTCTTCTCTGTTCACGGTCCAGACACGAAGCTGAATACCCCTTTGTTTGCACTCAGGAATAAAACCGGGGTATTGCAGATTATAGAATGCCGGGTGCAGGGCATCCACATGGTGTTTTTGGGCATATTCCGGCATATCCAGGTATCCGTCTCCATAAAGAAAACCAGTCCTCACGGATGGATTTAATTCTTTCAATTTCATGACAGAAAAATGATTAAAGGATGAATAAATCACCCTTTCCTCCATCCCCGTCACGGCAGCTAATTCCATCACCTTGTTCTCCAGCTGCTCATAAAAGACGATTCCATTTTTTAATTCCACATTTACCGTCAGATTTGAATCCTTTACCAGAAGATACACTTCCTCCAATGTCGGAATATTAATCCTGCCCAATTCCGGAAATTTTTTATTAACATTCAGCTTCAACAGCTCTCTGTATGTGAGATCCCTGACCCATCCTTTTCCATCGCTAACGCGGTCCACGGTCTCATCATGAATGACGACAAGGTATCCATCCTTTGTCATCTGCACATCAAGCTCGATGCCATCCGCCCGCATATCCACCGCTTTTTGAAATGCTCTTAATGTATTCTCCGGGGCATAGGCTGAAGCTCCGCGATGTGCCCATATCAAAGGACTGTTCATACTATTCTTCCTCCCTTGTTATCCATTTTATTCTTCAAAGCGCTATAAAAATAAAACCGGAAAACATTGCATATTTCTCTTATTTTATTTAATATATTATCATATGGTTTTTCAAAAAGCAAAAAACTCACAGGGGGTTCGCTATGTACAATTTAGTACTGGTAGATGATGAAGAAATAGTGTTAACCGGCATTCAAAAGGTGTTTAAAATGGCGGACTATCAGTTTAATATAATAGGAGCATTTTCAAATCCTTTAAAAGCATTGGAGTCCCTGGTTGAACTGTCCCCGGACTTAATCATCACGGATATAAAAATGCCACAGATGAATGGTCTGGAATTTTCCACAAGGGCGAAACAGCTTCTCCCTAAAGCTGAGATAGTGATCCTCTCTGGTTATGATGATTTCACGTTTGCACAGTCTGCCGTTAAATTGGGTGTCAGCGACTATCTTCTAAAACCGATCAAAAAGAAGGATTTTGAAAAAATGCTTCTTTCCATGCATGACAAGATTGAAAACAGGAATAATCAGGAACTGGAATTGGAACAATTGCAGAAAGCCGTAATGATAAACCACTCTGCCCTGCGCAATAAGTTTTTCCTGACTTTGGTCGAACATGGAAATTTTCTCGATCCATACATACAGGCTCTTTATACCCAGCTTGGATTCAACTTTAAGGACAGTCCTTTTATTCTGGTGAAATTCGTGATTTATGAAATGCAGCCCGAGGAGGATTATGTGTCGGCCACGGAAAAAATAATCAGTGAATTCACAGGCTGCATCAATGGATTAGGCTCCTCAGAGGCCTTCTATTCCGATGAATATTTGTATTTCTATCTGTACGGCATACAAAAAACCACTTTTAACCGACAGGAATTCTTGCAGATTGTACTTTCGTATTCAAGGAATAAAGCAGAAAATCGGCTGCATCTGCTCGTTGGAGTCAGTCAGATTTACAATTCCATAACGGATCTTTTTTTTGCCACATCAGATTGTGATGAATACATTCTTAAAGCGGATTCAGAAAGTGCGGATGCTGGGAACATTTTAGGGGGTATCCAAAATGCCCAACGGGATCTTCGCCTTCCCTACACCGAAATGGAAAACATTTTTACCGCCATTTCAACTAATGACACCAGGAAGATAACCGAATCTGTTGAAGAAATTTTCAATTTGCCCGACACAGCTCTCTACAAGAATTATTTTTACAGCATCGCACTGATTCTCCTGATCCGAATGGCTCACCTGCAGAATAAATATAAGGCTGAAACTATAATAATTTCATTAAATATTTTGGATATAAAACAGCTTAGTAAAAATTATCCTTCTGTAAAACAAATAAAAGAACTGATAATCCAAAAATCCAATTTGCTTGCTGAACTTGTCCATTCTCAAAGCATTGCTCCTGCCTCTGAAACGATGCTCTCTGCCTTGCATTATATTGATAAACACTACAACGAAAACATTTCTCTTTCGGACGTAGCTGACAAGATTTTTATCAGTAAAAATTATTTATGCGACCTGTTCAAAAAGGAACTGAACACTACCTTCATTGACTATGTAACTAGCATGCGCATCGAAAAAGCAAAATATTTATTAACGCAGACTAATATGAAAATGTATGAAATTTCCAAAGAAGTCGGTTACAACGATTATGCCTACTTTTCCCAGATTTTCAAGCGTTATACAGGGATCACACTTTCAAATTACCGGAAGCATAATTGAAAACAATTATGCAATATATTCCAAGGCTGGAAGCGATATTATACACACTGTCTTCGCTCCTCCGACGACCTCATACCGAATGCCGAATTCCTCACCATGTACAATTTTAATTCTCCTGTTGATATTCTGTATTCCGTAGCCTTCCCCTTTGAAGGATAGGTATTCAGTATTATTCACATCGAACTCAAGAAGCTTTTTCATGTTTGACAGGTCAATATTTGCGCCATCATTTGTGACGGTTATTTCTAATCTCCCCCTCACAATATGTGCTTTCAGCTCTATGCTTCCGTTCTCTTCCAGGGTATCGATGCCATGTTTTAGACCATTTTCAATGATTGGCTGCAGGACAAATCGTAAAACCTGCAGCTTTTTTACATTCTCATCTATGTCATATCTGTATGCAAGCTTGTTTCCATAACGGAATTTCTGTATTATCATATAGCTCTCAATATATTGAATTTCCTGCTCCATGCTGACAAAAGAACTGTTGTTTTTCGTAAGGCTAAGCCGAAAGGTGTCCGAGAGAGCGGTAATCATTTCACTTATTTCTTCCTGTTCATTAGCCAGCGCCATCCAGTTGATAGAATCCAGGGTATTATAAAGGAAATGCGGATTTATCTGTGTCTCAAGCAACGCAAGTTCCGCATCTTTTTTTTCCAGATCCTTCAGATATATCTCTTTGATAAGCGTCTCAATACGCTCCCTCATTTTCTGGTAGGATCGGTATATATCTCCCACTTCATCCTTGCGGGCTTCATAATCAAATGTTTCCTGTTTGTTGTCTTGCGTTTCTTTCCCATAATAACTATCCATCGTCTCTGACAGAGTGACTATAGGCTTAGCAGTTGTACCCGCCACATAAAACGAAATAATCAGAATAATCAGGAGTACGATTCCAGCCACAAGGACAATCTGCAGTTTCACTATATCCAGCGTATCATCCACTTCACTGAGCGGTGTTGCAATAAGAAACTTCCAGTCGCTGTTGTCAAACCCGATGTTCCCGATGATGAATTTTTCTCCATTATATTTTATAATCCGTGTCCCGCTGCTCTCCAATAATTCATCCATCATTGAAGAATAATCTTTACTGCTTGTATTCCGAAGCATTAACTGGTCACGTCCATCTACAACCCATACATTCGTCGTCTCTCCCCACTGCAGTTCATTCCATATATTCATCAAATAGCTATTCTTAATATAAATCATCATCCTTCCAATGGTTGTCTTATAATCGGACAGACTCAGGATGCTCCGGGTCAGCATCAGGTCACTGCCAGCATCGATGTCTGTTTTTTTCTGATTTACTGCATAAGGATACCAGTTAAAGGGTGCACTATCTTCATCCAGTTCCTCATACCACCATTTCTTCTGGATTTCATCAAAGCTGGATACGTTGGTGAAAGCCCGTTCTGTCGAAAATAAGGTCTCGTTTTCCCCTGTGATAACAACACTTTCGATAAATTCACGATTTACAATGAAGCTGTTTATGAAATATGCCACATCGCTGGTTGTTGGAAACTTTTCTCCCTGGCTGCTTTCAGCGAGCAGGCGCTGTACATCATCATTGTATATAATATTACGTGACAGATTTTCTGTTTCACCGGTTACCCGTTCTACCTCATTCTTGATACGTTCCATTGTTGTCATCAATGATTTTTCGACTTCGCTCTGGGCGCTCAGGCTCAAAAATGTATAACTGACGATTGAAATGATTATCAGGATTGGAACCGCAATAATAAAAAACGAAACCAAAAGCCTCGTTTTGAAATTTATTCTGTCAAAGAATTCCTTAATATTCATATTTGGACCGAAACCTCCATCGCTGTGTCGGAAAACATTTTCCGGTTTGTAAATGCCCCCAACTGTTGTATAATCAGTTATGTATTCATAATACTATATTTCACACGAAATTTGGAGGTATATTCATGAAATATTTCAGACATATTGTATGTTTTCTACTGGTAATTCCAATTCTTTCAATGGCGTTATCCGGATGTGCTTCCAACGGAAATGTCCCTGAAGGCACTGAAACCGCTGAAAATCTCCCCCCACTGGAAGTATGGATATTCTTTGATGAAAATACACCAGGAACCCATTATTTAGACAGCTGGGAATCCATCGCCGAGGAATATGGCTGTAAAATAAACGTCAAGACATTTTCAACCGAAGAATTAAAAAACAAACTCAGGATTTCCCTTGCCAGCAACGAGCTCCCTGATATCTTTGCTGTGTGGGGCGGCACTTTCCCCAATTACCTGATTGACGCCGGTGCCTGCTTGCCTGTCCAGAACTATATAAAAGACTCCGGTGTAGATTTTAAAGAATCCTATCTGGTTCCATACTCGGATGGTAACAATTACATTTTCCCATGCCTTCCGGAAGCATATGCGGTCACTTACTGCAATAATGCGTTAATGGATGAGATTGGTGTAAAGGCACCACAGACCTGGGAGGAATTGATGCAGCTTGTCGAGGCAACTAACAATTATAATCTCATGCATGGAACTGATTATTCCGCTATTGAACTTGGAGACAAGGACAACTGGCTGGGTGATTTATTATATACCATGATTGTAAACCGTATTGATCCGTTCGCTTTAGAAAAGCTGATGTCCGGGGAACTGGACTTTTCGGATGATATCTTTTTGGATGCTGCCTATAAGGTTTCTGATCTTATAAAAGCCGGTGCTTTTCCAGAAGATTACCTGGAAACCGGAGAAGTTGAATCCATTGAAAATTTCATAAATGGTGAATCCGTACTTTTTCCGCATCAATCCACCATTACATTTTATCTTATGGATAACATGGGAAGCGAAGCCATATCCCTCGTTCAGTTTCCGGATTGCGATGATTTTTTCAATGCTGATTACTCCCATTACCTGGTTGATATAAACCATACGCTGACCCCAGGCCTCTGCATCAACAAGAATTCCAAATACACCGATAAGGCGGCTGATATCTGCATGGAATTCACGAAGCGGGTCAATAAAATCAATGTCACACAATATGGTTACATAAATACTACGAATGACAAAACCCTGACACCTCCGACTGACCTGGCAAGTCCAGCTGTTGAATTATCGGACATGCTGAACGAGGCTGAACATCTGACTGGTTTCTGGTATTCTCTGCTGCCACAGGATGATGCCAGCGCATGGAGAAGTCTGACCAAAAAATTATTTGCCGGCGCAATTTCTCCCGAACAATTCATTGAAGAAGGAGGACAATACTTAAATTTCAAATAACAGACAATCCTATATCTGCATATAAAGAAGAAGCTGTCGGGTTGACAGCTTCTTCTTTGTAAAATCATCAGATTTGACTTATTATTCAGCCTTCTTAATTGAAATTCCCTTAGGCATGCTCCTTCTTAAGGACAGAATCTCAAATCCGGTCTTCTCATACAGAGTACCCATGATTCCCTTCGGCGCGATCATGATGACCACCACTGCGATGATGCCCAGGATGATCATGGACATGCCAGGGAAGTTGAACAGGAACTGGGTGAGCAGCACGTACAGGATGGCACCCAGGATAGGCCCTTCCATGGTCCCCATCCCTCCGATGATGACCATGAAGGTCATGGCGACGGTCCAGTTGATGGAGAAGCCTGAATCCGGAAGGATGTAGCCCTGCACCATGTACATGACGCCTCCGGCCAGACCCGTAAAGAAGCAGGCAATGATATAGCAGGTGATCTTGGCCCGGTAGATGTTGATGCCCATGGTCTCTGCCGCACCGACGTTGTCACGCATCGCCATCAGGGCCAGGCCCGTTCTGGAGCGCATCAGCAGAAAGACGACCGCCACCGCTACGACGCC
>NZ_FQYT01000051.1 GCF_900141895.1 Parasporobacterium paucivorans DSM 15970 | reverse complement strand
TTGTGCCCGAACTCATAACCACCGTGGCAGCATAGGCGAGCAGTTTTAGGCAGCTCCAGAGAGCAACGGGCGGACAAACTCAGAAATCAATAACAATTATATTACCGGGCAGATAAATGATTATTATTATGACGTGGATCAGTATAGGTTTACCGTTAACACTAGCGGAATATTTACGTTAGTTGGTATTTGGACTGGAGATTTCTATGGATATAATTGGGAAGAAGATTTGGGGATTGGCTTATATGATTCTAATGGTAATATAATAAATGCGGCTTCACTATACTATTCTGATGGCTATTATCGTGCTTTGTCAATGAGTTTAGCCCCCGGCACATATTATATCCATGTATTACAGATATCAGATTATCAGTATTTGTACGTTGGTGAGCAGTATGGAATTTTGACGTCTTTTGAACCTTCTAGCATATCCGTAACAGGAGTTACTCTTAATAAAAATAGTACTACTATTAATGGTGTTGGAGCAACTGAAAAACTTACTGCAATAGTTGCACCAGTCAATGCAACTAATAAAAATGTGACCTGGTCATCAGGTAACAACAATATAGCCACAGTAAGTGCAGATGGGACGGTTACGGCAGTAGGTTACGGAACGGCGACGGTAACTGTACGAACGGCAGATGGTAATTATACAGCAAACTGTACCGTGACCGTTGCACCGGTACCGGTAACTGGAATAACTCTAAATACTGCCAGTACAACTATTAATGGTATTGGAGTGACGGAAAAACTTACTGAGACGATTATACCAAATAATGCATATAATAAAAATGTAGCTTGGTCATCAAGTAATACCAGTATTGCTACGGTGGATAGTACGGGAAGAGTTACCTCTGTAGGTTACGGAACGGCTTCAATTACAGCAACAACGTACGACGGTGCAAAAACGGCAACATGTGCAGTATCCGTTCAAGCTCAAAATGATTATAGCGGAATTTATAATATCCGATCGAAAAATAGCAGCCTTGTGATGGATGTTTATGGTGGTGGAACAGTTGAAGGCACTAACATAATTCAATGGGGTTATCATGGGCGTGAAAACCAGCAGTGGAGATTTGCTTCATTAGGTAATGGTTACTATAAAATCACCTCTGTACTGAATCCGTCCTTCTCACTGGATGTATATGGTGGAGGTACAAATTTAGGAAACAGGGTAATCCAGTGGACGTACCACGGAGGAACCAACCAGCAGTGGAAAATAATAGAGAATGCGGATGGTTCGTGTTCTTTAATGTCAAGATTGGCAGTTGAAAATGGAACAAGATATGTATTGGATGTTTATGGAGGCGGTACGGTCGAAGGGGTTAACGTAATTCAGTGGTCGGGAAATAATGGAGATAACCAGAAATGGTATCTTGAACAGGTACGGGATTATACGTTGAGCTATAACTGCAATGGAGGAACTGCAATAGCGTCCTCGCCAGAAA
>NZ_FQYT01000044.1 GCF_900141895.1 Parasporobacterium paucivorans DSM 15970 | reverse complement strand
TGTTTTTGACTCCTTGATCTGACCTGCCACTGCTCACTCACATTGTCCATGGTCAGATATTTTTGCTCTCTTGTTTTGTCCATTGATATCGTATTATAATGCCATTATCAAATAGGCATTGAGGTGAACAGGAAAAACCACAATACGATTTCTCCCCTACCAAAGATTGATTTCGTATTGTGGTCCCAATAAACATGATTATAGTAGCACAATACGAAAAACTCTTCAATACAGATACACATATTTTTCATCAAGAGTAAAGAAGTTTCCTGCTGTCCGGTCTGCAGTGGCAGCTTAAGGGTTCGGGATACCAAGCTCCGCCATATGATTAATCAGGATGGTTCGGCTGACTGGTATAGACTCAGAAGACTTAAATGCAAAGACTGCGGGAAGTTGCATACGGAACTTCCGGATTTCATGATTCCGTTTAAGCACTATGGAGCGGATGTCATTGAAGCGGAGCTGGATGAAACGCGGAATGACTGCCCGGCCGATGATTCTACGATTTCAAGATGGAAATCGACATTTGTTGCAGCATCTACGAACATCAACGGATTACTTTCTTCTTTCTGGATTGCGATTCATCATAAGCCATACCCTTTGATGAATCAAACCTCTTTACTCGAAACAGCCCGTCAGAATACCCCCGGTTGGTTAGCAGTTGTCCATCGGCAGCTCATCAATTCGGGTCACACTCTGCACACCCGGTTTGCATTCTGTCCATAAACCTTCCGTGCTACACTCCTTAAAACAAAGAAGAAGGAGTTGCACCCCATGAGAACAAAGAACAAACCGGAAGATGCCGCTGCGCAGAAAATGCTGATGATCACACCGCTCCTTGAGGAAGGTCTGGATCCGCAGCGGGTCATCGAACTCAAAAAAGAACTTAGTGAAAAACATCAGGTATCATACCGCACCATTACAAGGTATTTGGAAGCGTATCGCAGCAATGGCTTTGAAGGTCTAAAGCCGAGTACCGGAGGGACGAGAGAATCAACCCTGCCGGATCATTATCCGGAGATTGTGGAGCAGGCCATTGTCCTGCGCCGTGAATGTCCAACCAGAAGTGTTTCCGATATCATCCGCATCCTGGAGCTGGAGGGAGTTGTATCTGCAAACACCTTAAGCCGAAGCACCCTGCAACGTCACCTGCAGTCTGCCGGTTTCGGCACAAGGCAGATGAAAATATATACCAAAACCGGTGCAGCCTCAAGGCGTTTCCAAAAACCGCACCGATGCATGCTTTTCCAGGGAGATATCAAGTATGGTCCGTATCTTCCCATCGGTAACAACGGAGAACGCAGACAGGTTTATCTTTCCGTATTCATCGATGACGCAACCCGTTACATCGTAGCTGCAAAGTTCTACGATAATCAGAAAGTGGGAATCATCGAGGATAGCCTGCGGAGCGCCATCATGCTGTATGGAAAACCAGATTCCATTTATGTCGATAACGGGAAGCAATACCGTTCCGAATGGCTTCGGAAAGCTTGTGCCAGACTGGGGATCCGCCTTCTTTTTGCGAAACCGTATCACCCGGAAGGGAAAGGAAAGGTCGAAGCCTTCAACCGTCGGATCGATTCGTTTCTTTCCGAGGTGGCACTGCAGAAGGTGCAGACGCTGGAGGAATTGAATCACCATCTGGATAACTGGATTACAGCGCATTACCATAAGTCGCCTCACTATGGATTGGGAGGCATCAGCCCTGAAACTGCATTTCGCACCGATACCAGACCATTGAAGTTCATAGATACGGCAGAGTGCGCCGAAGCATTTCTCCATACCACAGAACGTGAAGTCGACAAGACAGGATGCATCAGCTTTGATGGCAGGAAGTATGAGGTCGGGCTGCAGCTGATAGGCAGGAAAGTAGATGTCTACTATGATCCTGCGTGGAAAGACGAGGTGGAAATCCATCATAAAGACTTCCCCGTCTTCCGGGCTAAGGTTCTACAGATAGGAAGAAACTGTGCTATACGTACGGATTTACCGGAACGGGTGCAGGCACTGGAGCCAGAAAACTCCCGGCTTCTGGAAGGGCTGAATAAAGCAAACCGGTCGAATCGAGTCCGTAAGGAAGCGGCGTTGGTATTCCGCAAGAACCGGGAGGTGAATTCCAATGTATGAAAACTTCTTTGGTATGAGCCATACACCCTTTACGAATGGAATTCCTGTAGACTCCCTGTATATGTCCAGTATGCTGGATGAAACCCTTGGCAGGCTGGAATTCGTGGCAGACCGTCAGCTCTTTGCAGTCGTAACGGCTGATGTAGGCTGTGGCAAAACCACTTCCGTCCGGAAGTTCAAATCGATGCTGCCGGAAGACGACTATGCCGTTCTTTACATATCTGATTCCAAGCTGACACCGAGGTGGTTCTATAATGGACTGCTGGAACAGCTGGGACTGGAGGGACAGTTCTACCGGGGTGATGCCAGAAAGCAGCTGCATCAGCAGTTGGAAATCATCCGGGGTGTCCACCGGCGGAAGGTGGTTGCCATTGTTGATGAAGCACACCTTCTGGCAAAGGAGACGCTGGAGGAGATCCGGTTTCTTTTAAACTACCGGATGGATTCCATGAATCCGATGGCATTGATTCTTGTCGGACAGAATGAACTGTGGGATAAGCTGAAGCTCCAGAGCTACAGCGCTATAAGACAGCGAATTGATATGAAATGTGAACTGCCACAGCACGACCGCGCACAGGTTGGAGAATACATCACCGCTCATCTTGCCTACGCCGGAGGATCGACGGATATCTTCACAGACAAGGCGATGGATGAAGTCTATCGCTATTCAGCCGGATCATCCAGAGCAACAAACAAAGTATGTACCCACTCCCTTATGTTTGCCTCACAGCGGGCAAAGAAGCTAATCGATGACCATATGGTCAGAACGGTAATCGAGGGGGAATTACCGTAAAACAAAATGGGCGCAATGCAACTGTATTGTGCCCGAACTCATAACCACCGTGGCAGCATAGGCGAGCAGTTTTAGGCAGCTCCAGAGAGCAACGGGCGGACAAACTCAGAAATCAATAACA
>NZ_FQYT01000012.1 GCF_900141895.1 Parasporobacterium paucivorans DSM 15970 | reverse complement strand
TATGGCGATTAGCATTTGTAAGCGATATCTAAAGTGTATTAATGTAACGTCATTGGATGTCGTTACATTAATACAGAAATATATTTTACCAATACGGCCTGGGCGTCAAGACCCTCGTAAAGTCAAATCCCAGACCGCAGTTGGATTCCTCTACAGAGTAGCTTAATCCATAACAATAATACTATTAAAAATGGCAGATGACAATCTGTCTTTTTGGCATACATATAAATCTAATATACCTTCAAGAATATAGCAAAAAAGGATTCCGAACTCAGAAAAAGACTATATCTGAATTTCGAAATCCTCGTTGTATTATTTGTCTTCTCTTAACTTAATGACATTGGCCGAAAGGCTGGCGTTTTTTTATTCATCGGATGAAGTTTGTCGGAATGAGTTTCTCGTTTTCCGGGAATGAGATTCCAGCATTTTTTCCTGCGTCCATGCATTTGAGCAGCCAGGCCATGTTGTTGCCGAGGGTCCGCATGGTCTGCAGTCCTTCCAGATCCTGTCTCACTTCATCGGGTGAATTGCCGTGGACCATATTCCAGTACTGGGAAGAGACCACGGGCATATTACTGATTCCGAAGTACTTATTTATCTGGTCCAGCGCTGAAGAGGCACCGCCGCGCCGGCAGCTTACAACTGCGGCTCCCAGTTTGTTTGAAAAGAGCTTTCGGCGTCCGTAGAAGGCTCTATCCATAAATGAGGACAGCATACCGGATGCAGACGCATAATGCACTGGAGACCCAAAAATAAATCCATCATATTCAGGGGCTGCCGCCAGAAAAACATTGACGACATCGTCGATAATGCACCTGCCGGTTTCAAAGCATTTTCCGCAGCCAAGACATCCGGATACAGGCTTTGTACCGATCTGCAGTATTTCTGTCTGGATATCCTGCTTGTTCAAAGCAGAAGCGACCTCGGACAGAGCAGTATAGGTACAGCCCGCTGGATGGGGACTTCCGTTAATAAGCAATACTTTCATAGTATCTCCTCCTTAATTGATTCAGAATTTATTATACCATTAATTTATGGTATAATAAAAGAGATCTTATGAAACTTTGTAACTGTTAAACAGCAGAATTCTGTCAGGATTACTGTAACAGAGTGGCTGTAGTGGAAATGAAACCGGATATTGCACTGTAGGGAAAACCGTGTACGCCCAGGGAAATGATGAGGAAATCGTGCTGGGATGTCTATTTAAATAATTAACAACAATATAGAAGAAAAGAGAAAAATATTAGCAATATTGTCCAAAAAAGACTTACAGATAGTCGTTTTTTTCATTAGTAGTATGCGGAATATTCATGATAAAATAATGTAAATATTATTGGAAAGCAGGGGTGTTATGATGGATGCGAAACAGCTTTATAATGAACGTATGAAACGAATCGACGATGCTATGGCATTAAAGGAACCAGACAGAGTTCCGATTATTCCCTTCCCAGGAACCTATGTGTATACGCATTATGGGTATAGCATGTCAGAAGTAATGTACGATGTGAATAAAGCCAGAGAAGGACTCCGGAAATATGTTCAGGAGTACGAACCGGATATGGCAACCAACTACAGCAGCTTTTTTGCCGGACAAGGCGATATGCTGGAGAAAATGGGGATTAACTGGCTCCAATGGGCAGGCCGTCCCGGCGTGAATATTGACAGGAACTCCATTCATCAGTATATTGAAAAACCATATCTGGGAGATGAGGAGTATCCGGAATTACTGACGGATGCATCCGGATGGATTCTTAATAAATACCTTCCGCGCAGCTTCAAAATCATGGAGCCGCTTGCGAAAATCAATTTTAAAAACACCTTGAGCTGGCAGGCCTCTGCCGGAATGATTCAATTCATTGATCCGTCGATTGCAGAAGCATTTAAAACCATGGGCGAGGTTGGCTCAATGGCGGCGGAATATTTCAAGGGTGCAGGTGCATTTGACAGAGAGATGGCGGAGATGGGATTTCCTGTTCTGAGAGCGGCCAGCACTGGATGTGCTTTCGATCAGTTAAGCGACACTTTGCGTGGAACGATTGACACAATGGCAGATTTGTATGACCAGCCGGAAAACGTAAAGAGCGCCATAGAAATGTTCTATCCTTCTACCCTCAATTCGGCTCTTGCGCAGGCGAAAAATTCCGTGGGCAAGTTTGTTTTTATTCCTCTGCATAAAGGTCTGGACGGCTTTATGAGTCCGAAACAATATGGAGAATTCTACTGGCCGACGCTCAAGCGCCTGATTGACGATCTGATCAAGGCAGGATGTACACCTTGGGTTTATACGGAAGGGAAGTATGATTCCCGTCTCGAGTTCCTCAAGGAAATTGAAGATGGCAAGGTACTCGTACATTTTGAAGATGTTGACATGAAAGAAGCCAAGAAGATTGTCGGACCGCATTCCTGTATTTCCGGAGGATTCCGCTCTCGTCTTCTGGAGGTTGGCACGAAGGAACAAGTGGTTGAATCTGTGAAACGTCTTCTTGATATCTGTGCGCCAGGTGGAGGCTATATCTTTGATCTTTCAGATACGCTGGACGCCGCAGCCAAGCCGGAAAATGTGGAAGCCATGTTTGATACGGTTAAAACATACGGTAAATATTAATATCTTCAATGTGCCGGTCTGGGTCAGCATTCCAGACCGGACTTTTTTGTTTATTAATATAGACTAAGGTTGTATAATGTATAGGAAATAATTTTGAGGAGGAAAGAATCATGGGGGTAAGGCTTATCATAGATTCAGCCTGTGATATGGAAAAGTCGGAGGCGGATAGGGAAAACATCCTGTTTCTGCCTCTAAAGACCATATTCGGAGAAGAGGAATATCTGGACGGGGTGACAATCAGCCATGAGCGTTTTTATGAAAAGCTGATCGAGGAAGATGTAATACCAAAAACAAGCCAGGTAGTCCCTTTTGAATACGGTGAGGTATTCAAGGAAGTTCTGGCAAGCGGCGATAGTGCTGTTGTAATAACTATTTCATCAAAACTCTCCGGAACCCACGCAAGCGCCGTTATTGCGGCTCGAGGCTATGAAGACAGGATATACGTTGTAGACAGTGGGAATGTAAGCATCGGAGAGCAGATATTAGTCCGTTACGCCATGCAGCTTAGGGATCAGGGGCTAGAGGCTGGGGAAATTGCCGCAAAGTTGAATGAGGAGAAAAAGAAGGCATGTCTGGTCGCACTGCTGGATACGCTTGAATATCTCAAACTTGGGGGAAGAATATCAAAGACCAGTGCATTTGCCGGAGAACTGCTGTCCATCAAACCTGTAATAAGTGTTGAGGATGGAGAAATCAAGGTGGTGGGAAAAGCCCGTGGTTCTAAAAAAGGGAATAACCTTCTGAACCTGAAAGTAAATGAAAAAGGCGGAATCGATTTTGAAAAACCCATCTGCCTGGGCTACACAGGACTCAACAATCATCTGCTGCAAAAATACATAGCGGACAGTGAGGCTTTATGGAAAGACTATACCGGAAAACTTCCAATAAGCATGATCGGCAGCACGGTAGGAACCCACGCAGGTCCTGGGGCGGTCGCGGTCGCCTTTTTTACAAAAATATAGCATTATGGAATAAAAAACAAACAAAAAAAACAAAATAAATCTAAATTTATTGTTGAAATTTAATTAAAAATAGGTTATAATGTTTACATAATAATTGAATATGGAAATCATTCCGGTTGGCAGCTTGGTTTTTGGCTGTTTCAAGTCTTGGCTTATAGGGTGGAGAGCTTCGTTAAGAAGCTGTTCATCTTTTTTTGTATAATTACTTTAAAATGAATAATATAAAAAATATTAGACTGGAGGACGAAATGAAAATATTTAGTAAGAAAAAAACAAAAAAAACGGAGATTATGGATACAGGGGCTGATATAATCCGAAAATATTCCAGGGACAAATATGGATACTTTAGTAAAGATATCGTCGAACTGTTTCATAACTATATGGACCGATTCAATGACGAAGGAGAATTTATTCAGGAGGAAATCACTACGATCAGCCATTTATATGTGGGAGACGCGGCTTATGAAGCTTTATCTTCAAGAGAAATCTGCCGGTCCGAAGGTGTCCAGGGTATTAAGGCGGAGGCAGTCTACGTTGTGTGGAACAGATGCATGAACTGGCGACGCGAAAAGGGATTGATCACTAAGGAAGATTTCGAAATGATGGTTTCAGAATTGGAGCAGGAGATGGATTATGTCTGAACGGAGAAATTAAATCCAATATTAAGATATTAAAAGTATCTGCATTGTGGTAAAATATCCTAAAATGAGAACGAATAAGGAGGACTTCAATGCCGAGGCCTAGAAAGTGCAGGATTGTTTGCTGCCTGCCTGAATTTGACCGATTTGGACCCTTGGGTACAGACGTGGATTATGACAACATGATAAAAATGACGGTAGACGAATATGAAACAATACGGTTAATCGATTTAGATGGAATGACACAGGAAGACTGTTCGAAGCAAATGAAAGTGGCACGTACTACTATTCAGGGAATCTATAATGAGGCAAGAAAGAAACTTGCTCAGGCTCTGGTGCATGGGAAAGAGCTTCAGATTGAAGGCGGCGAATACAGAATCTGTGAAGGTGATGCAAAGGCTTGTATAAAGGCGAGATGTCCTAGATGTGGATGTAAAAATGTTCCGATTAGAGAATTGAATGCAGGAAATTCGGAGGGTTAGTTTATGTCAGAGGGAAAACTCAATAAATTCGAGAATCCAGTCAGACTGGCAGAACTTGATCCGGAAGGAACCTTGAGGGCTGCCGGTTTTTCGGATGGCATGTCCTTGTGTGATATCGGTGCCGGCACCGGCGTGTTTTCAATACCAGCAGCCAGAATCAGCCGCGGGAAAATATATGCTCTTGAGGCAAGCGACGCCATGATAGCGCTGTTGGAAAACAGAAGGCGGGAACAGGGAATCGACAATCTGGAAATCCTGAAAGTGACGTCCCGGGAGCTGCCTCTTGAAGACGGGTTGTGCGATATGGCCGTCATGGTTACGGTTCTTCATGAAATAGATGATAAGAAAGCCATGCTTGATGAAGCAGGAAGAATATTAAAGGCGGATGGGAAACTCCTGGTGATAGAATTTCATAAATGGGCAACTCCGATGGGACCGCCTGCTGAACACAGGATTTCCAAAGAAGAAGTGAAAGAAATATGTATCAGCAGCAGGTGTCGGGTTATAGAAGAATCTATTATGGGAGAAAATTTCTATAAAATTATTTTTTCACCGAGATAAAAGAGGAGTGGCCGGCAGGAAAAATTAAATTTTCCGCCGGCCGTTTTATGAAAAGGTCTGAACATCATCTGCTCTCTGCCAGAGCATCAAATTTTCGAACTCTCATAAATATGATAACATAGGTTTCAGGACTTGATTATCCTGAAACACATGGATTAATCCGTTGTAAGAATAAATTAGGAGTGCTGTTATGAAAGTTATTGCCCGTATAAAGACGGACTTCCCAACAAAATTTGGAATACCCCGCCAGAGCGGGATTGTAGACTCCCTGAAAGGGATGATTGTATTTGAACCGGAATACCGGAATCCGGAGTCTGTGCGTGGTTTGGAAGAATTTTCCCATATATGGATCCTATGGGAGTTTTCGGAGGCTGTACGGAATACATGGTCTCCAACTGTCCGTCCGCCGAGGTTGGGTGGCAATGTCCGGGTAGGGGTGTTCGCCACCCGCTCCCCTTTCCGCCCGAATCCAATCGGCCTCTCTTCCGTAAGACTGGACAAAGTCGAAATAAACTCCGAATGTGGTCCGGTCCTTTACGTATCGGGAGTGGATATGATGGATAACACTCCTATCTTTGACATAAAACCGTACATTCCCTATTCAGACAGCCATCCAAAAGCATCCGGAGGCTTTTCGGATTTATTCAGGGACTACGCATTGGAGGTGGTTTTTCCATCAGAATTGCTCTGTCTCGTATCAGAGGAAAAACAGACTCCGCTTCTTAAAGTGCTGGAACAAGACCCCCGCCCGTCCTATCAGGATGATCCGGACCGGATATATGGGCTCGCTTTTGCGGGATTTAATATCCGATTTACGGTCCAGGGAAGAAAACTCAAAGTCTGTGAAGTGGCAGAAGCAGAAAAAAGCTCGAAATAAAAGTGACAATATTTTATCCCGAATGATTAGGGAGGAGAGGCCGGTATGAAAGGAATATTAAAATATTTGAAAAAATATTGGTTTTTTGCTCTGCCTGCGCCCCTCTTCATGTTCGGAGAAGTGATGCTGGATCTGATTCAACCCCGCCTGATGGCCCTTATCGTGGACGAGGGTGTACTGGGTCTGTCCAATAACAATGTGGGCGATCTTAACCTGATCATGAATACGGGATATAAAATGATAGGACTTGTGGCTCTTGGTGGATGCTTGGGAATTCTCTCCGGGATTTTTGCCAATTTCTGTGGCCAATATTTCGCCAATGACATCCGCAAGGATGTATTTAAGAAAATCATGTCATTTTCTTTTGAACAGACAGATAAATTTTCCACGGGTTCCCTGGTTACCCGTGTTACAAACGACATATCCCAGGTTCAGGGGATGGTTATACAGACTCTGCGCGGATTTATCCGCAACATACTGATATTTGCCGGAGGGATTGTTTATCTGCTCAAGCTTGATTTGGGGTTTGGTGTAGTGGTTGCCTGTGCACTGCCCCTTGTTGCTCTTTGTGTGGTGTTTTTTGTTTCAAAAGCAACACCGGTTTTTTCTGTACTTCAGAAAAAACTGGATTGGCTCAACAGCGTCGTACAGGAAAACGTAGCAGGATTAAGGGTTGTTAAGGCCTTCGTACGAGAAGGATATGAAAAGGAACGATTCAAACAAGCGAATGATGAATTGGTGGATACCAACCTAAGGGTGATGGAACTGTTTTCCTACATGTCCCCTATTCTGAACATAATCATGAATATTTCCGTTGCCGCCATAATTTATGCAGGGAGCATCCGGGTTAAAGCAGGTCATATAACGCCTGGAAACGTAATGGCAGCGATTACTTATATAACGCAGATTTTACACAGTGTAATGATGATGGCAATGATAATCCAGAATCTTTCCAGGGGAACGGCGTCGATGCGGAGGCTTCAGGAAGTTTTAGATACTAATCCGGCAATCGTCGGCGGTGGATTTGATGGAGATACAGAAATTAAAGGAAAGATAGAATTTCGTGATGTGTCCTTTTCCTATCCCGGCGGGAACAGGGAAGAGGTATTATCCAACATAAATCTGACAATCTATCCGGGAGAGACTCTCGGACTCCTGGGAGCCACAGGCAGCGGGAAGTCCACGCTTGTCAGTCTTGTCCCCAGATTTTATGATCCGACAGAGGGTTCGGTGCTTGTGGATGGTATCGATGTCAGGCAGTACAGACTGAATGCCCTGCGGAATAAGATTGCCATATCTCTTCAGAAAAGTGAATTATTCAGTGCAACCGTCAGAGAAAATATTTCATGGGGAAGGGACGGAGCCAGCGATAAAGAGATAGAAGAAGCGGCTTTGACAGCCAGAGCTTCGGGATTTATTGAAGCTATGAAGGATGGATATGATACGAAAGTGGCGGAAAAAGGAATGAATCTGTCGGGGGGGCAGAAACAGCGTATTGCGATAAGCCGTGCTGTTTTAAAGGGTACGGAAATTCTGATTTTTGATGATTCTACCAGTGCACTGGACCTTAAGACGGAGGCTGAGCTTTATGATGCCCTTAAGAAAAATCATAGTGATTCTACCAAGATTATCATTGCCCAGAGGATAGCCTCCGTAAAAGGGGCAGACCGCATTGCCGTCATCGATGAGGGAAGGATTGTGGCCTGTGACACGCATGAAAATCTGCTTATGGATTGTGAAATTTACCAGGATATTTATGATTCCCAGATGAGGACGGGGGGTGAACTCCATGGGTAAGTCGGAGGACAATCAGAGCAGCCGGGTCAGGATTCCAGGGCACAGAAGCCACAAGGGATTTCAGGATGTGGAAAAACCCAGAGAAGGTAAAAAAACATTCGGAAGGTTATTCGGATATTTTGGAGAAGAAAAATGGATGGTTTTCGGTCTGTTGTCCGCGGTCGTACTGACGGTGGTATGTTCAGTGTATGCGCCTTCTCTGCAAAGCCACGCTATTGACAGGATTGCTGAGGGTTCCTTCGGGAGGGTTCCGCCAATTCTGGCAATTATGCTGGGTGTGTACCTGATACTAGGGATATGCACCTTGTTTCAGAATCTGATCAGCAACCGCCTGAGCCAGCGCATCGTCAGAAGAATCCGGGAAGAACTTTTTGATAAAATCGTGAATCTCCCAATCCGCTATCTGGATACACATTCCCATGGCGATATTATGAGCCGGATGACAAATGATGTAGAAAATATCTCAAGTACAGTCTCCCAATCCCTGACATCCTTCATATCCGGAATATTTACGGTCATCGGAACGGTCATTATGATGGTCTGGTTCTCCTGGGAATTGGCGCTGCTATCGTGCACAACCGTAATACTCACGGTACTCGCCACAAAATATCTGTCGAAAGCCATGAGAAAATCGTACCGGAAGAGGCAGGCTCTGCTGGGACAGCTGAACGGTTCTGTTGAAGAGATGGTTATAGGATTCAAGACAGTAACCGCCTATAACCGGCAGAGAAAAGCGATGGAAGGATTTGATGCCACTTCGGATGAACTGACCAGAGTCAGTATTTTGTCGGATTTTTTGAGCGGGGCCATGGGACCGGTGATAAATTCCATCAATAACATCGGCTTTGTGATTATAGCGGCTTTTGGCGGATATTTTGCCATCAACGGGTATATATCCATTGGAGTCATTTCTGCTTTTATCGTGTATGCCAAGCAGTTCGGGCGTCCGGTCAATGAAATTGCCCAGGTTTACGGGCAGGTACAGACAGCAATCGCTGGAGCTGAGCGGGTATTTGCCATTTTGGATGAGATGGAGGAAGATAAAGGCGGGGAGAAGAACATGGATTCTTCTAAAGGCGTGATTACCTTTAAGAATGTAAATTTCTCCTACAATCCCGAAAAACGGGTGCTGCACAATTTTAATCTGGAGATATTTGCTGGCCACAAGGTCGCCCTTGTGGGAGCCACCGGGAGTGGAAAAACCACTGTGGTCAATCTTCTTATGCGCTTTTATGATACGGACAGCGGAGGTATTCTTATCGATGGAGTTGACATAAGAGATATTGACTGCAATGAACTTAGAAGAAATACCGCCATTGTCATGCAGGATACCGTACTGTTTTCGGACACCATACGCAACAATCTTAAATATGCCAGGCCGGATGCAACGGATGAGCAGATGGAGGAAGCGGCGAAAATGAGTAATTGCCATAACTTGATTAAACGGCTGCCCGATGGCTACAATACCCTGCTGACGGAGGCTGGAGATAACTTGTCCCAGGGGCAGCGCCAGCTCCTGTCTATTGCCCGTGCGGTATTGGCTGATCCCAGGATACTGGTTCTGGATGAAGCCACTTCCAGCGTTGATACGCGGACAGAAAAACATATTCAGGATGCTATGGTAAATCTGATGAAGGATCGGACGAGTCTGATTATTGCGCACAGGCTGTCGACCATCCGTGATGCGGATCTCATTGTCGTGCTGGATCAGGGACGCATTGCAGAGACTGGAAATCATATGGAACTTCTGAATAAAAAGGGCCCATACCATGACCTGTATATGACTCAGTTTGCCGGCAATCAGATATAACAAAAAAACGATCAAAAAAAGTGCGTGCCAGGCCAAAGACCGCAGTACGCACTTTTGAAAAAATATTTATAAAGGAAGAATTTCTTTTTTGTATTCAGCATTAACAATCTGTGCCATTGAGTTATAGATTGCGGAGGCCCCGCATAAAATACCAACATATCCGGCAATGGTTACAATAGAATGTATGCCCGTAAAGTCTCCGAGGGACAACATGAAAAACAGGATGGTCAGGGTTAAAAAAACTACCTGGATGCCATGGTTGTGTTTTAATGTAGCGATGAACATGAAGAGTGTGAAAATTCCCCAAAGTAAAAGATAAAATCCCATGCTTCTAGAATCTGCAGCTTCGATGCCCTTAAATGGATTGAACCAGATAAGTATGAGTGACCACCAGAAAAAACCATAGGCTGAGAATGCAGTAGCACCAAACGTGTTGCCTTTTTTAAATTCCATTACGCCTGCAATGATCTGTGCAGCGCCGCCTAAGGCAAATCCCATTGCAACGATTACAATAGACAAAGGTATAATCCCTGCATTATGCAGATTGAGAAGAATTGTTGTCATACCAAAGCCCAGCAGACCTAAAGGAGAAGGGTTGGCAATATGATCGGTGTGTTTTTCGCTGTTCATGTTTCCTCCATAATATGTAGTATTCGTAAATTTCCAAAAGCTTCTAAATAGTAGCATAATAAATAAAATTAGGCAAGAATATTTTACTGATTGTACAATATGCATCTTGTACACCTGCGTTTACAAGGTATATAATAGGAGGGCATATTTTTTGTTCTAATATGTGCCAGGTACCGAAAAAATTCAGGAAACCTAATATAAAAATGTGAAAAGAGATAAAAAAATGAAAAGAATGTATCCAAATTTGTGCAAATCGATAAAATTGGGTGATGTCACATTTAAAAACCGTATGTTCTCCGCCCCTATGGGTGGTACGGATATTACTGCCGATTGCACCATCGGACCCAGATCCACTGCTTTTTATGAATTGAGGGCAAAAGGAGGGGCAGCCGCCGTTACGGTCAGTGAAGTGGTTGTTCACCCTGAAACGGATGGTTCCCACATGTTCCATCTGGACCTGGAAACGGCAGGTTCTCTTGCTGGCTTCACGTATACGGCGGATGCCATACGCCGGCACGGCGCCATACCCAGCGTAGAATTGTCACATTCCGGGCAATATGCAGGAACATATCTGGCGGATAAAAACCGGCAGGGCAGGATGGATCAGTGGGGACCCAGCGATGGAGTTCGTCCGGACGGTAAAGCTGTAAAGGCCCTTTCAATCGGGCAGATCGAAGATATTATTGAAGCGTACGGAAGAACAGCATCTCTGGCGAAAAGAGCCGGATTCGAAATGGTGATGGTGCACGGAGGCCACGGATGGCTTATTAACCAGTTTCTCTCTCCCTATTTCAATAAGAGGCAGGATAAGTATGGTGGGTGTCTTGAAAACAGAGTTCGCATGGCTGCGGAAGTTCTGCAAAGTGTACGCAGGGCAGTGGGAAACGGATTTCCAATAGAATTCAGGATGAGTGGGTCTGAACTGCTGGAAGGCGGGTATGACCTGGAGGAAGGTGTGCGGATTGCGCAGCAGCTGGAACCGTATATTGATCTGCTTCATGTGTCCGCAGGAACATATCAGAGCGGGTTTGGAATAACCCATCCTTCCATGTTCATGCCTCACGGCTGCAATGTCTATATGGCCGAAAAAATCAAGAAACATGTAAATGTACCGGTGGCGACGGTGGGCGGGCTGAACGATCCGGAGATGATGGAAGAAATCATAGCCTCAGGCAAGGCTGATGTTGTAGCGATGGCCCGTGGTCTTCTGGCGGATCATGAATTGCCCAAAAAAGTCATGACAAACCGTGACAAGGATATCCTGAAATGCCTGAGGTGTTTTACATGCATGTCAGAGAGGGCGGACACCACAACCAGACGATGTACCATTAACCCATTGATAGGGCGGGAGACTGATGGGATGGAAATACTGCCGGCACCCGAAAAACATCGGGTTCTAATAGCTGGTGGAGGTCCGGCTGGACTGTTTGCAGCCATTACGGCCGCCAAACGGGGGCATGAAGTCATTCTGTGCGAAAAGGAAGGGACCTTAGGTGGAATCTTAAGGGGAGAACAAGGGATTCCTTTTAAATATGAAATGTATGATTTGGGAGTTACACTGGAGAAGCTGGCCAGGGATGCCGGTGTGGACATCCGCCTGAACACGTCTGTCACCGGCGAATATGCGGATGAAATCGGAGCGGATGTCATAATTGCGGCAGTGGGTTCCGAGCCCCTTATACCCCCGATACCCGGAATTGATGGGGATAACGTCATAATTGTAAATGACTACCATCTGGAAAGGGAAAAAGTCAGCGACCATGTGGCAGTACTGGGCGGAGGTCTTGCAGGCTGCGAAATGGCGGTGCATTTTGCGTTGGAAGGAAAAACCGTGCATCTGATTGAAATGCTGGAGGAATTGGCTCCGGACGCAAATAAAAGACACCGGCCCCTCCTCCTGGAAGAAATCAGGAAGCAAAACGTACATGTACATATTGGGCACAAGGGTCTGGAAATACAGCCGGGGGGTGTCCTTTGCGAAAATGCATCAGGGGAAAAAACTCTGGTGCCAGGTACCACGGTGGTCTGCGCTTTGGGGCAGAGACCGAAGAGGAACATCGTAGAACCTTTACTGGATTGTGCACCGATTGTTTACCAGGTTGGCGACTGCGTCAGGGCATCCAATATCACGAATGCCATTTATCAGGGGTTTCATGCGGCCCTGGACGCTTAAGAAACTAGGGAGAATATATGAGAAAGAAAAACAACAACAAGGGCATTGTGGTTTTCCTGGCTTTTATTATTTATTTCATAGCCATATATCCGCAATATCAGCTCTCTCCTCTGTCCTATCTGATTATTCCTGAGTTTAAACTGACGGCAGTTCAGTTTTCGGGAATATTTACTGCGGCCATGATATCGGGAATATTTCTGAGTTTGTTTGCAGGTCTTCTTAGCGACAAAATCGGAATAAAGAAAAGTATCAGCATTGGGGTAATCATATCAACCGTGGCAATTGTCCTGCGGATATTTTCCAATGATTATACAACCCTCATGTTAAGTATGGCTTTTGCAGGAATCGTAAGTACATTTATGAATTCCAACATCGCAAAATATTTAGGTGCCTGGTATTCAAACGAAAAATTAGGTTCTATGGCGGGGTTGGCCATGGCGGGATCCTCTGTGGGAATGGCCGTGGGAATGAGCACAAGCGCTTTTTTTCCAAGTGTAAAGACAGCATTTTCCTTTGCGGCCGTCCTTACAGGTATAATTGCAGCAGTCTGGCTTGTCTTTGGCCGAGATAAGGAAAAGGAACCAGATAACGGAAAAGAAATGTCCCGTGTGTCTATTATAAAAGGTTTGAAAGTTGTGGTAAAGAACAGACAGATATGGTTTATCGGCACATGTCTGATGTTTCTGATGGGAGCCAATATTTCCGTCAGCGCATTTCTTCCGTTGGCCTTACAAGTGAGCCGGGGAATAACTCCCAAAGCTGCAGGAGTTGTCGCCTCCACACTTATGATCGGTGCGCTCGCCGGGTCGGTGCTGGGACCTGTCATCTGCAGGAAAATGGGGAATACAAGGATGTTTCTGGTGATTTGCGGTGCAGCCGGAGCCCTGGGGGCGGCAGGTGCCTGGCTCCTTCCGTCAGGAATCATAATGATTGCTGGCCTGTTTATCACTGGTTTTTTGTTCAGCTCCATGCTCCCGATTTTGATTTCTCTACCCATATCAATACCAGAAATCGGGCAAGACTATGCCGGGACGGCAGGCGGTTTTGCAGCGACTTTGCAGCTGCTGGGATGCGTGCTTATACCCACATACATTATAACACCTATAGCCGGTATGAATTATCATTTACTGATGGTTCTGGCCGGCGCCAGCGCCCTTGCCTCTGCAACCTGCGCCTTTTTTATATACAGACGGACTTGACGGGTATTTGCTGTGCAAGTATTATTATATAGAGTTCTTCTGTCAGCGATTGATGAAGGAAGCTCCAAAAAAGTTGGAAGGATATAAATATGAAACCAAGCGATTATTTTAAAACCATGGAAGAGGTCAAGGCATACGTGGAAGGGCAGAGACCTTACCTGTCCGACGAGGAATATAAATCTCTGAAACTGGCAACCGGTCTGAACGAACAGATGGGTAAGCACGTGGAAATAGAAGGGGTCGGGCAGATTGATAAAACCATTGCTCCAATCATTATATTACTGAACCAATGTGGATATTGTACAAATTCAAGCTGCTCAGGTCTGAAATCCGAGCATGAGGAGTGGAAGGACTACGATTTCAGGGGATATATAGCGGTTGTGGATGATGGTGATGAGATAAAGAAAAACAAATTGAGAGACATTGTGTCAGCTCTTCCTTTTAGTTTTGAAGAAGAAGAAGTGTATCTGAAACAGGCATATATTGTCCGTGTGTCAGGAACCGATGAGCATAAGAACAAATCATGGGAGATGCTTCAAAAAAAATTGGAGGAGTGTCTGGCTCTCGAATGAAAAAATGTACTCAAAAAAATACACACAAATAAAACGAATTGTATTGTAACTCGTTTATATACATGTTACAATTTAGAAAAGTAAATATATGTTTTTTTGGTGGAGTCTGTCAAAGGTTATTTGTTGTTTCAACCTTTTGATGGGCTATTTTTATGTAAAAATATTCACGAATGAGATTCAAGGCATGGCACAGATTATGGTCAGTTGACTGATCTGAAAATAAAAAATCGAAAAGAAAGGCGATGATTAAATGTTCAAAAAGATTCTTGTTGGCACTGATGGTTCGCAAAGCTCAAAAGCAGCTTTGACAAAAGCAGCAGATATTGCCCGTGCAAGTCATTGTGAGATTATTTTGCTTAATGTGACTTTAACGAGCGAAGCACACTGGGGGTATGCTCCCTTCGGAATGATTGATGATGATAAGCTGAGGGAGATTGGCCAAAAAATTATTGATGAAACAATGGAAGGAATCGATTTCACAGATATTGAACTTACCAAAAAAGTCCGCCTGGGATCTCCAGAACTTGAGATTCTCGCTGAATCCAGTGATGAAGATGTAGATCTGATCGTCATGGGAAGCAAAGGTATCGGGCTGTTTGCCGGTACAATGTTAGGCTCAGTCTCAGAGAGGGTATTGAAAACTGCTCTGTGTCCGGTACTGATCGTCAAAGATGCGAATTCTCTTGAGAAATTGAGAGCACACAGTGTTGAAGAATATGAGAAACATATTAATAAAAAATAAATTAATGTGAGTTGAAAAGGGGAGAGAACAATATAACTTTGTAACATTAGAGATGGGGACTAATGTTGCATGCCACTTTTAATTAGTAAAAACTGGAAGGAACCCATATTCGTGAGATTAAAAAAAATATCCATTACAACAATTTTAACTTTTATTTCAATTTTTGCCATCAACAGCGTCGTATTTGCGTCAACCGGTTCTTCTGATGAAGAACTGGGTACCAGGCTCCCAATCTGGAGCATTCTTCCTTTCGTGTGCATGCTGCTTTCTATTGCTATTCTGCCTCTGGTTAATGGTCATTGGTGGGAGCATAACCAGGCGAAAATCAGTGCCTTATGGGCGTTAGTATTTTTGATTCCATTCCTTATTGTATTTGGTGTTAAAGAAATGATGTCGGGATTAGTACATAGTATCATTCTGGATTATATACCCTTTATAGTTCTTCTCTTTGGGTTGTTTGTAGTCACCGGAGGAATTTCGTTGCGTGGCACTTTAAATGGGACCCCTAACGTTAATATCACCATATTGGTGATAGGGACAGTTCTGGCCAGCTGGGTCGGGACCACCGGAGCAGGGATGCTCATGATACGGCCATTGCTTAGGGCAAACAAGTGGAGAAAATCCAAGACGCATATATTTGTATTTTTTATCTTTCTTATCTGCAACATTGGAGGATCACTGACTCCGATTGGAGACCCTCCATTGTTTTTAGGGTTTTTGAGAGGAGTGCCATTTTTCTGGACAATGAAACTTATTCTCCCTATGGCCTTAAATTCAATTATACTTCTGATTGCTTTTTACATATTAGACAGGCGGGCATATAAGAAAGATATGGCCGCATATCCGGAGAGCATGGCAAAAGCTGCGGCGGAGAAGAAGGAGCCATTAAAGATTGACGGTCTTCATAACGTCATCTTCCTGGCAATGATTATTGGCTCAGTTATTTTGAGCGGTATCCTGAGTAAAAACCCGGCATTTGCTGATCAGTCCACCGGTTTGAATAAAGGAATCACAATTATGACAATTCATGGTCATGGTATCGTCATTCCCTATATCAACTTCATAAGAGACACCATTATTCTGATTGCGGCATTCCTGTCCATGAAGACCACATCGAGAGGGATCCGGATGAATAATAATTTTACCTGGGCTCCAATTAAGGAAGTAGCAATATTGTTTGCCGGTATCTTTATTACGATGATTCCTGCACTTGCTATCCTTGGAGCGCGCGGGTCTGAATTGGGGTTAACCAGGCCTGCTCACTTTTTTTGGGCTTCAGGAATATTATCCAGCTTTCTGGATAACGCACCGACTTATCTGGTGTTTATGACGACGTCCGCCAGCCTGGGGGCTACAAGCGGAATAGCAACAACGATGGGGACGATTGCACCAGACATGTTGCTGGCAGTATCCTGCGGTGCAGTTTTTATGGGAGCAAATACCTATATTGGCAATGCCCCCAATTTCATGGTACGCTCGATAGCGGAAGAAAATGAAGTGAAAATGCCAGGTTTCTTTGGATATATTGGTTGGTCCATGACATTTCTAATACCATTATTTATTTTAAATACATTATTATTTTTCAATCCATTCGTGCAATAGAAATCAATAAGGGATAGTCGCGAAACAACGGATTTATAGTTAGGGAGCGATGATCTATTTTTGAAATAAAAAAGAGCTTTTGCTCCATGGATGAATTTACTCACCCATTTCGCAAAAGCTCCTTTATATTCATTTAGTTAGTTGCTGGTTTGCAAAGTTCCTGTAAGTGCAATTTCAGGATATCCGTCGTTGGTGACTATTTTAAGTTCTAATTCGCCGTTTGCGTTTTTCTGCCATTGTCCACCTACTACCGGTGTTGCGCAGTGATTATCATCGTCGAATTTAATTGGTCCAACGAGGCTGGTCATGTCTGTTGCGTCCATTGCCTGGCGGATCGTTTCTTTGTCAAGTGATGCGGCTCTTTTGAGGATATCGATGGCAACTTCAATAGAAGCATATTTATAACCCATTGGCTGTGTCCATTCGGTTCCGGTTGCAGCAGTCCATAAATCTGTGATTTCTCTTCCTGTCTGACCGGTGAGGGAGGATACATAAGGATGATCAGGTGTCCACCAGATTTCTGTTGTTACACCGTTGGCGTTGTCAACTCCAAGTGCCATTGTATCTGATTTGAAGAGCAGTGCTTTACCCATAGTAACCATTTTAGGTTTAAAGTTCAGCTGCTGGCACTGGCTCCAGAAAGTTGCAAAGTCAGGAGTGATGTTGACGCCTGTAACGATTTCAACGCCTTTATCCTTGAAGTCTTTGATTATGGAGGTGTAGTCATTGGTTCCGCTTGTGACAAATCCTGGATCTACCATTCCAAATCCGTCTTTCTTGAACCCTTTTGCAAATATTGGGGAAAAGGTGGTTCCATCTGGATCGTTAGGGAAGACAACGCCTACTTTAGCGCCCTTGAGGCCGGCTTTTTCCCAGATGCTTTCAAATGTTTTGTAGATAGAATCGACTTTCCAGAATGCATGGTAGCTCCATACGTGTTTTCCGCTGGCAAGCCACGCGTCTGAGGCTGCATCCATTGAGAGGCATGGAACTCCGTAACGTTCAGCAACTGCGGAAACAGGATTTACTGTGTCAGGAGTATGTCTTACAACGAGCATGTCGACTTTGTTTTCCGTAACAAGTTTAGTGGCAGCTTCGCTGGCTTTTGTCTGGCTGCTCTCTGTATCCATGAAGATAAGTTCTACGGGGAGTTTTTTGTCGAGTTCTTTAATGTAGATACCGCCCTGGTCGTTGATTGCCTTTGCAGCCAATTCCTCTATGAATGGGCTTCCGGTGCCAAAGTTTGCCAGGCCGCCGGTGAGAGGAACGGGTACACCTATTTTGATACTGGTTCTTTCGCTGTTGTCTGTGGTGTCGGATGTGTTCCCAGTGTTTGTTCCGCCGGTGCCGCATCCAATCAGACTAACGGAAAGAATGGATATGAGGCAGACGAGTAATGTGAAGAGTTTAGTTTTTTTCATTTTTATTGCTCCTTTCAAGCACTTTTCAGGCCATCGACCTTTATTAAACACATTGTATCACATAGTATTCAGATTATTTATCCAGAGGGAGTGAGCATTCATATACTTAGTGGATTAATCCAAAGAGTTGTTTATTAATTCGTCTGGTGGATAAGTTGGATGGATTGAAATTATTCTTGAATAAAATTCTAAAAGGAGTAGAATAAATATAACGATTCCCCCGATTAAGGGGCTTGTCGTATGGGCTCGGCTTTAGGCAGATGCACGGAAAAAATTTTCATTTTAGGCCCAAAAACAGAATCAACAGTCATTCTAAAATAGAATACTATTGATGAAATGATCTAAATATGAGGAGGTACTTTTTATGGAATTTATTTTGTATGAACAAAAGGGAAATGTTGGAATAATCACACTGAACCGGCCAAAGGCGCTGAATGCGCTTAATTCCGTGGTGTTGAAGGAACTTGGACAGACGTTTGATGCCGTGGATATGGAGACTGTGAGAGCCGTCATCATTACAGGTGCCGGTGAGAAATCCTTTGTTGCAGGGGCGGACATCGGGGAGATGTCTGCGTTGACGAAAAGCATGGGTGAAGAGTTCGGGAAAGTGGGGAATGATGTATTCCGTAAAATTGAATTATTTCCAATCCCGGTAATTGCTGCCATAAATGGTTTTGCCCTGGGCGGCGGCTGTGAATTAGCTATGAGCTGTGATATAAGACTGTGCTCTGACAATGCGGTATTTGGTCAGCCCGAGACCGGTCTGGGAATCACGCCCGGATTTGGAGGAACCCAGAGACTTGCCAGGATAGTAGGAGTAGGGAAAGCGAAAGAGCTGATATATACATGCTCTAACATCAAGGCAGATGAAGCTCTCCGGGTTGGCCTCGTGAATGCGGTTTATCCTTTGGGAGAGCTGATGGAAGCGGCAGAGAAAATGGCTGGAAAGATCGCGAGAAACGCACCGATTGCAGTAAGGGCATCCAAACAAGCTATAAATGAAGGACTTCAGACGGATATGGACAGCGCCCTGGTAATAGAAGAAAAATTATTTGGCAACTGCTTTGAAACCGAAGATCAAAAGGAAGGAATGAAGGCATTCCTGGAAAAACGGAAAGTCGACAAGTATTTGAACCGGTAATATAAGCGAACTAAAAAGGAGTCATTATTTATGAAGTTGTATTTTGCACCCATGGAAGGCGTAACAGGATATTTATACAGAAATGCACATTTTGCCTGTTACAATAACACAGATAAATATTTTTCTCCTTTTATAGTTCCGAGCAGGAGTAAGGGATTTAAAAACAGGGACTTAAATGATATTCTTCCGGAGAACAACAGAGGATACGAACTGGTTCCCCAGATTCTTACCAATAATGCGGAGGATTTCATTTATGCCGCAGAGAAAATAAAAATCCTTGGATATAAGGAAGTAAACTTAAATCTGGGTTGTCCTTCCGGAACAGTGGTGTCCAAGAATAAAGGATCCGGATTTCTTGCCCTGCGGGATGAACTGGACCGGTTTTTGGACAGAATTTTCTCGGAAAATGTCATGGACATCTCCATAAAAACCAGGATAGGCAAGGACAATCCGGAGGAGTTTCGGGAACTGATGAAAATATACAATAAATACGCGATGAAAGAGCTGATTATTCATCCCCGGGTTCAGAAAGATTTTTATAAAAACCGTCCAAACCGGGAGGTCTTTGGGGAGGCGCTGGCAATAAGCCGTAATCCGGTATGTTATAATGGGGATATTTTCACCAGAGAGGATTTCGAGGAGTTTAAGATAGACTTTCCTGAAGTGGATAGAATCATGCTGGGAAGAGGACTTGTGGCAAACCCCGGGCTTGCCTGGGAAATCCAGAAAAAAGAGGTTCCAGGCAGAGAGGTTATCAAAACTTTTCATGACAGAATCTATGAAGACTACAAAGGGATCCTTTTCGGAGACAGGAATATCCTGTTTAAGATGAAGGAACTATGGGCCTATATGATTGAGCTGTTCCCTGACAGTGAAAAATACATCAAGAGGATCAGGAAATCGGAGCGCCTGCATGATTATGATGCAGCCGTCGAAACCCTTTTTTCGGATTTGCTGAATTGACAAAGGTATTAATCAATTGCAACTGTATTGAAATTTGAACATGATATCTATGTAGATTAAGTTACGTACAGGAGGATGGATAAAATGGGAAGAATTGAGAATCAGGTAGCTGTTGTCACGGGCGCAGCCAGCGGCATGGGAAAGGCAATTGCAATATTATTTGCAAAGGAGGGCGCCAAAGTTGTGGTGGCTGACATGAAGCTGGAAGCAGCACAGGCTGTAGTGGATGAAATTGTAGCAGCCGGAGGTATGGCTTTGGCGGTAGCAGCGAATGTTACAAGTGAAGAAGATGTCCAGAATATGATTGATGCGGCAGTATCGGTGTATGGAACATTGGATATCCTTGTAAATAATGCCGGAATCATGGACAATTTCGAACCGGTCGAAGCGGTAACGGATGAACGCTGGCAGGCCATCATGGAAGTTAACGCCATGGGACCGGTCAGAGCCATGAGAAAAGCTATCCCCATTTTTAAAGAGAAAAAGCATGGCGTTATTGTAAATATTGCTTCTGCTGGCGGACTGCATGGCTCCAGGGCGGGAGTTATATATACGGCGTCCAAACATGCCCTTGTTGGTGTTACAAGGAATGTGGGCTTCCAGTATGCGAATTTGGGAATCCGATGCAATGCAATCGCTCCGGGGGCTGTAGCAACGAATATCGGGAAAAGCATTTATGCGCCAAATCAATTCGGTATGGAGAGGGCATTTGCCGGAATGAATTTGAATCCAAGAGTGGGTGAAGCGGAAGAAATTGCCAAGGCGGCATTGTTTCTGGCAAGCGATGAAGCTTCCTTCGTAAACGCCACTACGCTTGTCGCTGATGGCGGATGGACCGCTTATTGATCTGCTAAATTAATTAAAAGAATAAAGACCATCACAGATAAATATTTGCCTGCAGATGGTCTTTTTTGTTATAATAGAAACAGAGGGGGGTATGTGAATGAAAACTATAATAAAAGAGATATTGTTCGGTATTTTAATATTCATTATTATCATGATTCTGGAATTTCTCGTTACCCTGCCGTTCGGAGAAGCGGGTGTGGAGAATATGAGCCATGAACAGCTGCGACCGCATCTTAATCGAGAATTTCTTTTGACGGCCCTGCCGGCAGGTATAGTGACCTTTTTGTTTGCCTGGCTGCTCAAAACGGATACCAGGGCATCAGCGGTCAGAAGAAGCTGTGTCTGGATCGTAATAGCCCTTGTTCTGTATCTGCTGATGGGAATAGGCAACAGCAACCTGGATGTATTGTTCACAAATTTCGGTATGTATGTCTTATTAATCTGCATATTTCTGGGACCTCTCGTATTTGCTGCAATCAAACGTTTGAAATAGTGTAATGCTTCTATATCATTTTCACACTGAACAGGCAAAAAAGGAAGAATTGCTCTCAAACCCCCAAATGAATATCATATACATCAGAAACCTGGTGGGTGTGGAAAGAGAAGGTTTTAATGTTAGAACCGGCCGGGCGTAATGCCCGGCCGGTTCTGTGTATGCTTGGAGGAAGCTAATATCTGTTGTCAAAAACCCGTGTGGATTTCTTTTCGCTCCGGGGGAGCTCGCCCATCTCCACGGCAATGGGAATAACGGTAATCCCTACCTTGGATTTAAAGGCATCCCGGACTTCTGCTTCCAGAGAATCCTTGGAGGCATCTGCATTGGTTTCAAAATATAAGGAAATGATGTCTTTTCCATTCAGGTGATCAATCATGACCTGGTATTCGCTGCTCACGCCGTCGATATATCGGAGCACGTCTTCAATCTGTCCAGGATAAATATTCACGCCTTTCACCTTGACCATGTCATCGGAACGTCCGATTAAAGTGTCAATTCTGGGGAATGGACTGCCACATGGACATTCGCCGGGAATGATCCTGGTCAGATCATGGGTACGGTACCGAATCAAGGGGGCACCTTCCTTGCGCAGTGTGGTGATGACAAGTTCTCCGATTTCACCGTTCGGCAATACTTTCCCGGTTTTCGGGTCTATAATCTCAAAGTAAACGTAATCATCCCAATAATGCATCCCGCATTCGTGTTCGCAGCTCATGCCGATGCCAGGACCATATATTTCTGTCAGACCGTATATGTCATACAGGTGGACTCCAAGTTCATTGGCAATCCTCTTACGCATCTTTTCGCCCCATCGTTCGGAACCGATTACTCCTACCCGTAGGTGGATTTTATCACGGATTCCTCTTTTTTCGATTTCCTCAGCCAGAAGAAGAGCGTAGGAAGATGTGGCGCAGAGCACTGTGCTTTTCATGTCCATCATCATCTGGAGCTGTTTATCAGTGTTTCCTGGACCCATGGGAATAACCAGGCTGCCTAAAAGCTCTGCACCATTCTGGAAACCGATTCCGGCGGTCCAAAGGCCATATCCCGGAGTTATGTGGATTCTGTCGTTTTCAGTGATTCCGGCCATTTCGTAGCAACGCTTAAACATGATGGCCCAGTCTTCGACGTCCGTCTTTGTATAAGGGATAATGACGGGGGTGCCGGTAGTCCCGGACGAAGAATGGATGCGGACGATGTCCTTTTCCGGAACAGCTGCAATTCCCAAAGGATAGCATTCTCTTAATTCGTCCTTATTTGTGAATGGAAGTGCTTCGAAGTCTTCCTGGGTCAGGAATTTGTCCAAATCCACTTCTGCGAATTTTTTACTGTACAGATGATTTTCTAAAGTTTTTAAATGTCTGATTTTTTCTTTAATCTGCTCGAATTGGTCCTGTCTTAACTTCATTTTATGCCCCTTTTCCGGCCAGCGCCTGTGCCCCAAGCTTCACGGCCTTATGATTTAACTCCCTGAATTTCTCGGGTATTTTTTCATCGATTATAGATTCCAGGTCACTAAGCCCGATTCCCAGAATTCCTGTACTGACAGCAGCTCCCAACAGGGCCATATTCAGTATTTTTGATGTACCGCATTCTTTTACGATAGAATCCGTATCAATAACGATGACGTTTATGCCGGTTTCTTTCAAATAATCGATCATTTCTGCGGCCTCATATACACTGTTGGAAAGAGATGCGGTGGTAGGGCTGATAGCGTGGGCGCTTACGAGAACGGTTCCGTCTTTCTTTAAATATGCCAGAGAACGGACGGCTTCTCCCGGTTCAAAGCCGATGATCAGATCAGCCTGGCGCAGGGGGATAAGGGGTGAATGCATGTTTTCTCCGATTCTTACATGGCTGACGACGCATCCGCCTCTTTGTGCCATGCCGATCGTTTCGGCCGTATGTGCTGGAAGACCTTTATTTAAGGCACAGCCTGCCAAGAGCTTCGAGGCAAGTACTGTTCCCTGCCCGCCTACGCCAGCTAATAAACAGTTAATCATTTATGTCACCTCCTATGGCATCGAATGGGCAAATCTGTGCACATATGGTGCAGCCGTAGCAAAGGGATGGATCTATCTGTACCTTCGTTCCGGATTTAATGATGGCCGGACATCCAAGCTCCCGGATACATTTCCTGCATCCGGTGCATTTATCTTCATCCACCTTAAGCAGCGGGGCAGGCTTGATGATGGCAATACAAGGTGATTTGAATATAATGGATTTTGTTCCCTTCTTCGAAGCGGCCCGTTCAACAGCTTTGGCGGCTTCGTCCAGATTGAAGGGATCCACAATCTGTATATCACTCACGCCGACTGCCTCCAATATGGCGGGAATGGAGATCTTGTCCGTGATATTGCCCATCATGGTCTTTCCTGTCCCCGGATGAGGCTGATGGCCCGTCATGGCAGTTGTGGAGTTATCCAGGACAACCAGGATCATATCCGTTTCATTATATACGCTGTTTATTATCCCTGTGATTCCTGAGTGGAAGAAAGTTGAATCCCCGATGAAGGCAAAGTTCACCGTATCGGGTTCAGCGTGGTGGATTCCCTGGGTGATGGTTACGCCGGCACCCATACACAGACAGGTGTCGACCATGTCCAGCGGCATGGCATTGCCCAGGGTATAGCAGCCTATATCCCCGGCGAAGACAGCCTTTCGGCCTTTCATTGCCTGTTTCACGGCGTAAAAGGATGCGCGGTGAGGACAGCCGGCACAGAGTACGGGTGGTCTGACGGGAAGAGCCGGCATATTCGCAAGCACTTCAGGCTTTTCGTAAGGAATATCCAGATAAAGGGAAAGTACCTGCGCGATGCTTTCACAGCTGTTTTCTCCGGCCTGTTTCACATTTCCCGTCCGTTTTCCTTTTATATCCAGATGGATATGGTGTATACCGCAAAGATAAACAAGTTCTTTTTCGATGACCGGATCCAGCTCTTCCAGCACAAGCACTTCATCCACAGATTGTAAAAATTCCAGGGCAAGTTTTTCCGGGAAGGGATGAGGAGTTCCGATTTTCAGAAGTCTGCATTCTGCACCCAGAAGTGAAAGAGCTTCCTTCGTGTAGGCGTAGCTGACACCGGCGCTTACGACTCCTTTTCGGCCGCTTCCTTCGATGAAATTAAACCGGTATCCAGAAAAATCGTCTCCAATAACCGGATTGCGGGCTTCAATGTTCAGATGAGCTTCATAGGAGAGTTTCGGGAAGATGACCCATTTAGGATCCTTTTTGAAGCCTTCCAATGTATTTTTGTAAAGTTCACTCTTCATTTTTATGGGTGCATACGCATGGCAAACTCTCGTAGTCGGTCTCATTATGACGGGAGTACCGTACTTTTCTGAGTATGCGAATGCATCACCCATCATCTCATATGCTTCTTCAGGGGAGGAGGGATCAAAAACCGGCAGCTTGGAATATATCCCGAAATGACGCGTGTCCTGTTCTGTCTGGGAGGAAATCGGGCCTGGGTCATCTGCGACAAGAACTACCATTCCTCCCTTGATGCCTACGTAGGCGAGGCACATAAGGGGATCGGAGGCAACATTCAGGCCTACCTGTTTCATGGTGACCAGACTCCTCTTTCCGGCATAGGAAGCTCCTGCAGCTACCTCCAGCGCCACCTTTTCATTCACAGACCATTCCACGTACAGACTTTCGCCTGCATGGGAAGAAATGGTTTCCAGCACCTCTGATGAAGGAGTACCGGGATATCCGGATACGACCTGTACACCGGCATGGATTGCGCCCATGGCCATGGCCTGATTACCCATTATTAATTTCAACGACATTTTCATTAGCACCTTTCTTGAAAAAATATAAAAAAGTCCCTGCCCCAAAAGGGACAAAGACTAAACGCTCTGCGGTACCACCCAAATTGCCTGCATTGCAGACCACTTTATCATATATCCGCATAGGATATATGCCCTGTTGATAACGGATGGGGCTCCCGTCAGCTATTACTTGCAATTGCTTTCCTGCTGCCCTCATGAGCCCATTCGGAAAATTTCGTGATATTGCAATCTCAGCACCTGCAATTCTCTGTAAACACAAAAAAAACTTACTCTTCTCAATCAGCGGTTTGAATTTTTATAAGTATATCTAAATCAAAAATAAAAGTCAAGGATTGTTTGGTACCTGACACCATGAACAAAATGTGAACAAAAAAATAAGAACCTTAGTCCTCATTTTTGCAATTCTCTTTCAGGCTGTCCTTTGTGCCTGGAACCAGAATGTTTTCTCCTGTGCAATCCGGATCATTTCCGGCTTTCTTTTTTCATAGACTGTCATATATTCAAATCCTGCAGTCCGAAGGAGCTCTACCGCATCCGCAATCCCTGCACCTACATCGAAGTGATTATGTGCATCGGAACCAAGGGTTATTATTTCTCCGCCCAGCTCTTTATAAAACCTGAGTATATCATATCCCGGCATGCACTCCTTTGCGCTCTGCCTGAGCCCGGATGTGTTTATTTCTATCCCCTTTCCATTTTCAATAAGGGTTTTCAGGATATTCTCCAGTTTTTCCCTGTAATGGATCAGCTTTGCTTCAATGTTGTATCTGGAAGCATATCTTTTTACCAGATCCAGGTGACCGATGCAGTCAAATTTGTTCCACCCGGCCAGATTCTCCAGTTCCGTCAGATACTTTCCGCAGTTGTCGTCCAGATTTTCCCTGCTGTATACCAGGTCTCCAAAATCTGTATTGTCCGACATTTTGTGGGCGGATGCAATGACATAATCGTAATTGTGGTTCTCAATCAGACTTAGTGAATACTCAGGAAATACATGAGGTTGTCCCAATTCCACTGCCGTTTTGATTTTAATCTTCTGCCCAAACATCTCATTGGCTTCTTTGATTTCCCTAAAATATTTCTCCGCATCATATGACGGATATGCTTCATTTCCCAATGTAGGTTCAAAATGATCTGATATGGCAATTTCCCTTAACCCCTTTCCTGCGGCGGCAGTGCTCATTTTCATGATACTGTCCTGGCCATCTGTAGAATGATCCGAGTGCATGTGATAATCGAATAAATACATACTCTTCCTTCTTTCTTTTTACATATTCCATTGTCCTGACATAATTAATCTTACAACCCAAGAGTAAAAATATGGCATTCTGCATGTAAAATCATTTCGGCTATTCAATTTGTTCTGCACAGCACGTCTTCATTGATTCTGTTCTGATATATGACAAAGTATCTTTCACACCCGTTGATTCTGCATTTGAGAAGGTCTCCGCTACGTTCATACGATCCCTGTGTATTTCCCATAGAAAGCTGTCCATCAGCGCTGAAACGTAATTCTTCGCCATCTTTCGTGCATACGGCATCGAAGCGGTCTGTCAGCGGAATGAATCCCACATAAGAATACTCTTCCGGGATGAGCAGGTCTCCGGATATGGTATATTCAGTGTTTATAATTCCGTCCATCTCCGAAATTACAACCGTATCATAACCCGTTGTACTATAAGTTCCATATATGAATCCGTCGGGTTCAAAAGACAAGTATCGGGTAGTGGTTCCGGATCCGGACTTCGCGTCATTCGCTGCAAGCTCATAATAGCTGGAAGCCCCGGGAAACTTATATGTTCCATCAAGTACCAGGTGCGGCTCCTTATCAAATCCAATAAGTATTGATATGGATGAAAGCAGTATAAGACAACCTACCATGGACATAATAAGTTTATTTTTTATGGATACCATTCTATCACCTTCCTGCATACCGATCATTATGTAAAAAGGACAAGCATTTGTGCGCTTGCCCGACGCTCATTTCGGTTTATCTTAGCTTCTTCAATATACATTTCAAAAGTAAAAATTGTATTTGGACTTATGTAAAAAGCTTGTAAAGAGAAATATTGCAAAAAAAATACCCAGATTTTATGCAAACAATATATTTGTGATTTATTGTAGGATGCATAAAGCATAAGCTTTATTGCAATAATCTTTTCATAAGCCGGCAAGAGTACTGACTTGCCGGCTCTCCTAATGTTTGTTCAACAAATATTGAAAATGTTGCCTGTGTAACATACTTTTTTGGGAAATAATGTTATAGTTTCGATAGGGAATCGGGGTGTGGTATAATATTTCATACATAGACTTACCCTGAGATAGAGGAGGGATGATGATTGAGCAAATTTTTACATTGTCAACCGGAAACGCAAAATCTGTAGAGAAAGTGGTGATGGATGAAAACATCCATTATGTCCATATGATTTTCAACAAGGATGAGGGTATGCCCGAACATTTTTCCAATTCAAATGTATATATGACAATTGTCAGAGGAAAACTCTCCATAGGGTTGGATGATCAGGAAATCCATGAATATGAAGCAGGAACCCTGCTGAAGATTCCAGTGGACAGGAAGATGAATGTCAGGAATCTCCATGAGGAGACATTGGAGCTGATTGTTGTCAAGGCGCCGGCTCCCATAAAATAAGGTCCCAGTCAAATTACTATAAATATTCCAGGAGGTAGAAAAATGAGTATGTTTTGTTACCAGTGTCAGGAAACCGCGAGAGGAACAGGCTGTGATGTGACAGGAGTCTGCGGGAAAAACCCGGAAGTCGCAAATCTGCAGGATTTATTGATCTATACGCTGAAAGGCATTTCAGATGTTGTAGTTAAAGGGAAAATGGATGCTTCCACCCTTCCAGAGCTTAACCACGAAGTATTTTCAAGTCTCTTTATGACTATCACAAATGCGAACTTTGATGATTGGGCAATTGAGAAACAGATTAAAAAAATGATGGGACTCAGGGACTCTCTTGTAAAGGAATCCGGTCTCAGCGGGCTTCATGATGCGGCAACTTTCCAGGCAGAATCCAAAGAAGCGATGATGGAAAAAGCAGTCAAAGTAGGCGTCCTGGCCACGGAAAACGAAGATGTCCGTTCATTAAGGGAACTCATCATCTATGGCGTGAAAGGTATAGCCGCTTATGGGGAGCATGCAACAAATCTTGGAAAAGAAGACAACAGTATTTATGCGTTTGTATATGAAGCCCTTGCAGCCACACTGGACGATACCCTTACTGCAGATGCACTGGTTGCCCTGACATTAAAGACCGGAGAATATGGCGTGAAGGTTATGGCTCTGTTGGATGAGGCCAATACTTCCAAATATGGAAATCCGGAAATTACCCAGGTTAATATTGGTGTACGCAAGAACCCTGCGATCCTGATTTCCGGGCATGACCTGACGGACCTGGAGCAGCTGCTGGAGCAGACCAAGGGAACAGGCGTAGACGTATATACACATGGTGAAATGCTGCCGGCTCACTACTATCCTGCGTTTAAGAAATATGACAATTTTGTGGGCAACTATGGAAATTCCTGGTGGAAACAGGTTGGCGAATTTGAATCCTTCCACGGACCGATTCTGTTTACCACAAACTGTATCGTTCCCCCAAGAAGCGAAGAAGTACGGAATAGAATTTTCACTACCGGATCGTCAGGTTACCCGGGATGTCTTCATATCTACCCGGACGAAAACGGTAAGAAGGATTTCTCTGCAATTATTGAAATGGCAAAAAAACTCCCAGCTCCTGAAGAAATTGAAACAGGTACTATCGTTGGCGGGTTTGCCCACAATCAGGTCCTTGCCCTGGCAGACAAGGTAGTTGACGCAGTGAAAAATGGAGCCATCAAGAAATTTTTTGTAATGGCCGGCTGTGATGGAAGAATGAAATCAAGGGAATATTACACGGAGTTTGCTCAAAAACTTCCAAAGGATACGGTAATCCTTACGGCGGGCTGCGCAAAATACAGATACAACAAGCTGGATCTGGGAGATATCGGTGGAATTCCAAGGGTTCTGGATGCCGGACAGTGTAATGACTCTTACTCCTTAGTAGTTATTGCCCTGAAGCTGAAGGAAGTATTTGGCCTGGATGACGTAAATGATCTTCCGATTGTCTATAATATAGGCTGGTATGAGCAGAAAGCCGTTATCGTTCTTCTGGCCCTGCTGTACCTGGGAGTAAAGAACATACATCTCGGACCTACACTGCCTGGGTTCCTGTCACCGAATGTGGCAAAAGTCCTTGTGGAGACGTTCGGAATCGCCGGTATCGGCAGCGTGGATGATGATATTGCCCTCTTCATGGGCCAGTAATAATATAGTGATTTGAAAATAATGGAAATGCTCCATATGACTTAAGGTTGTATGGGGCTTTTTTGCTAACATTCCGCACAAAGAATTGGGCATATACTGGACAGTACGTACTTAATACTGATAAAATTAAAGCGTAGGGTGGGTGTGCAGCAGATAAATAATATCGGTGAGGGGAGAAACAATTATGCGGTATGATACGGTTATAATCGGTGGAGGCCTTAGCGGACTTACTGCGGGGGCCCTGTTGTCAAAGCGGGGAATAAAAGTAGGCGTGGTGGATAAAAGCTATAATCCCGGCGGTTCATGTGGAATATTTAAAAGGGACGGAAAAATATTTGATCAGGGAGCATCCATGCTTTACGGGTTCGGTGAAAAAGGATTTAATGCCCACCGTTTTGTTTTTAATTGTCTGGAAGAGCCGATTGACGTGATCAAGCACGACCTTTTGTATTGCGTGAATTTCAAGGGCCATAAAATCCATTTCTGGCCGGATCTGGATATGTTTTCCCGGGAACTTGCAGAAGTTTTTCCTCTCGAAAAAGAAAACATAGTACGATTCTACAAGGAGATGGAGAAAATGTACCATCATGTAATGGTGGAAAATCCGAATTATACAACCCCGGATGAAACGGACAAAATAGCTTCCCTGAAAGGGTTTCTGAAACACCCCCTATCTTATGCACGGTTTCTGACTTATTTGAATAAAAGTGCAAAAAGCCTCCTGGAAAAGTATTTCACCGATCCGGAAATATTCAAGTTTTTCAACAAGCTTACCTCTACCTACTGCTACTCCACTGTGGAAGAGTCGCCTGCGGTTCTTGCGGCGGTGATGTTTGTGGATAACCACATTGGAGGCAGCTATTATCCCGCCGGTTCCACCCTTTTCCTGCCTGGAAAACTGGAAAAAGTCATAGAAGAAAATGGTGGGCAGATGCTGCTGGAGAAAGAAGTGGTAAAGATTCTGTTCCAAAATGACAGGCCGGCCGGTGTAAGACTGAAAGATGGGGAAGCGATTTATGCGGATAATCTGATCTACTCGGGGGATGTGTGGAATCTGTATGGTAAACTAATCGATGATTCCCATTCTACAAGGGAGAGGAGAGACTGGGCGCGGAACCTTGTTCCTACGTACCCCAGCATTGTCCTTTATGCCGAGGTAGGCAAGGATGTCATACCGGAGGATACCCAGCCAGTGGAAATGCTGGTAGGAAATCCAGATGAACTGGATGAAAGCGAAGTGACGGTCTATATATGCAGCATAGATGATAAGACCCTGTGCCCGCCGGATCGCCATGTGGCGGTGGCCATCGGCCCTACGCTGGAAGACTGGAGAATGGAAAGCCGGGAGGAATATCAGAACAAAAAGGAGAAAGAAAAGGACAGGCTTCTGAGCGTAATGGAAAAGCGATTTCCAGGATTTTCGAAAGCGGTCTATCATGCGGAGGTGGCGACACCCCGTACCATTGAACGGTATACGAATAAATACAGGGGATCAGTGGCCGGCCCGAAACAGATGTTGGGGCAACATATGTTTAAAAGGCTGCATACAAGGAGCGAGTGGGACAACCTGTTCTTCTGCGGAGAATCTACCGTCATGGGAACCGGTACCCCCACCGTTACAACCTCCGGACTAAGCGCAGCCAACGCCCTTCTGCGGAAATCAGGAATGAAACCATTCACCTATAATCCGGATATGAAAAGTTTCGTAAATATCCTGGATAAGCCGGTCACAAAGGAAAGCCTTTATTCCGGTTATTCAGAAATTGAAAAGTCCATCATGCACAGGGCCTCAGCCTGTGAATATTGTGAACACCCAGCCTGTATAGGGATCCATGAGGCAGATATCCGGGGTATCATGCGGAGAGTGACCGTTGGGAATTTCACGGGAGCAAAGAGGATCGCTTCCGCTGTTCGGGAAAAGGGTGTATCATTAGAGGAATGCGAAGAAAGGTGCATCAGAAACATGAAATATGGCACCCCGGTTTCCATTGGGGAAGTCCTGCATTATCTGGCTGATGACGGGAGATCGGTTTTATGAAGGGAAATTCGTATGATGTTATCGTGGTCGGGGCCGGGATTGCCGGACTGACAAGTGCGGCCTATCTGTGCAGAGACGGAATGCGGGTACTCCTGTGCGAACGGGAAGAAACCTGCGGGGGCCTGGTTGCTTCTTTTTCCCAGGAAGGCTTTATGTTTGATGGCGGAATCAGGGCATTTGAGAACTCGGGTATCGTATTCCCGATGCTGAAGCAGCTGGGGATTGGCATGGAGGTTGTTAGCAATCCTGTATCCATCGGGATCGGAGATTTTATGGTTCGTCTGAAATCAAGGGAAAGCCTGAGGGATTACCGGGATATGCTTTGCGCAAATTTCCCGGGAAACATACAGGAGATTGATGCCATTATCCGTGAAATTAAAAAAATAATGAAGTATATGGATGTCATTTACGGGATAGACAACCCGCTTTTCCTTGATTCCATGGATGATAAGGGGTATCTGGTCAAAACCCTTCTGCCCTGGCTTTTAAAGTATAAAATCAATATCCGCAAGGCCGGGAAACTGAATGAACCGGTCGAGCTATATTTAAAGCGATTCACGAAGAACCAGGCGCTGACAGATATGATTATCCAGCATTTTTTTACGGGAACCCCGACATTTTTTGCACTGAGCTATTTCGGCTTGTATCTGGACTACAGTTATCCAAAAGGTGGTACGGGAGTCCTGGTGGACAAACTGAAAGAATACATAGAGGCTCACGGCGGCCGTATTCTGACAGGTGCGGATATTACAAGTATTCGTCCGGTGGACAGGCAGGTTCTGACGGCCGGCGGTGAGAGTTTCTATTATGGGAAATTGGTTTGGTGCGCTGACATGAAGGCTCTGTATAACGCACTGGATGAAAATCAGCTTTCGGACATGAGCCTGTCCCGGAAGGTCATGGAGAAGAAGGGACAGGTGCTGAAGGGACGCGGAGGGAATTCCATACTGACAGTATTCATTTCATCCGGATTAAAGGGGGCGTATTACAGGGAGACATGTGGGGAACATTGCTTCTATACCCCTTCTGCCGCAGGTCTTTCATCCATGAAGATTCCGGACTGGAAGGAAATCGCCGGAGATAAGGATGCTCTTTTTGGGTGGATCAAGGACTATCTGCGACTGACGACATATGAGATTTCCTGTCCTTCACTCAGGGATGAATCCCTTGCACCACCGAACATGACGGGAGTCATCGTAAGCACTTTGTTTGATTACAATCTGGCCAAAGTGATTCAGAAAGAGGGCTGGTATGCTGAATTCAAGGGTCTTTGCGCCGAATATGTCATTGAGGTATTGAACAGATCTGTTTTCAAGGGGTTTTCGGAATCCTTAATAAGGGCGATATGTGCGACACCGCTTACCATAGAAAAAAATACAGGCAATGCAGAGGGGGCTATTACCGGATGGGCGTTTACCAATGAGATATTGCCGGCTGTAAACCAATTCGGGGATATTAAAAAAGCGGTTTATACACCCGTTCCTGATATTTTTCAGGCTGGACAGTGGACATTCAGCCCATCCGGATTGCCAATATCAATTCTGACAGGGAAGCTTGCGGCAGGCGCCGCAGGAGGGGGTCAGACCCCAGGAGAAATATGAAAATTGACTTGATCATAATTTTCACAGGACTGGCCGCGGCCATTCTGCTGTTTTACCGTTTTCCGGTCATTAAAAAAGAAGCTGTGACAAAAGAGGAAATGAAGCTTTCCGTGATTATTCCTGCAAGGAACGAGGAGGATACGCTGCCCCTGCTATTGAGTGATCTTAGAGCACAGAAAGTTACAGCTCATGAAATTATTTGCGTGGATGATAATTCAACAGATGCCACGGCAAGCCGGATCGAGTCTTATGGGGTCAGACCCCAGTCCCTGAAAGGTAAGCCGGAGCATTGGATTGGAAAATCCTGGGCCGCACAGGCGGGTGCCGATTTGGCAGTTGGGGAGCTGCTCCTGTTCCTGGATGCAGACGTACGTATGGACGAAAACGGATTGGCAAGGCTTCTTCAGTCTTATAAATCTGACCCGATGGTTCTGTCAGTGCAGCCATACCATAAAGTCATTATGGGCTATGAGAACTTTTCTTTTTTCTTCAATATGATTCAGACAGCGGCAAACGGCTTGGCGCTGCCGTTTAGAAACCGCAAAAGCGGACTGTACGGCCCCATCATCCTGATCAGAAAAGAGGATTATTACAAAGTCGGAGGACACGAATCTGTCCGCAGTGATATAATTGAAGACATGGCTTTTGCTCAACAGCTGAGGAAAAAGAATATCCCATACCGGCTGCTGCTGGGGGATAACGGGATTTCATACCGGATGTATGGCGGCGGGTTTAAGGAGCTTTGCCAGGGCTGGATAAAAAATCAGGCTTCCGGTGCCCTCCGGACACCATTATGGCTGGTTTTGATGGTATTTATATGGATATCATCATCTGCTTCCGTGCCAATCCAGCTGTGCAGGTCGGTTTTTGAAATGGATTCGTTCAAATTCTTCGTGTTTTCGGCTCTATATGTGTTGTGGGTTGTCATTTTTTGGCGGATATCCGGTTATCTTGGGGATTTCCGGAAAAGAACATGTATTTTCTATCCGGTGTATTTGGTTTTTTATATATGGATATTCCTCATTTCCGTAATAAAAAAGACTTTTCATCTAAAGGTGACCTGGAAAGACAGGGAAATCAGATTGGAGAAATGAAAATGCAGATTATCCATCTTCCCCCGCCGGGGGCGATATTACTATGCTTTATATTATGGGCCTTCTTTCAGCGTCTGGCTGCGTACATCTGCCTTCGGATTCCCGACCGATATTTCCGCCACACCTCCTTCCTGTACAAAAGCCGCAAATGGGAGGCTGATGGGGAAATATACAGGCGGGTTTTTAAAGTGAACCTCTGGAAAAAACGCCTGCCGGATGGTGGGAAATATATGAAGCGTGGATATGAAAAAAAGAAAATGAAGGATTTTTCGCAGGCTGGTATGGAGAAGTTTCTGACAGAATCCTGTCGGGGCGAAGCGACACACCTGCTGGCAATCATGCCTTTCTGGGTATTTGGCTTATTCACCCCCGGGTACGTGGTTCCAATTATGCTGGTGTATTCTCTGGCAGTAAATCTACCCTGCATCATTGCCCAAAGGTATAACCGGCCAAGAATCATTAAACTTATGAACAGGGGGTCTGACCCCCATAACGGGAGGAAAAGCGGTGGGAACGTTTGAACGAATCAAATCTGGAAATCCAAGCATGGATAAGCTTTTGGACAATATCCGGTTGGGAGATAACGTAGTCATACAGGTATCGTCCCTGGAGGCCTTCAAAATAATGGCGCAGAAGTATGTCCGGCAAGCCATACAGGATAAAAAAAGCGTCAGCTACATCCGCTTTGCCAAGCATGCTCCTTTGCTGGAAAAACAGGAGGGGTTAAAGGTTTATGAACTGAACGCAAACAGCGGTTTTGAGTCCTTTACGGTTGAGGTACACAAAATAATTGAACAGGAAGGCTGCGGTGCCTTCTATGTATTCGATTGTTTGTCAGACCTGCAGGTGACCTGGTCTACAGACCTTATGATGGGTAATTTTTTCTGCGTGACCTGCCCATACCTTTTCAGGCTGGATACGGTGGCCTGGTTCCCTGTACTGAGGGGGCACCATGATTACGCCACAATCGCCCGCATTCAGGAAACCACCCAGCTGCTTCTGGATCTTTATTCAATAGAAAACAACCTGTATCTGCACCCTATAAAAGTATGGAACCGATATTCCTCCGAGATGTATCTTCCGCACAAAATGAGTGACCAAGATGAATTTGAATCCCTGACCAACAGTGTGGATTTATCAGTATATTTTCGTCTGCTGCAGCAGGAACACAATGGGGACGAAGAACTGAATATGGACAGTTACGACCGTTTCTTCCGGGAGGCAAAGGCTGCCTATTACGGAGGGACGATAACGGAATGGACCCTGAATAAAATAAGCCGCAGTATGATGACCCACGACCTGAAGATGGCATCCATGATAAAAAAAGAATTTTCACCAGAAGACTTCTTTCATGTGAAAGACAGGCTCATCGGGACAGGCACCATAGGTGGGAAAGCCTGTGGAATGCTGCTGGCCAGGAAAATGACCGAAAATTATCTGCCGGAATATGCCAATTATATTGAACCGCATGATTCCTATTACATTGGCACGGATGTATTCTACTCATACATTGTTGAGAATGGGCTCTGGGAAATGAGAATTAAGCAGAGAGATGAAAAATATTATTTTGAAAAAGCGGAGGAGTTGAGGCAAGCTCTGCTGCAGTCGTCATTTCCGGAGACAATCCGGGTCCAGTTTCGAAGGATGCTGGAATATTTCGGACAGATCCCCATTATTGTCCGTTCAAGCAGTTTTCTGGAAGATGGATTTGGAAATGCATTTGCGGGAAAATATGAATCAGTATTCTGTGCAAATGGAGGAAATCCGGAAGAAAGACTGGAGAACTTTGAAAATGCAGTGCGTCGGGTCTATGCAAGCACCATGGACCGGTCTGCTCTGGAATACCGGCGAAAAAGAGGAATGCAGCAGGCTGATGAGCAGATGGCCATACTGGTCCAGCGCGTCAGTGGGACGAAGTTTGGTGAATGCTACATGCCCTGTGTTGCGGGCGTCGGATTCTCGTACAGCATATACAGGTGGAGCGAAGAGCTCAGCGCGGACGCGGGACTTTTGCGGCTTGTGGCAGGACTGGGCACGAAAGCGGTGGACCGGACCGGAACGGATTATCCGCGGTTGGTGAACCTGGACAAACCGGAAAGTACAACTCTTGTGGGAGAGGATGAGAAGCACCGGTTTTCCCAGCACAAGCTGGACCTTATTGATACAAAAGCAAACAATAAGACAGAGGCAGATGCCTATGATCTCCTGGGAAAACTTCCCAAATGGTATACGGATATAATAAGCGAACATGATTTCTCGGCCGAAAGAGCCCTGCGCGACAGAGGACAATACAGGCCGGTGCAGTTCATTTCCTGCCAGGGTGTGGTAAAAAGAAAGAAACTGATGGAGATGATGAGAAGAATTCTGGAAGTACTGCAGGAACACTACGAGAATCCTGTCGATACGGAATTTACTATTAATTTCAGGGAAGATGGGGAATACATTGTAAATCTGCTACAATGCCGTCCGCTTCAGGTCTGGCAGGCGGCCGCACACCAGGATGTCCCGGAAATCACTTCCGACAGAATTCTGTTCCAGGTGGATGATCTTTTTATGGGAAATACAGCCGGTTCAGAAGTGGACGCGGTGGTGTTAATTGATTCGAAGGCTTACCACGCGTGCCCTTATAATCAGAAAAGTATATTTGCACGGATTGTAGGCCGCATTAATGAGTATTATAAAGACAGTGGAAAAAAAGTGATGCTTATCAGCCCTGGACGTTTGGGAACATCCTCGCCGGATTTGGGGCTATGCGTTTCGTTTTCGGATATATCCAATTTCAGCATACTATGTGAATATGCCGATGCGGAAATCGGGTTTTTACCGGAACTGTCATTCGGAAGCCATATGTTCCAGGACCTGGTGGAGACGGGTATGTTTTATACGGCAATCATGGATGCGAAATCTGACAGAAAACCTATATTCAATAAAGATTTCTGGAATGGAGAGGAATCTGTACTTGCTAGAATTTTGCCGGATTTAGAGAATTTCAGTGAAATAATTCTGGTATATGAACATGACGATGAAGATTCGCTTAGCCTTTTTGCAGACTACAAAAACCGCAGGGTTACATGCGGAAGATTCAAGGAGATAAAATGAACGTAATATATTTAGGCCTGGTCAGTTTTTTTGCAGATATCAGCGCGGAAATGGTCTATCCGATCATTCCACTCTATCTGACCGCAGCGTTTGGTGCAACTCCGGTACTGATTGGGATTATTGAAGGAATTGCGGAGAGTCTGGCAAGCCTTCTTAAAGTTTTCAGCGGTTATTTCACCGACAGATACAAAAAGAAAAAGCCGGTTGCCTTTATCGGCTATTCCACGGGAATTTTGTATAAACTTGTATTAATACTGGCAGGTTCCTGGTCTGGAATTCTGGGTGCAAGGGCTATCGACCGGATTGGAAAAGGCATCAGGACGGCACCGCGGGATGTAATGGTCAGCGAGTGCGCCCAGGAAGGGTCAGCCGGAAAAGTGTTTGGAATTCACAAATCGCTCGATATGGCGGGATCTGCCCTGGGAATCCTGATTGCCTGGCTCCTGATGAGGAACACGGTCGGAGCCGTTGAATACAAACAGATTTTTGCGATTTCCATCATCCCGGCAGTTCTCAGCCTTGTGATGTTCCTGAAAATAAAAGAAAAAAAAGTGATCTGTCCGCCGATGGAGAGAGAACCCTTTTGGAAAAATATAAAAAATCTGGATGGCAGGCTGAAATTATATCTTGTAGCGGCCTTTTTGTTCACACTGGGAAATTCCTCCAATACATTTCTTCTGCTGCGGGCAAAAAGTGTCGGGTTTAGTGATGCATCGGTTATACTGCTTTACTTTATTTATAATATTTCCGCCTCTGCTCTGGCGATACCGGCAGGAAAAAGATCCGATAAAGTAGGAAGGAAGAGGGTTCTGGTGGCCGGCTACATAGTGTTTGGAATCGTGTACTTTGGTTTTGCGATAGTCACCGGTAAATCTTTTATGATAGCCTTGTTTATACTTTATGGAGTATATACAGCCATGATTGCCGGAGTTGAAAGGGCGTTCATTTCAGAAGCCGCACCAAAAAATCTGAAAGGCACGATGCTGGGACTTCATTCTACAATCGTCTCTATTGCACTTCTCCCTGCCAGTGTAATCGCCGGGATTTTATGGACAACATTCGGAGCACGCGTTCCATTTATTTTCGGGGGCTGCATGTCCTTTCTGGCTGCCGGGCTTCTGCTGTTTTTGCTGAACCCTCCGGGACCATCCGCTGAAAATGTTAAATAAGTGTGAATTTAAAATATTGTAGCTTTATGTTACAGTATTTTTGTTATAATGAAAGCTAACGGAAATCAGAATGGAGGATTGAACATGAATTTTAAGGAACAATATATGTCTGGAAAGATAGAGTTCGATGAGATACACAGATTTGTAAGCGAATGGAATAATAGCGATGATACACGGACGCTGGCGAAATTCCTGGGCCTCAACGCAGAAGAAGAGGATATATGGATAGATGTGAGCGATGAAGCCCTGCAGGAAATGCTGGACGCAGAGCGGGAAAGAATACAGGATTCAAACTGATTATATACCGGAAGGATTACCATGGAAAGATTAGAAGGAATTGAAGCGAGCATACGTAAGAAATTTCATAAACGGATTTGGTGCAAATTCACCAAGGCAATCAATACATATGAAATGCTGAAAGAAGGTGACTGCGTAGCAGTCTGCATTTCAGGGGGCAAGGACTCCATGCTGATGGCGAAGCTCTTTCAGGAGCTGAAAAGGCATAATAAATTTGAATTTGACATAAAATTCATGGTCATGGATCCCGGATATAATAAAGAAAACAGGGAACTGATAATGAGCAACGCCAAAACGCTGGGTATCCCAATTCATGTGTTTGAGACGGAGATATTTGATTCTGTTGTTGATATAGAGAAATCTCCCTGCTATCTGTGCGCAAGAATGCGAAGAGGACACCTTTACAAAAACGCGCAGGATTTAGGCTGCAACAAGATTGCCCTGGGACATCATTATGATGATGTAATCGAAACCATCCTGATGGGAATGATGTACGGGGCTCAGATACAGACCATGATGCCGAAGCTCCACAGCTCTAATTTTGAGGGGATGGAACTGATTCGTCCTATGTATCTCATCCGGGAAGAGGATATCATTCATTGGAAAAAATATAATGATCTGGATTTTCTCCAGTGCGCCTGTCGATTCACCGAAGAGACAGAGCTTTCTGACGATGGAAGCAGTGACTCCAAGAGGCTTGAAATAAAGAACCTGATAAGAGAGTTGCACAAAACAAACCCCTTTTTGGAGGGGAATATCTTTAAAAGCGTGGAAAATGTAAATTTGAATACAATCATTGCATATAAGCAAAATGGCGTAAAACATAGTTTTCTTGACGACTATGACAAGGAAGAAGGGTGGTCTGCCACAGAATGACGGAACAATTTATCCGGACGGAACGGCTTCTGGGAAAAGAAGCAATGAATATACTATCGAACTCTAAGGTGGCGGTATTTGGCATCGGCGGAGTCGGAGGACAAGTTGTGGAAGCTCTGGCCCGGTGCGGTGTCGGAAAATTCGATCTGATTGATGATGACGTAGTCTGCACCTCCAACCTGAACAGACAGATTATTGCCACAACAAAGACTATAGGCTGTCAGAAGACAGAAGCCATGAAGCAGAGAATTCTTGATATCAATCCCCAGGCGCAGGTCGAGATACATAATTGCTTTTTTTTGCCGGAAATCGCCGGAGAATTTGACTTTGCGCAATATGATTATGTAGTGGATGCAGTGGATACCGTCACGGCTAAACTGGAAATCATCCTTCAGGCTAAGGCCAAGAATGTGCCTGTAATCAGCTGCATGGGTACAGGGAACAAACTGGATCCTACCAGGCTGGAGGTGGCTGATATATATTCGACTTCCGTTTGCCCTCTGGCCAAGGTTATGCGGAGAGAACTGAAAAAACGTGGCATCGACCGCCTGAAGGTTGTCTATTCCAGGGAAAATCCCATCAGGCCGGCGGATATTCCGGAAGTTAAAGAAGGTGAAAGTGCCCGCACTATGCGAAGAGCCGTCCCTGGGAGCACGTCTTTCGTGCCGCCGGCAGCGGGGCTGATTATTGCATCGGAAGTGGTCAGGGATTTGATTGTTTGAATTATTAGAAAAATATGATATACTGGTTCAATTGTGGTATAGCCGGGAGGAAATATGTTCGGTTACGTAAATGTTTATGGTCCTGAACTTAAGATGAAGGATTTTTATAAGTATAAAGCCTATTATTGCGGGCTGTGCAAAATCCTGCATGAAAAATATGGGCGGGCGGGTCAGATGACACTGTCTTATGATATGACATTTCTGATTGTTCTGCTCAACTCCCTGTATGAGACCCAGATGCAGCAGACCCGGGATAGATGCATCCGTCATCCTGTAAAACCGCATGATACTCTCTGCAATGAGATAACAGAATACGTGGCGGACATGAATATCGCCCTGACATATTACCACCTGCTGGATGATTGGCAGGATGAAAAAAGTCTGGCAGGTCTGGCGGGAGCAAAAATTCTGAAAAAGGATTTCCAGAAAATAAACAGTAAATATCCACGACAATGCGGAGTGATCCGGGAATCCCTCGACAGACTGCGGGAATCTGAGGAAAAAGGGGAAACGAATCTTGATATAGTGTCCCGGTGTTTCGGCGAACTTATGGCTGAAATATTTGTATATCGTCAGGATATGTGGGAAGAAAATCTCAGGAAGACAGGATTTTATCTTGGTAAATTCATATATCTCCTGGATGCATATGACGATCTGGAAAAGGATATAAAAAATAATAGCTACAATCCGCTGATTTCAATTCGGGATGAAGATGATTTTGAAGAGAAATGCGAGGATATGCTGACCATGATGATGGCAGAGGCGACGAGAGAATTTGAAAAACTCCCCTGTCTGGTGGACATCGACATTTTACGAAACGTATTGTACGTTGGAGTATGGTCCAAATTAAAGGATAAAAGGAAGGAACAGTTAAATGATAGCAAATCCATATGAGGTGTTAGGTATTTCGCCAAGCGCTTCTAATGATGAAATTAAAAAAGCATACAGAGAATTAAGCAGGAAATACCATCCGGATTCCTATGCCAATAATCCCCTTTCCGATCTGGCAGAGGAAAAATTCAAGGAAGTCCAGGAAGCGTACGATCAGGTCATGAAGGACAGAGAGAATGGCTCCTATGGCGGGAGCGGCGCAGCCTCTTATGGTCAGGCGTCCTATTCCGGCAGTACTGCGGAAGAAGACACACATTTAAATGCTGTTGCCAATTACCTGAATGCCCGACGCTACAGGGAGGCTCTCAATGTGCTTACCGGAATCGCAAACCGGGGAGGAAAATGGTATTACTACAGTGCGGTTGCCAATGCGGGCGTGGGAAATAATATGATTGCTCTGGACCATGCCAGGCAGGCAGTGAACATGGAACCAAATAACAGGGAGTATGTCACATTATTGAACCAGATTGAATGGCAGACACAAAGATACCAGGGTACACGGACAAATATGGGCGGTGGAATGGGAACTGGCAACCTGTGCTGCGACCTTTGGTGTGCGGATTCCTTGTGTGAGTGTATGGGAGGAGACCTCTGCTCATGTATGTAAATGCAAAAAAGATGGCTTTATTGGGTCTATTGCTGGCAATTTCGGTATTGCTGGTGATTCTGGGCGGAGTGATTGAAACCAGCACCTTTTTTCTGATGGCTGCAGCCGCTTTTTGTACTGGAATTGCCATCCGGGAAAACAATATCCGGATCGGACTTGCTTTTTATCTGGCCAGTGTAATCCTGTGTTTCCTGATTGCCCCCAATAAACTGTATTGCATTACATATTCGGTACTGGGGCTGTACATCCTGATTTCGGAGTTTGCCTTTGACCGGCTGTCTGCCGCACCGGCCGTCAGGAATAGGAAAAAAATCCTCTGGATTATTAAGTATGCGGCCTTTAACATCATGTATATCCCTATGCTAGTGTTTTTTCCGAAACTTTTTTTCGCGGGAGAAATCAAATTTTGGCTGCTGGCTGGCTTCTGGCTGGCGGGACAGGTTCTCCTGTTTGTATATGATTCGGCCTATCGGTATTTCCAAAACAATATATGGGAAAAAACAAGAAAAAAGCTTCGCCTGTAGGCGGGGCTTTTAGTTGCTTTAAGGTGACAAAAAGTCTATAATCAAAGTATAGACAAAAAAGGGGGAACTAAAAATGGACAACTCGCTTGAAAAGAAATATCAGGAACTGGTGGAAGAAAACAAGGCACTGAAAGAACAGATCAAAAAGCTTCAGAAGGACCAGAAAATTTACGACAGCCTCATTGTAAAAAACAACTGCTATTTCATAGAAAAGGAAAACGGCGACATGGATGGTCCGTTCTGTATCCGCTGCTGGGACAAACGAAAAAAACTGACCAGAATGACCATAATGGATTCTCCGGACGGCAGCAAGACCATGGCAACCTGCCACGACTGTACATTTATCGCATACCTGCCAATGTTTGACTAGGAATATTGAAATGAAAATATTAATAATAAATACAGGAAGCTCATCCATCAAATATCAGGTTTTCAGTATGCCTCAGGAGTCCGTGCTATGTAAAGGAATCGTGGACCGGATCGGGATTGCGGGAACGGTATTTCGGCATGAGAAGATTGGAAATGAAAAGATTGAGATCAGAGTGGATGTTCAGAACCATGCGATCGGTCTGGAAATGATTTTGGATATCCTTGTCAGCCCGGAACAGGGAGTGGTGCACAGGCTGGAGGAAATCAAGGCGGTTGGACACAGGGTGGTTCACGGAGGAGAACGCTTCAAGGAATCTGCTGTAATTGGGCAGGAAACAATTCAGGCCATACGGGATTGCTTTGAGCTTGCACCGGCACACAACCCGGCCAATTTGGCCGGGATTGAAGCCTGTCAGGATTCCATGCCAGGAATTCCGCAGGTCGCTGTCTTTGATACGGCTTTTCACCAGACAATGGGACCTGAACATTTTCTGTATGCCCTGCCTATGGAGGCATATGAAAAGTACAAGATCAGACGATATGGTTTCCATGGCACTTCCCATGACTATGTTTCCCATGAGGCAGCCAGACTTCTGGACAAACCTTATGAGGATTGCAGGATAATCTCTGCCCATCTCGGAAACGGAGCAAGCATCACGGCAATATGTGGAGGGAAGGTGGAGGATACCTCCATGGGACTTACCCCGCTGGAGGGGCTTGTAATGGGCACCCGCTGCGGGGATGTGGACCCTGCGATTGTAACGTATCTCATGGACAGAATGGGTCTGGATACAGACGGAATAAATGACTATTTAAATAAAAAGTCCGGTTTGCTGGGCATTTCCGGTATTTCCGCCGATATGCGGGATCTGGTGACCGCTGCGGAGGGCGGCAGTGAAGAAGCCCGTATGGCAATTGAAATATACATCCTGCGGGTTAAAGGCTATATCGGGAATTATATCGCAAAGATGAACGGATGTGATTGCCTGGTATTCACTGCGGGTGTTGGTGAAAACCGGTTTGAAATCCGTGAAAAAATCTGCGAGGAAATGGACTGGCTGGGAATTTCCATCGACAGAGACAAGAACCGGGTTCAGGGAGAAATGGCAGATATAACCGGACCGAATTCCCGGATAAAGGTTATGGTCATACCCACGGATGAGGAACGGATGATTGCCCGGGACACCTACAGGTTGTCCGGATCCATTTGAATGGGGGGGAATGCACTTGGAGCTTCGGAGCACTTCTGAATATAAGAAAATGTCATCGGATGAGGCAATGGGAATTTTAGAGACAACGCCAGCTGGGCTTTCATCAGAAGAGGCAGAGCAACGTATCAAGACATTTGGATATAATGAAATTAAAGAACCCAAGAGGAATCCGTTTCTTGGGTTCTTTAAGCGTTATTGGGGACCAATGCCTTGGCTGCTGGAATTTGCAATTGTACTCACTGTGATATTAAAGCATTACACCGAGAGCTGGATCATCTTTATATTGCTGACCGTAAACGCAGTTATTGGGTACGTACAATCCCAAAACTCGCAAAAGGCCGTAGGACTGCTTAAAAAGAAACTGGAAATAAACGCAGAAGTATTACGTGATGGCAAAGGGATTTTATTAGAAGCAAAAGAGCTTGTCCCAGGAGATGTGATACAAATCAAGCTCGGAAATCTTGTTCCGGCGGATGTGTATATCATCAGCGGAGATGTATCAGTTGATGAGTCAGCTTTAACCGGTGAATCCATGCCGAAAGACTCGCATCTGTCAGATATTGTTTTCTCAAGTTCGATTGTGAAACGTGGGAAAGCTAAAGGTGTAGTGGTCAATACCGGTTCGAGTACGTATTTTGGTAAAACCGTTGAGCTCGTGAAAATAGCCAGGCCAAAATCAAAGCAGGAAGAATTGATGCTTAAAATTGTCAAATACATGATGTATTTGGGGTTAGCCGCGTCCATCATAGTTTCTGTTTATGCCATTCATCTTCAGAAAGAGATTTTGTTTATTCTTTCTTTTATTGTGATTTTTCTAATCGGAGCCATACCAGTGGCTCTTCCGGCAGTACTGACAATCGTTCAGGCAATGGGAGCGCGGGAGCTTTCGAAAAAGGGGGTTCTTGTAACCAGGTTGGATTCAATAGAAGATGCAGCTTCAATTGATATCTTTTGTTTTGATAAAACAGGAACGATAACGCAAAATAAATTATCTGTTGTAGACAGCGCTGCATTTGGAAAGTTTAATAAAGAAGACGTCATCAAAATGGCTGCCTTGGCCTCACAAGAAGAAGGGATGGATGCCATAGACCTTTCCATTATTAATTATTCAAAATCCATCAATATGGACTTCAGCGGATATGAGAAAAGAACCTATATTCCATTCAACCCTGAAAGCAAGAAAACGGAGGCGGTCGTGAAACTCAATGGAAAGAATATCAGAATCGTAAAAGGTGCCGCCCAGACAATCATGGAATTATGCGGGGATATTGATGATATTGTTTCAGAACGGGCAGACAATGTTATAAAGGGATTCTCTGAAAAAGGCTCCAGGACAATTGCGGTTGCGGTATCGGAGTCGGGCAGCGGTGAGCAGTTAAATTTTGCAGGCTTCCTGGCAATAGCCGATCCACCAAGGGAAGATTCGAAAAGCATGATAGCGGAGATAAAAAATCTCGGGATAAAAATCCTGATGCTTACCGGCGATAGCACCGCCATTGCACAGGAGATTGCCATACAGGTTGGCATAGGAAATCAGATTCACCGAATTGGAGATCTGGACATTCTGGGTAATAAAGAACAGCTGCAGTTTATTGAAAGAAGTGATGGTTTTGCTGAAGTGTATCCCGAGGATAAATATAAAATTGTAAAAATGCTGCAAGATAATGGACATGTAGTTGGAATGACAGGGGACGGCGTCAATGATTCGCCCGCATTGAAACAGGCAGATCTCGGAACCGCTGTCAGTGAAGCCACCGACGTAGCGAGGGCATCTGCAAGCATTGTTTTGACCCAGCCAGGATTGAGTGAAATAATCGATGCAGTGAAAATCAGCAGAAAAACTTACCAGCGCATGCTGACCTGGGTTATAAACAAAATAACGAAGGTTGTAGAAGTTGTAGTTTTATTTTCCGTCGGATTCTTCTGGCTGCACGACATTGTCATTTCCCTTTTGGGAATGTCCCTGTTGGTGTTTGCCAATGACTTTGTAACTATGGCAATTTCCACTGACAATGTACAGTCAACTGCTTCACCTAATAAATGGAATATTAAAAATATAACTTTATCCTCATTGATTCTGGGCATATTTTTTTCTCTTGAAGATTTATTGATCATATTCATCGGTCTTAAATATTTCCATCTGCAATTTGATAAAATTCAAACCCTCGTGATGCTGAGCCTCGTATTCAACACTCAATTCAGAATATTGATTGTAAGGGAAAGGAAACATTTCTGGTCGTCTGCGCCGAATAAAAAACTGCTCCTGGTTAATATATTGACCATAATTGGTTTCGCGTTACTAGGGAGCTTCGGCGTTTTTGTTCCGGGCCTGTTTATTTATCAAGTCTCCATTATATTGGGAATCACGCTGTTATTTATGTTTGGTGTTGATTTCATTAAATACTGGCTGTTCAGACGATTTGGGTTATAGGATATAAGGAATGCGCCTGAAAAAATGGGTTGGATTCCACTCAGGTGCCCATCAGCACATCGACTTTATGGGTCAGCCCGTCGTTTACTAGAGGGATTATGCTGTCAGCCTGGAGCTCCAGGTCCACATAAACATGATGCACGCCCCTGCTGATGCCATTTGGATTGCTTACTTTTATCTCATATGTTGTTTCCATATATCTGTATCTGATCGAATATCCGGTCCAATTCCCTGGTATGCTTGGATTTGGAATCAATTTGTCGCTCTCCTTATTAAATCCAAGAATACTTTCTAGGCCGGCCTTGTACATCCAGCCGGCCGCACCGGTGTACCAGGTCCAGCCCCCTCTTCCAATGTGGGGCGGCTCTCCGTAAACATCGGCAGCCATCACATATGGCTCGACCTTATAAATCCAGGATTCTCTGTTGGTACGCGAATGGTTGATGGGGTTGAGCATCCTGAAGCAGTTCCATGCCTTGGTGCCCTCGCCCATTTTGGCGAAGGCCGCCACGACCCAGGCAGCTGCATGCGTATATTGCCCGCCATTTTCTCTTATGCCGGGAAGATATCCCTTGATATAGCCCGGTTCCAGAATGCCGTCATTAAAGGGAGGGGTCAGTAGCTTGATGATTCCTTCTTCGCCCATCACGAGATAGTTTTCAAGGGACTGCATAGCCTTAGCGGCTCTCCCTGCATCTCCCGCACCCGAAATTACTGACCAGGTTTGTGACAGGGAATCGATTTTGCATTCACTGTTGCCCGCGGTGCCTAACGGCGTTCCATCATCAAAGAAAGCCCGGATATACCAGTTTCCATCCCAGCCATTATTTTCAATGGCATCTGATATTTGGGGGACGAGGAGAGAATAGCTTTCTGCTATATCTCCATCTCCCATTTTGTGGCAGATAGGTATGATTTTTTGCAATGTTGTTAACAAAAACCATCCAAGCCAAACACTTTCTCCCTTCCCGCCGCTTCCAACGCTGTTCATGCCATCATTCCAGTCTCCTCCCCGGATTAGCGGAATCCCATGTTCACCAAACTGGAGTGCGTTGTTCACAGACCGGATACAATGGTCATAAAGAGAAAAGCATTCTTTAGAAGCTTTCGGCTGGCAGTATCTGTCCTCCTCATTCTCTTTTAAAGGTTCCTCCTGCAGATAGGGTATCTGGCTGTTTAAGATGTCATAATCTCCGGTCACCTTTATATATTCGGCAGTCACGTAAGGCAGCCATAAATAGTCATCGGATATTCGGGTCCTGGTGCCTTTAGAGGCTGGTTCATGCCACCAGTGCAGTACGTCGCCCTCTTCGAACTGATGACCCGCATGTTTTATGATCTGGGCTCTGGCGAGGGAAGGACAGGTTGCAGCCAGGGATAATGTATCCTGAAGCTGATCCCGGAAGCCATAGGCTCCGCCAGCCTGATAAAATCCAGAGCGGGCCCACATCCTGCAGGAAATGACCTGGTATAAAAGCCATCCGTTCAGCATGATATTCATAGCAGGATCGGGGGTATCTACCTCTATTACCTGTAGTTTGTCACTCCAAAAGCGGTCAACCTCCTCTAAAGCAGCCTTTGCCTGCGTGTCAGTCTTGAATCTGCCAGCAAGTTCAAGAGCCTCCTCCTGATTTTTGCCCATTCCCATAACAAAAACGATGTCCGCTGCTTCATTTGCCTCAAGATGGACATTGATCTGCATCGCTCCACAGGGATTGTAACCTGCACCGGTCATTCCGGAAAGTTGCTTGACTTTCAATGCGTCCGGAGCATCAAGCCTTCCACAGCCAAAAAACTCCTTTCTGTCTCCGGTAACACTACGCTCTGCAACAGAGACATCCATAAAACAAACTCTGCCAGCAAATTCACTGGAATATGGATTCTCGATTATCAACGTACCTTCCGGTGTCTGGGAACTTATCAGGTGCAAAGCTGTCTCGCTCATGCTGACTCCCAGAATAGGAGTCATATAATAGGTTATATTTAAATTTTTGGCCATTCGGCTTTCGTTGTGAAAGTGGAGCATGCTGATTTTTACCGTGCCGGAAACAGGAACAAACTGTACAAGTTCCTGTTTGATCCCGTGGCTCTGGTGCAGGAATCTTGTGTGTCCGAATCCATGCTCAATGGTATAAGGCTCTTCCTCCCTGATTGGAAGCGGGGTCATGGACCAAAGCGCTCCTGATTCATCGCTGATATAGAAAACTTCTCCTGGCTCATCACTGACCGGATCATTTGACCAGGGGGACAGTTTGTTTTCCCTGCTGTTTTCACACCAGGTGTAACCGCCGCCTGTCTCAGAAACCATAAACCCGAAATCAGGATTGGCGATGACGTTCACCCATGGGGCAGGGGTCATCTGGTTGTTTTCAAGTCGGATGATATAGCTGCTTCCATTTCCTCCAAATCCGCCAAAGCCATTGAAAAATTGAAGCTCGTCTGTTTCATATCCCACTAAAGGATGCTGTGCCTGGTTTTCATCCTTGCTGTATTCACGGAAATCCATACAATCCGCAATTTTTTCTTCAACCAGAAAGGAGCCCGCGTCGGTTCGTGACCCGTCAGTGCTGACCTGTTCCTCCATTGTACCGCAGCCGCCAATGAAAATCATTCGGGCGCTGGCGTAGAGCAGGGTTATGTCCTGGTCTGTCATGGTGCTGGCTTTTAAAATGAATACGTCCTGGTGGCGATTCAATGAATCCTGTGTCTGCATGTTGTAGACTATTTCCGTAATCAATGAATGGAGTGGGTTAGCGTAGCTGTTTTCTTCCCGGCCTAAAATGATCAGGTCAACCTTAAGATCCTTCAGACGCCAGTATTCGTGAGCCTTTAGCAATTCATAAAGGAGTTCCACATCATCTGTCCTGTCGAGCATCAGAAGAACAATAGGCCTGTCGCCTGAAATGCCGTATTTCCATAAGGATTTCTGTCCTTCCTGGTTATCCTTCAGAAGCTGTTCGTGCTTCCTCCTTAGGGGGCTGATAAAAAGGATATCGGATACACAATCCTGATATAGTTCCGTTTCAGCTGCTTTGTTGTTCAGATACTTCGCTTCCACCTGGCTTCTTGTCAATGCAAGCCAGAATGAAGCATCACAGGCTTCCGTATGGTTGTATTTTCCGACCAGCTCCATGACAGCCTCTCTGGTGTCTGCCATTGCAGTAACAAAGAAAATACGGGCAGTATTTCCGGCCTCCACACGGACTCGTGCTCTCATACTGAGTATCGGATCCAGAACAGAACCAACAGTATTTGACAGGGGTTTGCTCCGACTGATTACTTCCGGATGGCTGGGATTGTTTCCTCTTCCTATAAACTGCAATCTGTCCGTTTCATATTCGATGTCGCCAATAATTTCCCCGTCGATCACTGGCATTACGGCTACCCATACTTTTTTGTCGCACTGGCTTCTTGTACGCCGGTTTGCGAGCAGCACTTTGTGTTGGGCATCAAACTCCGTACTTACAAAAAGGTTGCTGAAAGCCGGATGCGCCAAATCAGAGTTGTGGGAAGCTGCAACAAGTTCAAAATAGCTGGTTACCTGGAGAGTACAGGCCGATTTTCCATTGTTTTTGAGCCTGATCCGTCTTACCTCTGCATTTTCTCCGGAAGAAACGATGACCTCCGTCAAGGTTTCAATGTCTCCATCTGTTCTTTTATATGCAGCCTTATCTGCAGTGAAAACTACTTCGTAGCTTTTTGGCATCACATTTAACGGAGCGTATGTCGCGGACCAGTTCTGGTTCTTTTCGATATGTTCAATATAGAAGAAGGTGCCAAAGCTGTCCATAATGGAATCTTCCCGCCACCTCGTTATATCAACGTCTCGGCTTCTGCTGTATCCGGTGCCCTTATCCGTCAGTGTCACAAAGTATTTGCCGTTGGATAGAACGTGAGATTTTGGCAGATTAAAATCAGGGGCCGTAAATCGCCGGTATGAACCTTTGTCGCTGAAGGCCGTTGCTTTTGAAACGTGTATTTTCTCCTTGCCGTCCTTCGTGAAGACAACATTTAATGGCACTTTTTCCTGAAGAAGGAGTCGTGCCGCCTTTATACGCGGGTCTTTCGAGAATCGACTCTGCATCGTATCCCCGTTAAGATAATTGTTGAGGGCCATAAGGCTCATCCCCTCATGGTGTGCCATGAAGCTTTTTATAACGACTCTTTTAGTCAGGGGTTCGAGGCGCTCCGGGGTGTAATCCGCTGCTTCATAGAAACCATATGGACCTTCCAGGCCCTCCGCCTTCAGGTACTTAATGTTTTTGTAAGCTTCCTCCGGGTCTACCATCAGGGCAAGGAAGGTTGCATAGGGTGCTACGACAGCATCTTCTGCCAAACCTCTTTTCAATCCAAGCCAGGGCACTCCTATGGCTTTATACTGGTAATCAAGATTTATATCTAAAGAATTATAGGCAGACTCTGATGTTCCCCATGGCGTTTCCCTCTGCCTTCCATATTTTATCTGACTCTTCACTACAAAGGAGTATGTCTCATCCAGAAGAGTGTTTCGGTAGCTCCTCATTAACAGCAAAGGCATCAGGTACTCAAACATGGTTCCGCTCCAGGAAACCAGCCCCTTGAAACGATCCACCACTGTCAGGGATCGGCCCAGCATAAACCAGTGCTTCGGAGGTATCTCACCCCTTGCGATTGCTATATAGCTGGTTTGCCTGGCTTCTGATGCCAGCAGATCATAATAGGAATTGGTCGGTTTTTTTTCTTCCATGTTATAGCCAATGTAAAACAAATGTCTTCGTTCATTGTAAAGTTCGGCGAATCTGGTGTTCATCGAAAGGTCGTTTATTCTCGCTATCAATCGGTCATATTGGACAATGAAGTCTCTTGAAAATCGGAATGATTTTCCTGCCGCTTCCTTCAGTCCATTCAGCCAGGGTAATTCTGCTTCAAAAGATCCGCCCGATGCTTCGCGGATATCTTCAGTCAGCTGATTACAAAGGTCACAGATGTTTTTGCTCAAAGAAGGAAGAGCCTTCAGGCTGACATTCGTCCGAACAAGCTCAAGAAGCAAGTCTGTTTTTGATGTCAGCACATCATTTGAAAGCGGGCCAGGTACGGTATACGACATTGCGACCCAGGGCATGAAGCTTTCCAGCTCTTCTTTAAGCATTCTGACCATATTTTTGCTTTTGGTTTTCCATTCCGCCTTCATTTTGCAGGAGATCAATGGATTCTCAATGAATCCATCCAGTGCTTTGCGCCATAGCACAAGATCGATTTTTTTCTGCTTTTCCAGGGGTTCAAAAGCAGAAAAATCAATGGGCAGTTCCTGGCCATCTTCCAGACCGGCTCTTGCCGTGTCTGTAATGCCTCTTGCAAAGGAAGCATCGATCAAAGGTCTTTCATAATATTCCTCCAGGCCCTGAACCAACGTGGTCAGGTAGCAGACCAGATTTCCGCTGTCAACGGTGGAAACATACATTGGATTGAGCGGTTCAAGGGTCCTGGTGTCATACCAGTTATATAAATGTCCATTCCACTTTTCCATTTTTTCCATGGTTGTAATCGTTTTTGAAATAAGATCTGTAGTCATGATAAGTCCGGTATAACCCATGTCCCTGCCGGTCAGAGAGGCCATCAATCCAAGACCGATATTTGTAGGAGACGTCTTGTAGGCGATCCCTCTGTAAGGCTCTTCCTGAAAATTATCCGGTGCGAGGTAATTGTTTTTTGCATCTGCAAATTCTTCAAAATACCGCCATGTTTTTCTGGCTGTTTTCCTTAGATCCAACAAATCGCTTTCCTGCAATTTTTCAATCTTAATATGATCGTCTTTGCTGATAATGCATGCAACCACGGGCGAAATCAGCCAGGCTGCGAGTAAAACAAAACTTACAGTCAAACTTTCGGGTTTGAAATAGTAGGAAAGCATCGCAATGACAATGCCGGAAGTTGCGCTTAAGCCCATCGTTGAAATATAGCTTTTCAAGGAATTCGTCTGCACTCTGTCGGCATCGGCAGACGTAACCCATTCGAGCATCTTTTTCTTTGTTATGAAGACACGGGTCAGCGTGACCGCAACAGCTTCCAATACCGTAAGTGCCTGGTAAGGCAGAAATATGATCCCTATAAAGAACTGAAAGACAGGGGCCTTTATTCCGAAAAACCCCGGAAGATGTCTTTTGATGCAGTCGGGCTTAAGTCCATCCCTGAATATCTGCGTTAAAAAAGACAGGATGAGTGGAAGCCCCATGGAAACAATGCCGAAACCGACCCAAAAGATACCGGAGCCCGGGAGAATGCTCAAGCCTAAAATGATAAGTAACATGACGGAGGGCGTAAGCAGGCTCCTTCTCAGATTATCCATTATTTTCCATTTGGAAACATATGAAAGCGGGTTCTTTATACATGTCTTGTCTCTTGTAAAGATTTTCCCACCCAACCAGGGGATAAGCTGCCAATCCCCCCTGACCCATCTGTGAAGCCTGGCCATAAAGGAATTGTATTTTGATGGATAGGAATCCACCAGCTCCAAGTCAGAAACCAGCGCCGCCCTCACAAAGGATCCCTCCAGCAGATCATGGCTGAGGATTGCGTTTTCCGGCAATTTTCCCTTTAGAACAGTCTGAAAAACTTTAAGGTCATAGATGCCTTTTCCGGTAAAAATTCCTTCTCCAAAAAGATCCTGATAAACGTCCGAGATGGCGCTGGCGTATGGATCAAGTCCCTCCTGTCCAGTGTATATCCTTGAAAAAATTGATCTGTTTGAACTGTCGCTGTCAAAGGAGACTTTGGGCTGCATCAGGCCGTATCCTTCCGAAACAACCCCATCTTTCTGGTCAATTACTGGCCTGTTAAGTGGATGAGCCATAGCGCCGATCATTTTTTTGGCCATACCTAAAGGCAATACAGTATCTGCATCGAGCGTGATGACATACTTGATATTTGCATTCGGGAGCAATTCATTAGAATAAAAGGAAAAACTGGTGTCTTCAGAACCGAGAAGCAATTCATTAAACTCCATTAAGGCGCCTCTCTTTCGCTCCCAGCCGGTCCAGTTGTTGTCTTTTTCATTGAATTTCCGCTGCCTGTTATAAAAATAAAACACATCTTTTTTGCCGTCGGTGTATTTGCTGTTCAAAGCGTCTATTCTGTCAGAGGCTTCTTTTACAACGCTCTTGTCCTCTTTATTGTTCTCATGATCCGAGTCTTTGAAAGCACCTATCAGCGCAAAATACAAATTTTTCTCTCTATTCCCGAGGTAATGGTTTTCCATATTCTCCATTATTTCTATGACACGTTTTTTGTCAGAAAGAAGAGCCGGAATCACGACCATCGTACTTAGGTTCTCTGGAATGCCCTCTTTTAATTCCAGCCGCGGAAATACAGCCGGATTTTTCACTTTACAAACGACCCAGTTTATAATAGAAATTACAATTTCAGAAGCGGGTATGATTGCCGCCGCCACAGTTAAAATCAGGTATAAATAGGGATTTCCAGAAATATGATTCATCGTATAGCTGAGTATCAAGAGGGTAAGAAGTACCGTAAACAGGATAATTGAAAGCATATATATAATTCCCTGGTGGTCTTCTATCGATTTTTTAGGCTTTGCTAAAAATTTGGTATTTCTCTTTTGTCCATCTTCAAGAACCTTAAGTCCGTTTCCGACAATATAATAGCCGATATGCTGTCTGCGATTATCCAGACTATCATCATCAATTGCGGTTTGGATATCCGGCATTGCGTTCTGAGCGAGTCTTAGTGCTTCCCTCGCAATAAAAAGTTCCGAAACGCCGTATGTTTTAGCAATCGTTTCAACTCTTTTTTTATAAAAGTATCGGGAATTTATGTCCATTTGACTATAGATTTCACCGGGATCTTTTTGGAGAATTTTTTCCAGATAACTGGCCGCATCAAACAAATCGATCCAGTTTCTGCTTGAAAGATGTTTGAGGCTTACTATGCAGTTTCCTAAGGAAACGGTGCTGACTGCCTGTGCATTATGTGCTTTTTGGGCAAGGATTTCTGTTGTGGTATCGAATTTGTCGAGACTTTCGTCTATGTAACGAAGTATATCCGAGTACCTTCGTCCGGACCTTCGCATTCTGTAAAAGAGGTGTTCCAAAAAGGATGGGTTGGCTGTCTCAATTGCTTCGTTGATTGCCTTGCCATTGATTTTGAGCAGTCCCTGCATTTTGTCTGTATCAGCTCCAGTGTCATCCAGCCATTTTTCAATCGTTTCATCTGCGAGCTTCCATTGTTTTCTGGTTTCCGTTAAATCTTCACAGATTGTTCTGATGTTTTCAATAAGTGCCAGCCGCATCATGGCCGGAATGACACATATCTCACGCTCAAAAAGTATGTTATGTGACTGATATGCTTCCAGATATTTCAGCAAGGTGCCTTCTTCAATCTGACCGTCTGTATGGGCGACCAGTTCGGATGAAAGAGCTAAGATTCTGGAGACTCCTCTGTGAGGTCCTTTTTTCAGAACTGGTAAATCATAATAGATTTTTTTTGAAAGATCTTTGCACAGCCCGTTAACCTGTTCCTCTATCACATAAAAATTATCGAGCAGCCACTCCGCAGCGGGCGGCAAAGCATGTTTTTTAATGATATCCGAATTCAGATCTTCATATACCTGGCGGATAAATCCGAAGTTTTCGTTCATGCGCGTCACAGGCCAGTTCAAAATATTTTTCTTTGAAGACACCGAATGCTCCAGGGACATATTTCTGGCATGTGCCTCCAGTTCTTCTACCGTCAGAGATGCATCCCGAATATTAATATTCCGTTTTTTCTGTATCTTAAGTAAAACACCCAATAAGAGTAATGACATGAGTACCACTGCCCCTAAAACATAAATATAAATCATGTATTGTGTTATCAATTGTGTTTTCCTCTTTTCTGATTCAGAATAAAAAAAAGCCACCTTTATAAAAAGGGACTTTTGCTGTTGTGCAAGACCTATTTGATTTCTTTTCTTAGTATTCTTCTTATGTTCTGATTATACGCTCCGAACATGTAAATGTCAAAGTTTGGGAGTAACTGCGCCGGCGCCAGTAAAATAAATGTATCAATTGAAAATGCTGCATGGTATAATACCTATATAGTTTCAACGTGATCGGGACCGGTGAATGCCAGCGTGTATTTTTACTTTTTCCATTGAACATGACGAATCTCGAGCCGGCCCGAAAGGGCCGGCTTTTGTGTTTGGCCGGAATGGCGTCTGATACCGGAGGAGGAATGAATATGATTTTTGAACAGCTGAACGACATTGCATGCAAAACCTATCTTATCATGAATGACAAGGACAACAGGGCTATCCTTGTGGATCCGGTTATTTCCAAAGTGCAGGAATATATCGGCCTCATGCAGGAAAAAGGCTGGAACCTTACCCACGTTATCGATACCCATACCCATGCGGACCACATCTCGGCAGGGCCTCTTCTGAAAGATATGTCGGGGTGCGAGTACATCATGCACGAGCTGGCTCCTGCCCAATGCGTCACAAGACGAGTGAAGGACGGGGATGTTTTGAGACTGAATGATATGGAAATCAAGATTCTGCATACTCCGGGACATACCCGGGATTCCGTTACTCTGCTGGTGGATGGCAAGGCCCTTACGGGGGATGTGCTGTTTCTGGATGAAGGCGGCGGAGGAAGGGATGACCTTCCAGGAGGGGATTCCTCCCAGCACTGGAAAAGTCTGGAAATTCTGCGAAAACTGCCGGATTATATAATGGTTTATCCGGGGCACGACTACGCTGGCCGCACCCCCTCCACCATTGGCGAGCAGAAGAGGAGAAATCCTCACTTAAAGGAAAGAAGCCAAAAGGAATTTTCGGAATATATTGATGATCTGAAGCTGGGACCGGAAGACTGGATGAAAGATGTTCTCAAGGCCAACTACGATTGCACAAGGGATCCGCAGGCAGTCGGGATTCCGGAAGACAACAGGGCATGTGAAATAAAAGGCATGGTGGAAGGAGAAGATAAAGAGCCAGAAGTCAGCTACATCAGCCGGGAGGAACTGCAAAAGGAACTCATTTCTGCAGAAAGTAAGCCCACACTCCTGGATGTCAGGGAGGACGAGGAACTGAAAGGACGTCTGGGATACATTGAGGGAATCATAAATATTCCGATTGGATCCCTCGCATCAAGAATTCATGAAATGGATCCATATAAAGATAAGAAAATTGTGGTTATATGCCGATCCGGTGCAAGAGCGGCGGCAGGTGCAAGAATCCTGGAGTCTGCCGGATTTGAAAATGTATCCGTCTTAAAGGGCGGAATGCTGGAATGGAGAAAACAGGAATAAGATAAATATGGAGGTCCAGTATGGCGGAAATAAAGATAGATGTCAGAGGGGAGACCTGTCCGATTCCCCTTGTTGAGATGCGGAAGGCCCTAAGGAAGTCTGTACAAGGAGATCTGGTTGAAATTATCGGCACGCATCCCGCATCCAGAAGAGAAATTCCAATGGCGGCGGATGCGTTGGAGGTGAAGGTCGTCTCCAATGAACAGAATGGCGACGAGTGGAAAATCGTTATCCAGAAGTAGCCGGAAGGGGGCTTGAACATGGCTGATAAAGCAACTATTATCGTTCACAGCGGAGATATGGACAAAATATACAGTGCCCTGATCGTGGCTAACGGTGCATTATCGATGGGGATGGAAGTATCTATGTATTTCACTTTCTGGGGATTGCAGAGGCTGAAAAAAGGCGGGCTGGAAAAGGGACCCCTGTCAAAGATGCATATGCTGGGTATTGGAAAGCATATGATCCAAAGCCGGATGAAGAAGGTGAATGTAGCCTCCCTTGACAGGTTGATTACAGATTTCAGGGAGCTGGGAGGAAGAATTATCGCCTGCGAAATGACAATGGAAATAATGGGACTGAAACGAAAAGACCTGAACGAGGAGCTTATCGATGAATACGGAGCGGTAGGTACATACATCAGAGAAGCCAGGGAATCGGAAATTACATTGTTTATTTAGTGAGGTGAAAATGTGGGAGAAAAAGTGATTTATCTGGATAATGCGGCTGCGACCAAACTGGATGAAGCGGTCTTTGAAGAGATGAAATCCTGTTTTTTTGAGAAGTATGCCGTTGCCACGTCGGAATTCGGGTACTCTCAGGGAATTGAAGCAAGGGAAATCCTCTTGAAGGCCAGGACAGACCTTGCTGCCTGCCTGGGAGCTGATCCCGAGGAAATGGTCTTTACTTCCGGGAATGCTGAATCAGGGAATCTGGCTTTGAAAGGAGTGGCCGGAGCTCTTGGAGAGAAAAAGGGAAAACATATCATCGTTTCTAAAATTGAGGATTTTCCGGTCCTGCACAGTGCCAAAACCCTCGAAAAACAGGGGTTCAAGGTGGACTATCTGGATGTGGACGAATTTGGTTTCATCGACATGGGCCAGCTGGAAAAACGGATAGGAGCGGATACGATTCTGGTATCGGTCCAGCATGCCAACCAGGAAATCGGGACAGTGCAGGATATAGAAAAAATCGGAAAATTATGCAGGGAAAGAGATGTATTGTTTCATACGGATGCCACGCACACATTCACCCGAATCCCTATCGACGTAAACCGGGTTAATGCAGACCTTGTTACGATATCAGCCCATACGATTCACGGACCTAAGGGCATTGGAGGCCTCTACGTGCGGAAGGGTACCCCGCTTATGAAGCTTATGGACGGAGGATTTCAGGAATTTGACCACAGGGGTGGAATTGAAAACATCCCGGGAGCAGTAGGTTTCGCAAAGGCTGCCCGGCTTGTGACTCCTGAGGAAAACTTATATCTGCAGGCCATGCAGAAGAGAATAACCGAGCTGGTTTTTGAAAGAATTCCACTTGTAACCCTGAATGGGCATCCGGAAAAAAGAATTCCGCAGAATGCGAATATTACATTTCATCACGTGGAAGGAGAATCCATCACTCTGCATCTGGATATGTACGGAATTGCTGTCAGCACAGGCTCAGCCTGCTTCAGCCGTTCTCTGGAAGCCAGCCACGTCATGATGGCCATTGGGGGAGACCATGAAAGAGCCCACGGTTCCATACGATTCAGCTTCGGACGATTCAACTCGATGGAGGAAGTCGGATTTGTCGTGGAAAAGCTGGAAAAGATAATTGAGAACCTCAGAAGAATCAGCCCTTTAGGGAAGAGAGGAGGTAATTAAAATGCCATTTCCTTATAATGAAATTGTACTGGAGCACTTTAAAAATCCACGCAATGTAGGCAGTATTGAAAATCCGGATGGCAAGGCGACAGAAGGAAGTCCCGCCTGTGGGGATATGGTTTCGGTGTATATCAATGTGGAACCTGAAACAAAAATTATAACCGATATCAAGTTCGAATCTTATGGCTGCGCTTCAAATATCGCGACCGGGTCGATTATCACGGAACTTGCGAAGGGCAAGACGCTGGAGGAAGCGAAACATATCACATGGAAAGAGGCCTCAGAGGCGCTGGGGGGGCTTCCGCCGATAAAAGCCCATTGTTCCGTGCTTGCCGTTGAAGGCTTGCGCAGCGCTATACAGAATTATGAAGAAAAACATGGGTTGGAAATCAACAGGGAACCGACGACGGAAGAAGTGGTACGGAAGCGTCTGAAAAGAGTGATGAATCCTATGAAGGGGCTGGATATGATTGCAACGAACCTTGTCAAGGAAATTGAAATAAAGGACGGGAGCATACGGATTGTCATAGATCTGCCGGAGTCCCATCAGTTCGCATCGACAATACGGGAGGAGTCGAAGGAAAGGCTGGAGACACTTTGGGATATAAAGGATGTGAAGATAGAATTTGCAGGGTAAGCATGACAGGGGAGAAATGAACCGAAAGGAGCACGGCAGCATGAAAGACGGACGGGAAGTCCATACTGTGGATGAATATATTTCGGGTTTTCCGAAAGAAGTTCAGGAAATTCTCCAGAATATAAGGCAAGTAATAAAAGAAACGGTTCCGGGTGCGGAAGAGAAAATAAGCTATCGGATGCCGGCATATTATTATAAGGGTGTGCTGGTATATTTCGCGGCATATGAAAAGCATATCGGATTTTATCCGATTCCAAGCGGAGTACTGGCGTTTCGGGATAAGCTTGCCGGATATAAGAAGGCAAAAGGTTCCGTTCAGTTTCCAATAAACAAGCCGATACCCTACGAGCTTATCCGGGAAATAGTCAGATTCAGAGCAGAAGAAAATCAGAAATAGAAACAGGAACGGAGGGGGTTTTATGGAGTATGTAACGGTTGCGAATACCGCGGACTTCACCACGGAGAACAAACGGAAGATCACTTATGAGGACAGGGAAATTCTTCTTGCAAAATACGAGGGCAGCTTTTATGCGGTCGATAACACCTGCACCCATATGGGCGGGTCTCTTTATGACGGCAAGCTGGAAGGATTCACCATTACCTGTCCGAAGCATGGTTCTGTGTATGATATCCGGACAGGAGAAGTGGTCGAAAGAGGGAAAATTTTCATGATAAAAGTCAAAGTATCCCCGATACGGAAATATCCGGTTGAAGTGGATGGCGCAGAAATAAAGATTGGCATCTGAGCAGTCGGATAACCGGGAGGAGGAATGCGTGTGAGAAAAAGATTCTTTACATCGGAATCCGTAATGGAAGGTCATCCAGACAAACTCTGCGACCAGGTGGCCGATGGAATCCTGGATGCAATTCTGGATAAAGACCCATTCAGCCGGGTTGCCTGTGATGTTTCCGCCAGTACCGGTCTGGTTTTGATTTACGGGCAGATAACTACTTCGGCCCGGGTGGACATTCCCAAAATAGCCAGAAAAATAATACTGGACATTGGATACACGGATGCAGAAATCGGAATCGATGGAAGCAGGTGTTCCATACTTACGGGAATCGACCTGCAGTCGGAGGATATCGCAGCAGGTGTAAACACGTCCTTGGAATATAAAAAGGGTTCAAGGGATGAAATGGACCTGACCGGGGCCGGAGACCAAGGGATGATGTTTGGATTTGCGTGTAATGAAACACCGGAATTCATGCCTATACCCATTATTCTTGCTCATGGTTTGGCAAGGAAAGTGGCAGATTTGCGTAAATCCCGTGAAATCCCCTATCTGAGGCCCGACGGGAAGACCCAGGTAACAGTTGAATATGAAAATGACAGGGTCAAGAGGATTGAGGCAGTGGTGATTGCCTGCCAGCACGAGGAGTCCGTGGGACAGGAGCAGATCCGGCGGGACATAATCGAGAAAGCTGTCAGAGAAGTCATTCCGGGATACCTTCTGGATGAGCAGACGAAATATTATGTAAACTCCACAGGCCGTTTTGTCGTGGGAGGCCCTGCCGGGGACTCCGGATGGGTCGGCAAAAAAATCAGTGTAGACACATATGGAGGTTACAGCCGCCATGGCGGAGGTTCGTTCTCCGGCAAGGATCCCACCAAGGTTGACAGGTCCGGTAGCTATGCAGCCAGGTATGTGGCCAAGAACATTGTGGCAGCGGGGCTGGCTGATAAGTGCGAGGTTCAGGTCGCCTACGCCATAGGAGTTGCCAGCCCCGTATCCATTATGATTGAAACTTTCGGGACGGCAAAGATAGGAGAAGAAAGAATAGAAGAGCTCATAAAGGAAAATTTTGATTTAAGGCCGAATGCCATCATCCATGAACTGGATTTAAGGAGGCCAATTTATCTTCCTCTTGCCTGCTATGGGCATTTTGGAAGACCTGAACTGAATCTTCCCTGGGAAAAGACGGACAAGGCCGAGATTCTGAAGAAATACAGATAACCGTAAAAGACAGCAACGGGAAGGGCTGTCTTTTTTGGAGCTGGAAACATTGACAATCGTCGGCACAATGCTATACTGAATATATCGATAAACTTCTATGCGAGGGGGATCAAATGAAGACCGACGAGAAATACGTGCCTGTATTCAAGGCTCTGGGTGATGAAACAAGATTGAAGATCGTGGAGATGCTGTCAGACGGAGAATTATGCGCATGTGATATATTGGAAAGCTTTCAGCTGACCCAGCCTACGCTTTCCTACCACATGAAAATTCTGACAGAATCCGGGCTGGTCAATAGCAGAAAAGAAGGCCCACGGATGAGGTACAGCAACAACGAATCGATGATATCCTCTGTTAAGGAATTCTGGGATACCATCGATTCGTCATCTAAATAATACAAGCCGAAGAGGTTAAAGAGATGCCGGAAACAAAGTGGAAAAGAAAATTCTTCGTGCTATGGGGCGGGCAGGCTGTATCTATGTTTACAAGTTCTGTCATTCACATGGCAATTATATGGTACCTGACTGACACCACCCGATCTGCGGCCATCCTCTCAATTGGAACGCTGGTAGGGTTTCTTCCTTATGCTGTTTTAGGACCGTTTACCGGAGTGTTTGTAGATCGATACAGCAGAAAAGCCATTATGATTGTATCGGATATTTTCATTGCCATGCTGACCCTGGTTCTGGTTGTGGCAGGCTCCGTTGGGACTCTGCAAATCTGGCTGATTATGCTGATCCTTTTCCTGCGTGCCATAGCATCCACATTATATAATCCATCGCTTCAGGCCGTTACGCCACTGATTGTGCCTAAGGAAAATCTGATAAAGTGTGCGGGCTATTCTCAGACTTTCGAGTCTGTTTCCATGCTGATAAGCCCTGCTGTGGCAGCCATCCTGTACAGCGCTCTAGACATTAATCTCATTCTTTTACTGGACGTTGCGGGTGCCGCGGTTGCTGTGGGAGCCACAGCGACCATTCGGATTCCCAAATTGGAAAAAAAGGAAAGCCATAAACCGGCAATTCTGAGAGAAGCCAAGGAAGGTGTTTCTGTACTCCGAAAAGAAAAAGGCATGATGGGACTTATGCTTATTAGCGCTCTGTATGCTATTATTTATATGCCCATTGGAACATTGTATCCTTTGCTGTGTATGTCGTACTTCGGAGGAACCTTTGCGCAGGCCAGCGTGGCAGAGATAGCCTTCTCACTGGGAACTCTGATTGGAGCGCTGATTTTGGGGAAATGGGGAGAAAAAATGGATAAGGTGGGGGCCATACGCAAGTCTATCGGTGTCATGGGAGTCGGATTGATTGTCACCGGTCTCCTGCCCTCCGGCGGATTCAATGTATTTGTCGTCCTTGCAGCGGTTATGGGAATGACCATTCCTTTTTACTATGGGGTGCTGACTGCAATCCTCCAGATTAAAATCAGCCAGGAATATCTTGGGAGGGTCATGTCGTTATCCCTGAGTCTTTCAATGATCGCAATGCCCATAGGGCTGATTTTGTCAGGTGCTTTTACGGAGATAATCGGTGTGGAGAAATGGTTCTTCCTGTCGGGGATTGCCGCGGTCATACTTGCGGTATTCAGCCGAATGCTGCCGTCCTTGCGGAATATACACATATAAAAAAATGAAGAGGAGCCACTAATGAAACGGATATTTATTGGCATAGCAGCCATTTTGATAATCATCGCAGCAGCTTTTTTCATTTATACAGGAACATATTACCATGCCGCCCAAGAGGTCGGGGCCTTCACTGTTTCGGATGAATTCATAGAAGTAGAGGAAAGGGATGGCAACCTGGTCTTTTATCCGGCAGGCGAAAATCCGGAAACTGCCCTGGTTTTTTACCCGGGAGGGAAGGTGGAATACACCGCTTACGCACCGCTGATGCGATATATTGCCCAGGAGGGATACACTTGCATTCTTGTGCAAATGCCATTTAACCTGGCTGTATTCGATATAAATGCGGCAGAGAGCGTAATGGAAGAATTTCCGGAAATTGAGGACTGGTACCTGGGAGGCCACTCACTGGGAGGCGCTATGGCTGCATCCTTCGTAGCAGACCAGAGCGGAGAGATTGACGGACTGTTCCTTCTGGCCGCCTATTCCACGGTGGATTTATCCGGTATAGATTTGGACGTTCTATCCATTTACGGAAGTGAGGACGGAGTTTTAGATATGGAAAAATACGGGGAATATCTTTCAAATCTCCCAAAGGATGCATCTGAAGAAGTGGTATTGGATGGAGGGAATCATGCTCAATTCGGTCTTTATGGGGAACAGAAGGGGGATAAAACGGCTGAAATATCGGCAGAGATCCAGCAGCGGAAAACAGCGGCTGTCATTGTGGAATGGATAGAAGGCACAGATGAGTGACAAAAAAATATACGGGAGATTATTATGAAAAAAATAGGCTTTGATCCACAGAAATACATCGAGGAACAGTCAAAGTATATTCTGGAAAGGGTAAATAAATTCGATAAGCTGTATCTGGAGTTTGGCGGAAAGCTCATAGGCGACAAGCATGCCAAGAGAGTGCTGCCTGGATTTGATGAGGATGCGAAAATCAAGCTTTTATATAAGCTGCGGGAAAAAGCGGAAATCGTTATCTGTGTTTATGCAGGGGATATTGAACGCAACAAAATCCGCGGGGACTTCGGCATCCCTTACGACATGGATGTCATGAAACTGATAGACGATTTGAGGGAATACGAACTGGAGGTCAACAGCGTCGTCATTACCCGTTACGAAGGTCAGCCATCTGCAAAACGTTTCATCACCAAGCTGGAGAGAAGGGGGATAAAGGTTTATACACATGTGGCTATAGAAGGATATCCTTCAGATGTGGATGCTATTGTAAGTGAGGAGGGATATGGTAAGAATCCTTATATTGCTACCACCAAACCGATTGTGGTGGTTACGGCACCCGGTCCCGGAAGCGGGAAACTGGCCACATGTCTGAACCAGCTGTACCATGAACACCGTCTTGGAAACGCAGCAGGCTACTCCAAGTTCGAGACCTTTCCGGTTTGGAACATTTCGCTGAAACATCCGCTGAACATCGCCTATGAGGCAGCCACAGTGGATTTGAAAGACGTCAATATGCTGGATTATTTCCATTTCGAAAAATATAATGAAGTGGCGGTCAATTACAACCGGGATCTGGAAATGTTCCCGGTCATTAAAAGAATCATCGAGAAAATTACGGGGAAAGAATCCATGTACCAGTCCCCGACAGATATGGGAGTAAACCGTGTCGGATTTGGGATTACCGATGACGAAGTGATAAAGGATGCATCCCGGCAGGAAATAATCCGGAGGAGCTTTTCCACAGAATGTGATTTTAAAAAAGGATTGTTGGATGAAGAGGTGCTCAATCGGATGAGAATTATCATGGAAGAGCTTGCGCTGAAGAAGACGGACCGGGTGGCGGTGCTCCCTGCCCGCCAGTATGCGGAGAGGTTGAAGGCAAAATCTGAAAACCAGGACTCGGTTTCCGTCATTGCATTTGAAATGCCGGATGGCAGGGTTATTACCGGTCGGTCCTCCTGCCTTATGGACTCCTGTTCAGCGGCTATTCTGAATTCCATTAAGGTCCTGGCAAACATTGCGGATGAGATTCCGCTCCTGTCCCCTGCTGTTCTGGAAACCATACAGAAACTGAAGACAGAAGACCTCCACAGCAGGGTTTCCGCCCTGAATGCCAATGAGGTGCTTATAGCCCTGAGTATTTCTGCTGTAATCAATCCGACAGCAAAATTAGCCTATGAAAAGCTGTCCGGACTCAAGGATGTACAGGCCCATTCAACGGTCATGCTGAACAATGAGGCTGAACAGATTCTGCGCCAGCTGGGAATCGATGTTACGTGTGATCCAGTATATCCTTCTGAAAACCTTTATTATGTATAAAGTTGTATGATATAATGATTGGAGGGATTGGTGTGAAAAAAATAGCTGTGTGCATCATGTTCGCGGGGATTTTGCTGCAGCTTCTTTCCTGCAGCGCCGCAAAGAAAGAAGGAACTACTGAAAATACCGTTCCCAATATCATAGAAAGTATGACACAGGAGACTTCCGGGATTCCTGCGGAAACTAACACGATGCCCCCGGAGACCGGTCCGCAGGATCCAGCCGTGGACACCCAGACTGCATCGCCGGAATCTTCAGGTCGCAGTCCGGAAGTGGAAGCAGGAGGTATCGTGGTGGCTATTGATGCGGGACATCAAAGGCATGGTGACAGCGAACCGGAACCGATTGGCCCCGGAGCTTCCCAGACGAAGGCCAAAGTGTCCTCAGGGACGACAGGCAGATTCTCCGGACTGCCGGAATATGAACTGAACCTGCAGGTGGCTCTGAAACTGAAAGCTCTCCTTTTAGCCAGAGGCTACCAGGTTATTATGATTCGTGAAACAAATGATGTGGATATCAGCAATGCCCAGAGGGCGGAAGCCGCCAACAATAATGGTGCCGATGCCTTTGTACGGATTCATGCCAATGGCAGTGAGAATCCAGAAACGAACGGAGTCATGATGATTTGCCCTACCCCCTCCAACCCTTATTGCGGGAATCTTTACGGGGAGTGCCGCAGACTTTCTGAATGCATATTGAACATGGTGCTTTATTCAACCGGAGCCGGAGACAAAGGCGTCTGGGAGACAGATACAATGAGCGGCATCAACTGGTGCCAGGTACCGGCCACAATCATTGAAATGGGGTACATGACCAATCAGACAGAGGATATGCTCCTTTCGACCCAGGCATATCAATATGAGATCGCAGAGGGGATCACTGCCGGGTTGGACGACTATTTTGTAAAATAATAAAATGAGAAAATGAGGAAAATATATGACAATCGCAACATTGAAAAAAGGTGAAGGCCGAACCATCAAAGCCGGAGGGATGTGGGTTTTTGACAATGAGATAGAGACAGTCCTGGGAAGCTTTGAAGACGGAGATATAGTTCAGGTGCATGACTTTGACGGATTTCCTATGGGGAAAGGCTTTATAAATTCAAATTCAAAAATCCGCATCCGCATGATGACCAGAAACAAGGAGCAGGAAATTGATGAAGCCTTTTTGCGCATGCGTGTGCAGAACGCCTGGGATTACCGTAAGAAAACAGTGGATACATCCAGCTGCCGGATTATTTTTGGAGAGGCGGATTTTCTGCCGGGTCTGATTGTCGATAAATTTTCGGATGTATTGGTTGTTGAATCCCTGGCTTTGGGAATCGACCGGCTAAAGGACACCATTCTGAAATGTCTGAGGTCGATATTGGAAGCAGACGGAATACAGATCCGGGGAATATTTGAGCGCAGCGATGCCAAGGTAAGGGAAAACGAGGGAATGGAGCGATTCAAGGGATTTATCGGACCGGAGTTTGACACGAATGTTGAGATTACAGAGAACGGGGTACGATATATTGTGGATGTAAAGGAAGGTCAGAAAACCGGATTTTTCCTGGATCAGAAATATAACCGGCTGGCTGTCGGAAGACTCTGCAAAGGTGCCAAGGTCCTGGATTGTTTCACTCATACGGGATCCTTTGCTTTAAATGCGGGGTTAGCTGAGGCGGGAAGCGTATTGGGGATAGATGCTTCGGAACTGGGAATCGCCCAGGCAAGAGAGAATGCTAAATTGAACGGCCTGGAGAATATCGTGCATTTTCAGTGTGCAAATGTTTTTGAATTATTACCCGAAATGGAAGAAAAAGGTGAAAAGTTCGATGTCATAATCCTCGATCCCCCAGCCTTTACCAAATCCAGAAATTCCGTTAAGAACGCCATCAAAGGTTACAGGGAAATCAACCTTCGTGCCATGAAACTGCTTAAAGATGGAGGATTTCTGGCAACCTGTTCCTGTTCCCATTTCATGACATATGAGCTCTTTACACAGACTCTGCACCAGGCTTCGCGAAACGTCCATAAAAGGCTGCGCCAGGTGGAATACCGTACTCAGGCACCGGATCATCCGATACTCTGGGCTGCGGATGAATCCTATTATCTGAAATTCTATATTTTCCAGGTATGTGACGAGAAGTAAAATCAGGAGGCTACGATGAAAATCAAAAGGCTGGACATGGATTCTTATCCGCGCATCAAACATTTTGAATATTTCCGCTCCCTTCACAACCCATACGCAGGAGTGACGGCCAACGTTGATATCACGGAGCTGCTTGCGGAAATCAAATCCAGAAAATATGCATTTTTTCATACAATTATTTACCTGGCCGTTTCTGCGGCCAATCAGATTCCACAGCTTCGTCAGAGGATTGAGGGGGACGAAATCATTGAATACGAACATTGTGGAGCCTCCTACACAGTGGCTCTGGAAGACGGGACATACTGTCATTGCCGTTTGGATTTCAACATGCCCTTTAAGGATTTTCTGGAGGATGCGGGAAAAAGACAGTCACTGGCGATACAGGATCCCAGTATAGAAGATGTAACGGAAACGGGTTCCCTCTATTTTGTATCCTCTGTACCCTGGGTGAGCTATACCGGCCTTACCCAGCCGACCCCCTACCCGGCAGACAGCAACCCGCGCATTACCTTTGGCCGTTTTTTTATTCAAGATGGTCGGGTTCTGATGCCCACGACTCTTCTGGTGAATCACGCGCTGGCGGATGGAAAGCATATCGCAAGTTTTTTTGAAAATTTAGAAAACGAGGCCAGGACATTGGATTTGCTTCAATGAAATGACTGGATAAGGATACGGAGAAAGATGCAAAATAAAAAATATGAGAATTCGATAAAAATGAGACAGATTACCAGAATAACCCCACAGGGCAGATTCTGTGCGGAAGACTGCATCCTTTTGGAAGAGAGATATACGATGGAAATTAACGGCGTAAACTGCGGAGAATTTTTCTGTCTTCCGGATAATTTGCTTCAGCTTGCCTGCGGACACGGCCTTGCCAAAGGGCTGATAGGAATGCAGGATGAGGTTGCCGAATTCATGGTGGATGAGGACGCAAGGGGTCTTTGTCTCAGGACATCCCCTGCGGCGGAGGAAAAATCCAGAAAAGAGATAAATGCAGTGTTCAGCCCAGATGATGTGCACCGCTTAAATCAGGCGTTTAATAGAAAGTGCTACCTGTTCCACAAAACGGGTGCAGCACACAGTGTAGCTCTGGCAGACAGGGATGGTATCCTGATCTTCATGGAAGATGTGGCACGGCATAATGCATTGGACAAGGTTATAGGGGAGATGTTCCTGCAGGGTCTGACCCCGGAAGGAAAGATGCTGATATTCAGCGGCCGGCTGGCTCAGGATATGATCGGGAAAATACTTTCCTGTGGCGTGAAGGTATTGGTGGCACCGGGAGCTCCCACACTGGCAGCCGTCCACCTTGCGGAAATGAATAAGATTACAATGATGGGATTTGTCCGAAAGGATCACATTAACATATACACCAGTCCGGAGCGAATACTATAGGGGGTGTTGCAAATGGATTTAAGAATCCTGGTAACGGCTATAATCTGTGTCCTATATCTGCTTGTTCTTCTTCCTATTTACATCTGGATGGACAGGAAAAGGGAATCGGTGGAGACACCTGGATATAAGCTTGTACTTTCAGGTATATTCTGCGTTTTGGGATTGGCGGCAGTCTTCGTTCATGATTTCAGCATTTTCCCACTGCTGATTCTGGGTGGATTGATTCTGGCTATGATTGGGGATTACTTTCTGGTGTTCCTATTTGCGGACGAAAAAAGATTCATTTGTGGGATACTTGCTTTTTCTGTCACGCAGGTATTTTATATTGCCGGAATGATAGTTCTTTCAGGGATCGGAATCGGAGAATTCATCATGACGATTCTCGTGCTGTCAGCCATCCTGATTGTGGTATTGAAAATGAAGCCGGATTTTGGAAAGGCAAGACTTCCGATTAACATTTATACGGCTCTGGTAACTCTTATGGCGGCAAAAGCGGTCATGATGTTGCTGGCAGGAGAAAGGGTGATGACCCTGCAGTGGATGTTCTCGATGGGGGCATTATTATTCTGGGTTTCAGATATGTTTCTTGGTATAAACAGGTTTATCAAAAAGAGGCGGATTTTTTCAACACTAGTTGCGGTATGTTACTTTTTAGGACAGCTGATGATTGCCATATCGGTTTACTATCAGCAGTAAAAAGAAAAGGAGAATGCATATGAACAGTTTGGAATTTGCGATTAAGATGGAAGAGGACGGAGCGAAGTACTACATGGAACAGGCCGAACTCCATGAAGGCAATGGGATGTGCGTCGTCTGCGCCAAGCTTGCGGAGGAAGAAAAGAAGCATGCCAGTTTACTGAAAGCCAGGCTTGAAGGAAAAGCCTACCAACTGGATGATCGGGATACTTTTACTGAAATCATGAATGTGTTCGAATCGGCCGTTGATGTGAGAATTCTTGGGAAATTGATTCCCAGTCAGGTTGATTTTTACAGGGCAGGACTGGAATTTGAAAAAAAGAGCATCGATCTTTACACGGAATTTCTAAAAAATGCCCAAAGTGATGACGAAAAGGAACTGTTCAGATTTTTGATCAATCAGGAGAAACTCCATTTTTCAATACTGGATGAGATTGACAGGATGCTGACCAATGCGGAAGAGTGGGTAGAAAACGCTGAGTTTGGACTGAGAGAAGAATATTAGGGGGAAAAACATGGAAAGACACTTTGATTACGACATCATGACTGAAATCAAAGAAAGGTGGTCTGCCAGGGCTCTGGCTCCGGGAAGAATCGACAGGGAGGAAGTCTTTGCCCTCCTGGAGGCGGCGAGGTATGCTCCTTCCTGCTTTAACGAACAGCCTTGGAGGTTCGTACTGGCTGATGAGGAGGGATCACTTGACCGGATGAGAGGGATATTGACTGAATCCAACCAGAGATGGGCAAATAAGGCTCCTGTTCTGATCCTTATTGTATCCAAAAAGACTTTCAACCATAATGGTAAAGACAATTACTGGCATATGTTCGATGCAGGGACAGCCTGGGGGTATCTTTCCTTGGAGGCTTGGAGGAGGGGCCTGGTGGCTCATCCGATGGCTGGGTTCAAAAGGGAGGAAGCCCGGGACATATTCAATATTCCGCAGGAGTACGATATTATTACCGTGATTGCCGTTGGAAAGCATGGACTGAAGGAAGACCTTGAACCGGATCTGCAGGAGCGTGAGCATCCGGATACACGGAAAGAAATCAGGGAATTATTGCTTTAAGAAAGAGGACACAAGGATGGAGGAAATCAATTCACCGGTAGTACTTGCTTTGATTGGAACGGGCATCACGTTTCTGGCCACGGTTATTGGAGCTGCGACCGTATTTTTCGTGGCGGCAGAAGCAGGAGGGAAAGTGCAAAAGACCTTTCTGGGATTTGCATCAGGGGTCATGATTGCGGCCTCCGTCTGGTCTTTATTACTTCCAGCTATTGAAATGTCAAAGGAAAAGGGCGACATCGAATGGCTGCCAGCTGCCCTTGGATTTATTTCAGGGGGGATTTTCCTCTTCCTGCTGGATAAATTTCTGCCTCATCTTCATGCAGATGCTGAACGTCCGGAAGGAATTAAAAGCAAGATGCCCCGGTCCACACTGCTTGTACTGGCTGTGACTCTGCATAACATCCCGGAGGGTATGGCGGTGGGTCTGGCCTTTGCAATGGCTTCGAAATCATCTGCAGCACTTACCGGAGCGTTTGTCCTGGCCACAGGTATGGCTCTCCAGAATCTGCCAGAAGGAGCGGCCATTTCCCTGCCGCTGAGAGGAGAGGGCTTTTCCAAGCAAAAATCCTTTCTGTTTGGAGCTGCTTCGGGAATTGTGGAACCAATGGCCGGTCTTTTGGGCGTACTGCTGGCGGTTGCTGTTGTCAATATTATGCCCTTTATGCTTTCCTTTGCGGCCGGAGCCATGATTTATGTGGTTGTGGACGAACTGGTTCCGGAAGCTTACAGCAAACATTCCAATATTGGTACATTGGGGGCTATGGCCGGGTTTGTGCTGATGATGGTTCTGGATATTGCTTTTACGTAATTGGCCGTGGAGTAAGGAGAATAAATAGATGGACAAAATCAGAGTGAACCTATATGAGCTGTTGTTGTGCCTTTCCAATGCACAGGACCTGGCGGCTGACGGTGCCGTCAATCATCAGCAGGAGGTAGCTTGTCTTTCCTATCATCTGGCTGAGGAGCTACGACTTTCAAATCAGGAAAAAAGTGAGATATTTCTGGCCTCCCTGATTCATGATCTGGGTGTTCTTTCAACGGAAGAAAGACGCAGGATCTCCATGGACGAACCGGCTGGAATTTGTGATCATGCTTTCAGAGGAGCCAGGCTTATGGAAAAATTCAGCCCCATGGGAAAACCTGCCAATATAGTAAGGTATCATCATTTGCCCTGGGATAGCGGAACCGGACGACAGTTCAAGGGGCAGGAGGTCCCGTTCGGCAGCCATATCATACACTTGGCGGACAGAACCTGTTTGAAAATCAATAAGTCCGAAAATATTTTGTCCCAGCTTCCCGGAGTTCTTGCAGAAATTCGGAAAGAAGAGAACAGCCGGTTTATGCCTGCGGTGGTGGATGCTCTCGAGGCTATAAGCAAAAAGGAATATATATGGCTGGATATCATGTCCGTATCGCCGGTAAATACGCTCCCACTGGGAGATAACAAAAAATTTATTTTGGAGATGGGGGATATTATCAGCCTGGCAAAAGTGTTTTCCCATATAATCGATTTCAGGAGTAAGTTCACGGCAAGACATTCAGCCGGAGTGGCAAAAACAGCTGAAAAACTGGGCGAGCTGATCGGTTTCTCACCCATGGAATGCAAGATGCTCCTTGTAGCAGGCTATCTGCATGATATTGGGAAATTAGCCATAGATAATGATGTTCTTGAAAAACCGACCAGTCTTAATGAAGATGAATTCAATGAAATCCGTTCCCATGCATATTATACTTACCGTCTTCTGGAAACCATACCTCAATTCAACACAATTAATGTCTGGGCGTCCTATCATCACGAGAGGCTGGATGGGAAAGGGTATCCTTTTCATATCCCGGGAGAGAATCTGGCTCTCGGATCTCGGGTAATGGCCGTGGCAGATGTATTTACTGCTGTGACAGAAAACCGGCCCTACCGGGAGGGAATGCGTGACGATAAGGCTGCAACGTTGCTGATAAACCAGGCTGAAGATGGTGCATTAGACGGCAGAATTGTAAAATTGCTCATAGATAATTTCCAGGAAATTAACGATCTTCGTGTTGATTCCCAGCAAATGGCATCCAAAGAATACGAAAAATGGAGCGAAAAATATTAATTTGTCGGCAAAAACAGGAACTATGCACAAATAAATGTGGAAGCGGTGAACAACCTATGTTATAATCATTTAAATCTATCGTGACATAAAGTTTAATGGAAAAGGAAGACATCATGTTAGTGTTTTTGCTGTTAGCTTTTTTGTGTGGGAAATTGAAAGGGTACAGACTGCGGCCGCTTATGAAGGCCTATGTGTTATACCCATATTTTGCTATTGAATTACTATATATTTTTTTGCAAGGCAGTGTATTTATGGGAAACTATGATTTTATAATGTATTCCGCCATTCTGAACAATATCTTTCTGTTCGCGTTGATAATTCCGATTATGTTTTTTAAATTATACAAACAGGGGCTTTTAGGCGCCGGCCTGATAATTGCTGGCACTTTTCTGAATAAATTTGTCATGATCCAAAATGGAGGAAAAATGCCGGTCTATCCTTCACTTTCCAAAATCACCGGATATTTTGATGCATCTGCTATTCAAACAGCAGATAGCATACATATACTTGGCAACGAGTCTGTCAGATTCAAATTCCTGACAGATTATATCGATGTGGGTTACAGCATTATGAGCATTGGTGATCTGCTGATACATTCTTTTGTATTCATCACAGTCTATTATTCGATTAAAGAACTGAACAAAAAATTGGAAAGAGAGAAAATATATGGAATTATTTAAAATTATACTGTTTGAATACCTGTTGGGATATGCTTTGCAGGGATTTATAATCGTTCTGGGAATATATGCATTTAACCGGAAAAGAATTGAGGTGAAAAGTTATGTCCTCACAAGTCTTTTGACTATCATCGTATCTTTTCTGGTGAGAATGCTTCCAATTAGCTTCGGTGTACATACCATACTGAATATGTTGTTTCTTTTTCTGATATGTATCATGTTCTTGAAAATGCCTGGATTCTCAACAATCCGCTCTGCGTTGTTGGTTACAGTAATATTATTGGTCAGCGAAATGGCAAACGTGGCAGTCGTGATTTCTATCATTGGGAAAGCGAAATTCGAAAACCAGATGCTTTTTTCTTCAAACCGGGCCATTATTGGTTTGCCTGGCGCATTATTCTTTGCAGTATTAATTATCCTGGCTTATTATTTCTCGAATTATCGATTGAGGGGAAGGAATGGCATCGATGGAAAGATGGGCGAAGAGAACTGCTGAAAGAATTAGTTTGCAAATGAAGTATGATGAAGATAAAAAAGCAGTAATTGCCTATGGTTTGACTGCAATGATTCAGATGGCTACAATCTTTGTCATCATCTCAATATTTGGACTATTTTTTGGCTTTTGGATGGAAAGTGTTGTGATTTTTCTGGGAGTAGGAATAATAAGAAAATCTACGGGTGGTGCCCATTCGGCCACAATGCTAGGGTGTATCCTTATTAGCGTATCTTCGATTAGCCTGCTGTCTGCGGCGGCCAGATATATTTTTGACATAAGCATAAATATTTATCTGAATTGTTTCGTATCCATTTTTATATACTTGCTATGTTTTGTTGTTTTTTATCTCCGGGTTCCAGTTGATACTCCTAACAAACCAATTGTTAAACCCGAAAAAATTAAAAGATTACGAAAACAAAGCTTCCTGATATTGACTGCATTTTTTTTGCTATCCATGGTTTGTGTTTTTCTGACTGGATGGAATACACGTTTTTTTAGTCTGGCGGTTATTATCAGGCTGACGATGCTTTGGCAAGCGCTCACCCTGACAAGGCTGGGGCAGGTATTTTTTGCCTGGATTGATGTCGGGTTTAGGGGAGTTTCTGCTTAACTAAAAATATAGGATAATAATCTTATAGAATAAATTTGAAAGGGGGATTTCAAATGAAAAAGACAAGAATACTTGCAGCCGTTACTGCTCTTGCAACACTGTTTGCTGGTACGATTGCAACATCAGCATGTTTCTGGTATTTTTATCAGCCAGAAGAACCAAAATGCCTCAACGATAGATAACAGGGCAAAGAGGCTTGCGAAACGAAATTTTTGCAAGTCTCTGATTTTTAGTATTACAACGATTAACTGAAATTTCGTAAGAGAGGTACTTAATTCATGGAAAAAAGCATCTCAAATCTTGGAGAGGCGAAGCAGGGACAAATCAGGACAATGTTTTTTACTTTTAAGATGCTTGCCCTGTTCTTTTCTGCAATCCCCCTGTTTCAATATTTTTCAGCAAAGCTCAATATAGATTTTGTTAATAATAATTATAGTGTTTATGCGATTGGTTTGACATTGATTGTAATCTGTCTTGTAATGTTTTTTTTGTTTTTTGTCTTTAACCGGAGTGAAAAGAACAAATTTCTGCAGGTTTTGGAAGTCGTTATATTTTTAGCCGTATTTATTACCGTAATTGTTGTTAGCGGTGCGAATGAAAGTTATTACAAATTCATTTTCCTCTTTGTAATCGTTTCCTTTACCATTGAACATGGAATGAAGTTGGGTTTAATCATTGCTTCGATAGCCTCGGGTGCTGTGATACTTATGGATATTTTGATGGGAGGGACAAGAGGCGTAAACCGCTATTTTGAAGATGACATTGCACTTATAGTAATGTTTTTCCTGGTGGCATGGACATTGGGCTATTACGTAAAACTGGAAAAGTCGCATATTGATGAACTGACCGAATATGCTAACATAGATGGACTGACTGGGGCCTATAATCACAGATGTTTTTATGACATGATAAGCATAATGTATGATGAAAGTATCCAGCATGATGCAGCGCTTTCACTTGTAATGATTGATTTGGATTATTTTAAAAAATATAACGATATGAACGGACACAATAAGGGAGATGAGCTCCTGAAGGAAATAAGCGAAGTTTTGAAAATGTGCCTTAGACAGGAGGACATTCTCTTTCGTTACGGAGGGGATGAATTTTGCGTGTTGATGCCAGGCATTTGCCAGGATGAAGCGGCCCAAGTTGCAGATAATCTGCGAAATGCTGTCTCCATTTATGGGTTTCCGGGTCAAGAATACCTGCCCAACCGGAAGATGACAGTATCTGTCGGGGTGGCCTCCCTTACCGAGGAAACGGAGAATTACAACGATTTTATTGCAGAAGCAGACAGGGCTTTGTATAGGGCTAAATTTTTAAGAAGAAATAAAGTGGAAGTCTATTCTTCTATATTTGATCAGACAGGTTCAAGTGGGGGCGATGGACTAACGGAGGTCATGAAACCTCTAAAAACTCTGATTACAGTAATAAATTCAAGGGACTCCTATACGTTCAATCATGTCGACCGGGTCTATAATTACAGTGAAATCATGGCCAATCATCTTAAACTTGCGGACCATGAAAAGAAAAAACTACTTTACGCGGCCTATCTCCATGACCTTGGGAAAATAAATGTTTCCAAGGAAGTGCTTGTAGCAGATAATAACCTGACCCCGGAACAGTGGGAAGAACTGCGGAAACATCCGGTGGATAGTGCGGCCATTATCGAGCAGATTGAGGGGCTGGAAGAGGTGGTGCCTATTGTTCTGCAGCATCATGAAAAGTTTGACGGCACTGGTTACCCACAGGGTTTAAAGGGGGGAGAGATTTCCTATCTGGCCAGGATACTGACAGTTATTGACAGCTTTGATGCGATGACAAACCATAGAACATACCAGGAAACAAAGACTTTTGAGGAAGCATTTGAAGAAATTGAAAGATGCAAAGGGACTCAGTTTGATCCGGTCATTGCGTCCCAGTTCATGGAAGCCATCGGTTAGTCAGTAGAGCAGTGTTTTTATCAAAACAGTAAGACCCCTCCGGAACTTGGGAGGGGTCTTTTTTAATGACGAGGCTTATCCTTTACACTCATAGAAGACTTGGTAAGAGAGACGGTAACCTGGCTGGAATATTTGCTCCTGTAATAATTCAGGAGAGGCGAGATGGTCAGGCAATCCTTTACTATGTATTTTGGGGGGAGGTTGGTAAGCGCCAGGGCGGCTATGTCTGCCAGGCAACGGCTGCAGGTACATGTTTCAAATTCCTGGCAGAATCCTTCTACTTCTTCCTGAATGATATGTTCCATAACATTTACATAGGCATAATCCACGCCCTGCGGCTTTTCAGATATTTGCTCTAAAGGTTCATTCTTGTCAGCGCCTACAGGGGCCAGCTCCGGGGGCTGCGGTTGCTCATCCAATTCTGTGGGGGAGAATTCCTCTTCCAGCCGCGCTCTTATAATATCCGCCACCGGATCAGCGGATTTTTTTGGCATTACGACTGTTATCTGATCAGGAGCACCCGAATCGGCACAATCTGTTATGCTGGATTCATCGTGTTCCTCGGAGCCAGACAGCAGATTCAGCACATGGGTTGTTTTACTGCTTTTTCTGGGCATTTAAGACACCTCCTGACGCTTTATCCGTGCAATAACTTCTTTAACAAAGCAAGAATAATCTTCAGCAGGTTTGCATCTGGGGGCATAATCAAAAATGCTTTCGCCTTGCGCCGGCGCTTCCGCTACGGATACGCTGGTTCGAATCTGGGTATCAAAGACAATGGAACTTATCTGCCCGGCAATAATTTCAGCCATTTCCTTCACTTCCTGGGCCAGAAGGGTCCGGCCGTTGTATCTGGTTAGAAGGATACCCAGGATATTCAGGTTGGGATTAAAGGCGGATTTTACAGATGCAATGGTTTCTTTTAACTGGGATACACCCAGAAGACTTAGGATCTCCGGTACCATAGGAATAATCAGATGGCTGGCGGCCGTATAGGCATTCACTGTAAGTATGTTAAGGGCCGGAGGCGTATCAATCACTATATAATCGTAGCAGTCCTGTATCGGTTTTAGTGCTGTATACAGAAGGGATTCCCGACCGGAACCTGTAAATCCCATTTCAGCGCTGCTGAGCATGATGTTGGACGTTATGACATCGCAGTAGCGGGTGGACTGGATGGTGCTCTGGATGGGGAGCTTTCCGGTCAATACATCGTAAATATTGCTGGAATTCTCAATGTCCAGCCCCAGGCTGAATCCTAAATTGCCCTGGGGATCCATATCTACAGCCAAAACTCTATTGTTATGCAGAGCAAGTCCGGCGGCCAGTGCACTGGATGTGGTTGTTTTTCCGACGCCCCCTTTTTGGTTTGTCAGTACGATAACTGTTGCCAAAATAATCCTCCGTTCGTAATAAAGTCTTAAAAAATATTATTAAAAGTATACTATATGCCGATAAATAAGTATATATTAAAATCATTCTGAAAAGGGGTAAGGTTATGTCAAATATCAGCAGCACAACCGGGCCATCATCAGCCTCCACCATACGAGGATATGGCGGGCTTGCCAGCGGACTGGATACGGATTCCCTGATAAAGGGAATGACCATCGGAATCCAGGCGAAGATTGATAAACAGGAACAAAGCAAGCAACTTCTCGAATGGAAGATGGAGGCCTGCCGGACCATAAGTTCCGCTATGATAAACTTCAGCAATAAGTATACTTCCTATACATCCAAAAACAATCTGTCCAGCGCCAGTTTTTTTGCCAGGAACAATATCGCGTCCGTGGGGAAAAACAGTGGCTGTGTTTCTGTAACCGGCGGGTTGAGCGGTGCGGCGTCTTTTTCAGTAGCGGGCGTCAAACAGCTTGCCATGGACGCCAGCGCCACTTCGGCCTCGGCAGCCTCGGATCAGGTGCTCCGGACAGGGCTGATAGCCACCGATCTGACCACAGAACGAACGATCAATAATCTGGAAGGGGAGACCTTGACGTTCACATACGGCACCGAATCCTATGCAGTGAAGCTGGAGACGGGTACGATGGATGGGATTGAATATAAATATGACAACATGGCAAATGCGACAGCTTCCATAAATAAGGCACTGAGCAATGTGAGCGTCGGTACGGGGCTTACCCTGGCGGACATTATGACGGTAACGGCGGATGATACAAAATTCACCCTGAAGGAATTGGATGCCCATGGCAATCTTCTGGCACTGAAGAGCGGCAGCGATAGTGTCCTTGCCGACATGGGATTTACAGCCGATTCCGCCATTACAGTCGGGGGCATTACCGGAACGGAGGCGATTCTTTCCCATCCGGAGAAAACCAGCGATCTGCTTGCCGGAAAGAGCATTTCTTTTACCTACAACGGGATCACAAAAAAGCTCACTATGCCGGCAGCAGACCAGATAACGACCATGGACAGGCTGATGGAAGACGTCCAGAGAAGCATGGGCAGTGCGTTTGGAAGCGGCAGAGTCAAAGTTTCTCTGAACACGGTGGGAGAATATTCCTCATTTTCCTTTGCGGCTATACGTCCGGATGGCTCTCCCGATGCTTCCTCCGTTCTGGAAATATCCGGTGCGGATTCGGGTCTTCTTGGACCGGATGGCATTCTTGGAATATCCGCCGGGGAATCCAACCGGCTGAACCTGGGGGCTTCGCTGCTGGAGTCTGGACTAGCTGCCGGTTTGGGGACAAAAACGGAGTCAGACCCTCTGCTGCTGACCATAAACAACGTGGAAATCCAGGGCCTTACCTATGGGAGCACCATGAAGGAGGTCATGGAGGCTATCAATAAGACTGAAGGTGCCAACGTGGAAATCAGCTATCTGGCAAATGCGGACAAATTCACCTTTAAGTCTACGGCGTCCGGAGCCAGCGGAAATGTAGAAATTGGCGGGGAGAGTGCCTCTGTTTTTGGCAGCATGAACTCTGTTTCCGGACAGGACGCCCTGGTCACCGTCCGATATACCGGTTCCAATGAGACCATGGATATCGTACGCGGAACGAATACGTTTACCCTGGACGGCCTGAATGTGACGGTTAAAAGCGCCTTCGGATATACGGAGGCGCCGGCTGGCGTCTTCACGGAAGTGCCGGATAACGAGGAAATCCAGTTCACAGCCACTGTGGATTCGGACGAAATCGTCGGCTCCGTCAAGCAGATGATCGAAGATTACAATGGGATTCTTGATATGGTAAACTCCCAGCTCTCTACTAAGAGAAACCGGGACTATCTGCCTCTGACCGATTCCCAAAAAGAGGAGATGACCGACGACAAGATCGAAAAGTGGGAGGGAAAAACCAAGGCAGGACTTCTCTTCAATGACAGCACCCTGCGCAGCCTGTACGATGATTTTCGTTTCCTGTTTTCTTCAGGGAGCGCGGACAAGGCTGCTCTCGGAACCATGGGGATTTCCGTTTCCACCAGCTACTCGGACAACGGAAAGCTGGTCCTGGACGAGACGGCCTTAAAACGGGCGATCGAGTCTGATCCGGAATCCGTAAAGGATGTCTTTACAAGGACTGAAAACAAAACCACCGGGGAAGCGGGCGGCCTTATGGCAAAAATATCCACCATTCTGAAGGAATATGCCGGAACCACCGGAGCCTCCAAGGGAATCCTGATTCAACGGGCGGGTTCTGCCAGTGCCCCAGCCAGCGTGCTTAACAACACCATACAGAAAGAGATAGACAGCGCGGAGAGAAATGTTGAAAGGCTGAAGGATCAGATGAAGCTGCAGACAGACAGGTACATCAAGAAGTTCACCAGTCTGGAAACCCTGATTTCCCAAATGAATTCACAAAGCAGCTGGCTGTCCTCAGCCCTTGGCTGATAGAAAACCCACGACTGAAAGGATAACAAATATGAATATGCAGGCATACCAGCAATACAAAGAACAATCCGTCCATACCATGACGCAAAGCGAGCTTCTTCTTCTGGTCCTGGATGAACTGGTGAAAAGACTCCTGCGGGCGGAGCTGTCCCTGGAGCAGAATAATTTTGAGCTCTTTGACCAGTCTGTAAACAGGTCCGTGGAAATCGTACGGTACCTGAAGAAGACCCTGAACCACCAGTATGAAGTCAGCGGGCAGCTCAGCCGCATGTACGATTTCTTCCTCTATGAGCTGTCCAGGATACAAGCAAGCCGGAATGGGAAGCTTATTCAGGAATTGAAGCCCCTTGCGGAAGACCTGCGGGGGACGTTTCGTGAAGCGGCCAGGCAAGTGTATAATTAGGCGGGTGGAATATGGAGTATAGCGAAATTCTGCTGGGGATAATCCGGCTTCTTCAGAGAAAATATAATATCATCAGCGAAATACTCGGTCTGACGAAGGAGCTGGGGGAAGCCATTTCCCGGAATGACCAGGTTTCCATCCAGATGGTCCTGGAAATGCGCAAGGAGGAGATGGATAAGGCAGATGCCTGCGACAAAGCCATTTCCCTGATGACGAACTGCCTCCCCAGGGAGGAAGGCGACCTGGTCAGAAGCTGTCTTAAGCCGGACGCACCGGACGGAATCCAGAAAAATGACTACAGGAAAATCATCGAGATCAGCGAAAATATTCATAGCGTTATTGCCCGCTGCGTGGAAATAGACAAGGTCATGAACCGCCGGGTGGCTGGGGCCGCCTCCTATTATACGGATTGACGAAATAAAAAAAGCCATGCATAATATATGGCATATGGAATACGTACGATCCATTGTTTTCAAGACTTTTAGTGGTATAGAATTCATTTTTGATACAAGTTTGATACAAAATTTTTAAATTCGCCCTTGCAGCTATGTTGAACTGCTTCCCGTCAAGTAGACAATTGAAAAAATATAAATCTTTTCTGCCAGTAGATAACCTACTGGCAGTTTTTACGCCGCTTGTAAATAC
>NZ_FQYT01000040.1 GCF_900141895.1 Parasporobacterium paucivorans DSM 15970 | reverse complement strand
ATTTCAGCAGTTCTTGGTCTGATCGGCGTAGCGATGAACGCTTCAGCGTTGGTAGTTGTCGCATTTATTATTCTCGGATTATTCATGGGTGCTTCCTCCAACTACACCGTTTCAATGGCTGCACAGTATTGGAGGGGCGAGGATTTTTCATCTGTATTTGCACTTGTTAATGCAATTGCGAACCTGCTGTCAGCGGTCGGCCCAATGCTGATTGCAACCCTGCTTTTCAGTATGGCCGGTGTCAGGGGCGTATTTATCGCATGCCTCGTCGGAGGTATCCTCAGTGTAATTCTCATGTCTGCGTTCAGCGGAAAACATATAAAAGATATTGATGATGAAGAGCGCCAAAAGGTTGGCAAAGCAGCAGATGATGCACTTTTAGGAAGACTGTAAACATTTGAGCATTTCATTAAGGATAAGGAGACTGCAACATGAAGGTATTAGGGATTGTTGCCGGAAGGCATAACGGAAACAGCGAGATTCTGGTTAAAGAAGCTTTGAGCGTCTGCAAAGATGCTGGTGCGGAATGCACTTTGATTAATCTTTTCGACTATAACATTTTGGCCTGCCAGGGATGTGAGGCCTGCACGATGGCGATGGGCCTGGGCAAGGATGCCGGCTGCATTCTCGACAATAAAGATGACATGGACAAAATTGTCCATGTCATGCAGCAGCAGGATGCTATCATCCTGGGAGTTCCAACGTATGACCTGCTGCCCAGTGCGACTTATCTGACATTCGGCCAGCGGTTTCTGGCCTACGAGATTTCCTTCCGGCTTAAAATCGGTTCCGTCAAGAAGGATCCGCATCTGATAGCCGGCGTAATCGCCTGCGGCGGTTCCTGCCGCGACTGGCAGACGATGACTCTGGAAGCAATCGGAGCCACTATGTTCACCCAATCCATCAAGGTAGTGGATCAAATGCTTGCCACCCGCAACGGAAGGCCCGGGAATGTCCTGCTTCGTCCGGAGCAGCTTGAAAGAGCTCACAAACTGGGAGAAAATATCATAAAATCCATTCAAACTCCTTTCGAACAAAGAGAATGGCTGGGAGATCCAGACACGGGAATGTGCCCGAACTGCCATTCCAACCTGGTCATGAAGGGAGAGCCCCACTGGGACGGCCTGGAATTCCCCTTTGAGTGTCCCGTATGCGGTGCCGGAGGCGACCTCGTCAAAGGAGAAGACGGAAGAACCAGATTTGTTCTTGCCGAAAACGGCCTGATTCGCGACAGAAATGTCAACGAATTCCGTGAACTGCATCTGACGGAAATCATTGAGACCAAGATTGACTTCTTCCAACGTCAGGATTCGATCCAGGAACAGTACAAACACTATAAAGATATGGCATTCCCTGCCATTTAATCATCCTCAGAGAAGTCCCGGCATGAACTGCCGGGACTTCTCTTGCACTTTACATACCCTAAGATTATAATAGTAGTATCGTATACGAAGACCTTAGGAGGACTCCCATGAAAACCATCCATGTAGCTGCAGCAATCATCCGCCAGAACAACGAATTTTTTGCCACGCAACGAGGCTACGGTGAATTTGCCGGCGGCTGGGAATTTCCCGGAGGCAAGATCGAGGCCGGCGAAACCCCGGAACAGGCTCTTGTCCGGGAAATCCAGGAAGAACTGGGCACCGAAATCTCCATAGACCGCCACTTTACCACCGTTGAATACAGCTATCCTAGCTTCCACCTGCACATGGAATGCTTCCTCTGCTCCGTCCAAAACGGTTCCCTGGAGCTTCTTGAACACAGCGACTCCAAATGGCTGGGCAAGGATGACCTGAACTCCGTGGAATGGCTGGCCGCAGATGTGACTATCATCGAAAAATTAAAGGCAATATTCTAAATCCCTTAATATTTTCCGTGTGTTCTGGCCGCATCATACATAGCCTCCTCCATAGTATATCCCATACGAAGATATGAAAATGTCTGGGCAAAAGGGATACATGGTATACGGTCCGGTTTCTTCAGTGTTATTGCATCTTCAACGCGTTTATTTCTTAGGATTTTTTGCGAATATTTTTTGACTTTATGTACGTTTCGTACTATTATTAAACAGAAGATGACCACGCAAAAAGGAGATTCTGAAATGAAGCTAAGCATGTGGATTTTGGCCGACTGGCTGCAGAAATACGAACCGGTACTGCACATAAAAGACGGCGCCCCAACCCTTCGGGGTGTCAGGATATTTTCGACTGAGCTGACAATTGAAACTCAGAATGTTTACCTGGGACTGGCCAGAGACTTCATTCCTACCGGTTCAGGCGAAGTCATCTGCGTGCACGGCCATGATATGATCCTCCTGCAGACAACAGATCTTGAAGCCGTCCTGAACGACGTCTTTGACGCATTTGATTATTATAACCGCTGGTCCGACAGCATAAAAGAGAGCATCTTCAGTGGATGTCCCGTACTTCAGATTACAGAAAACAGCCAGGATATCATCGACGATCCTTTCGTAGTGTTTGATTCCGGCAACATGCTGATAGCCCATTCAACCCGTTTTGGTCTTGGATCTTTTGACGAGGAATGGGATCGGATGATCCTGAATAAAAGCAATTCACTCGAAAAATTGTATTTTCTGAGTGAATACTTCAAATCTGCAAATTTCAGCAATCTTGTTCAGGCCTCCAAGCTAAGCGCGTTTCAAAACAAATCCATGTGGAGAAATCTCTATTTGAAAAACCGTTTCGTCGGCCGTGTTGTCATCATCGAAAAAAATCACCCCATCACGAATGGCCGGATGCATCTCTGCGATGAACTCGGCCACCTGATTGAAATATGGATGAGCCACAACCAGGCCCAGCACGAAATCCGTGAAAATCATAAGATTTTTCTTGATCTGCTCGATAACGAGCCGATATCGGAAGAAGAACTGCTTCACCGTCTCAAAGTCCAGTCATGGCTCCCTTCTGCCCCCAAGATGGTCATCGCGGTTAATACCCTGCTCTCACATGAAGAAATGCTCAACCCTCTGATCCGAAAGTTAGAAAGATCCTTCAGCAGCTGTTTCGTGTTTGAGTATAAATCATCGATCCTTCTATTCGTTAACCTGTCTGTCGTTTCCTATTTCACTTTATCACAGCTCCTTCCACCCATATTGAAGCAAAGCCGGAGCTATTGCGGAGCAAGCTATGAATTCACAAACATCATGGATCTGAAATCACATTACGAGCAATGCAAAATCGCTATCGATTATGGCAACAAACTGCCGGGCAGCATCTATCACTGCAAGGATTATGCTTTGAAATATTTTTACAGCGTTATGAAGGGGCACATCAACCAGAACATCATTCCACCGGAGCTGATTTCCCTGCAAAAACACGACGCCCAATATCAAAGCGATCTTTTCATGACTCTTCACCAATTCCTGTTGAATGAGCGCAACCTGGTAAAAACAGCCCACTGCCTTTCCATCCACCGAAACACACTGATTTACCGTCTCAATAAAATCAAAGAGATGATAAACCTCGATCTTGACGATGCCGAAAACAGAGAGCTGCTGCTGCTCTCTTACAAACTGATTCAGGTAAATGGCTGATCCTTTCAATCATTTTCTCCAAAACGCCTTGTATCCGGAAGCCTGATATAATCCACAAAGAGCTCTTAACCTATGCACTTGCCAAAATGTTTATGTTAAGAGACTTGTAAAATATTATCATACACTTTAAATTTTGCTCTTTACACACACAGCTATTTGATGTAAAATAGACTCAATATATAGAACGATCGTTCGAACAGTCTTCAAGGAGGATAACACATGATAGATAAGACAATATGCGAATTATTTGCCGGCGTCGGTGGATTCAGACTAGGACTTGAGCATTCTTCAAAAGAATGGAATACCGTCTGGGCCAACCAGTGGGAACCCGGCAAGAAATCCCAGCATGCATTTGACTGCTATTGCCATCATTTCGGCCGAAATGAAAATCATGTAAATGAAGATATCTCCTCTGTCGACAAAAGCATAATACCTGACCACAGCCTGCTAGTAGGAGGCTTTCCCTGCCAAGACTATTCCGTTGCCAGGACAGGCGCCAAAGGAATCAGTGGTGTCAAAGGTGTACTCTGGTGGGAAATCCGAGACATTTTGGAAACCAAGCGGCCTAAATTCGTTCTGCTCGAAAACGTGGACAGACTCCTTAAATCACCTAGTACTCAGCGCGGACGCGATTTCGGAATTATCCTAGCCTGCTTCCATCAGCTCGGCTATAGCGTGGAATGGCGAGTAATAAATGCTGCTGAATATGGATTTGCACAAAGACGGCGCAGAACCTTCATTTTTGCATATCAAAACGATACTTCCTACGGGCAGAGGCGTTCCGTTTCGACACCGCAGTGCATCATCAATACAAATGGGTTTTTTGCAAAGACTTTCCCTATAGAAGCAACTGACAGTTTTAGGATCTCCGCGCTAGAATACACTGAATTAGCCGATATCTCCGACAGATTCAAATTCGATTTTGAGAACGCTGGATATATGACCGATGGGAACATCACCACATCTTCTGTCGTACCAATTCAAGAAAAGCCAATCACGATACGCCAAATTATTGACAGCAATGCTGATAAGAAATTCTATCTCGGAGATAATCTTGAAAAATGGACCTATCTGAAGGGCTCCAAGAAGATTGAACGCACAAGCAAGACAGGCCATACCTACACATTTTCGGAGGGTCCCATTGCTTTCCCTGACCCAATCGATAAACCAGCACGAACGATGTTGACCAGCGAGTCTAGTCTTAACCGCAGCACACATGTCATTTTGGATCCCAACACGAATAAACTGCGTCTCATTACTCCTCTGGAAGCCGAAAGGATTCAGGGATTCGAGGACAACTGGACGGATACTGGCATGCCTGAAAAATTCCGCTATTTCTGCATGGGGAATGCTCTTGTTGTTGGCGTCGTCGAAAGAATGGGGCATACTCTCAACAAGATTTTTGCAAAAGAAGTCCATATCGAATACATAAATGATAATACTGATGAAAAACGGGAAGCCATTTAGGCCTCCCGTTTTTCTATTCTAATAATTCCAAGATAGGATTCATTGATTTCCATCTTCCTTCACCACTAGGATAATTACAATCTTCTTGCCCCCATATCCATTTATACGCTTTAAGGACAACTTCGCAATCCAATCCCACCGAATCGAAATCAACCTGCAGATTATTAGATACAATCGCCACATCGGGCTCAATTCCATTACATACATCCTTCAACGCGTATATTAATTTTCTGGTCTCTTCTGGATGTTATTGATTTCTGAGTTTGTCCGCCCGTTGCTCTCTGGAGCTGCCTAAAACTGCTCGCCTATGCTGCCACGGTGGTTATGAGTTCGGGCACAATACAGTTGCATTGCGCCCATTTTGTTTTACGGTAATTCCCCCTCGATTACCGTTCTGACCATATGGTCATCGATTAGCTTCTTTGCCCGCTGTGAGGCAAACATAAGGGAGTGGGTACATACTTTGTTTGTTGCTCTGGATGATCCGGCTGAATAGCGATAGACTTCATCCATCGCCTTGTCTGTGAAGATATCCGTCGATCCTCCGGCGTAGGCAAGATGAGCGGTG
>NZ_FQYT01000033.1 GCF_900141895.1 Parasporobacterium paucivorans DSM 15970 | reverse complement strand
GTATGCGGCTTCTTTCCGGTGATGTCATGGCCATCAAACAGGATCTGTCCGCTTTTGGGCTTGTGGATCCCGCTTATAGTGTTCATGATGGTGGACTTTCCGGCTCCGTTGGCTCCGATCAGGGAGACGATGGAGCCCTCTTCTATATTTAAGCTGATGTCCTTCACGGCCTTGAAATCCCCGTAATTCACATCCAGGTTCTTAATCTCCAATAATGACATTATTCCTCATCTCCTCCCATGTATACTGCCGACACTTCCTTGGACTGCATGACCTCCAGCGGCTTTCCGCAGATGACGTTCTCCCCTTCCGCAAGCAGTAGAACCCGGTCCGTTCCTTCCAGCATCGTACGGATGATATGCTCGATCCAGATGACGCTTACGCCCTGAGACTGGATTTTTTTCACCATATCGATTACATAGCCTACTTCCGTTTCCGTCAGTCCACCGCCTACTTCGTCCAGAAGCAGGATTTTGGGATTCGTGGCAAGGCCTCTTCCAATCTCCAGACGCTTACGGTCCAGAAGTCCCAGCTTGGAGGCAAACAGAGGCAGCTTGTCCTGCAGGCCGATGGTCTCCGCTATCTCCACGGCCTTTTCCTTGGCCTGCTTTTCTGTAAGCTTCGCACCGAATACTCCGCCGACCATGATATTTTCCAATACGGTCATTTTTTCAAAGGGCCTGGGCACCTGGAAGGTACGCCCGATCCCCTCATGGCACCTCTGAGAGACGCTGTGGTGGGAGATATCTTTTCCCTCATACAGGATAATGCCCTTGGTGGGCTTAAGGATTCCTGTAAGGATGTTCAGCATAACTGTCTTACCGGCTCCATTTGGTCCGATGACCCCTAGCACTTCGTTTTTGTGCAGCTCGAAGTTCACGCACTGCAGAACATGATTATTTCCAAACGAAATGCCCAGATTCTTCACTTCCAGTATTACGTTATCATTTATTTCGCTCAATTATGGTTCCTCCTAACTGACTGTCATTCATTTACAGCCGCCATAATGACCAATGGCGGCTGTTAGATATTATATTTTAGCCAGTAAAAATTTAATTACAACAACTTCCAAAAACAATTACTGTGTCGCACCCGGAAGAGTAATCATCTCAGCCGATACTGGACAGTCTGGAATCTGCTTGTTGGCAATGATTTCCTGGGTCCAGGTTCCATCCTCGTGGTAAACCCACTGTCCGGTAACCAGGCTCATGACAGATACGTGATCCTTGTTGTATTTCACATGTCCCACGATCGTGTCAAGATCTGTCTCTGCTGCCGCTGCCACAATTTTATCCGGATCCAGGGAAGCTGCCCTTGTCAGGATGTCTACCAGGATTTCCACGTTTGCATATTTATATCCGCATGTTGGTGCTGCAGGCTCGTTGAAGAGATCTGTCCAGATCTGGCCGATTTCAGCACATGTCTGGCCGGTAAGGGATGATTTGAAAGGATGGTTCGGTGTCCACCAAACTTCAGAAACCACGCCGCTTGCCAGTCCATTGTCGCCGATAGCTGCTACATCTGCCCTGAAGAGGCATGCTTTTGCGATGGTGGATACCTTAGGTACATAACCCTGGCTGTGGCACTGCTGCCAGAAAGTCGCGAAATCCGGTGTAATCATAACGCCTACGATGATGTCGCAGTCCGCTTTCTTTAAATCGTTGATGATGGATGTGTAGTCAGAGGCACCGGAAGTAAATCTGCCCGGATCATATACTTCATATCCTCTGGCCTCGGCATATTCTGCCACATTTGCGGATACCTCGATGCCTTCATTATCATTGGCTGCAAGGATGCCAACTTTTTTGTTTGTGTCTGCCAGATCCCATGCATCGATGAAGCAGGAGATTTCTGTCTTGGTATCAAAGAAAGCATGAAAGCTGGACGTGTATGGTCCGCCGCTCAGCCATGCATCAGCCGGTGCATCCACAGAAATACATGGAATGCCTGCACGTTCGCAGGCGGCTGTAACTGGGTTTACTGTATCTACAGTATGGGATACGATCATTACATCAATCTTGCTTTCATTGATAAGCTTTGTGGCCGCCTCGGAAGCCTTGGTGGTATCCGACTCAGAATCGGCCATAACGAATTTGATAGGGAGCTTCTTGTCATATTCCTTGATGTAGATGCCTCCATCTGCGTTCAGCTTCTCCACTGCTGCCTGTTCCATTTCCAGTGAGCCTTTTCCGAATGATGCCAGTGCTCCAGTGAGGGGAGCCACCCGCCCTACAATGATGTAATCCTTGTCGGCGGAGGTCGTGTCTCCGCCAGATCCTCCTGAGCAGGCTGTCATTGAAAATGTCAATGCCAGTGCAAAGGCAATTGCGATAATCCTTTTAACCTTTTTCATAATTTCCTCCTTGAATTTAAATAATAGAATCATTTAATCCTTGTTCAAGGTTAGCACTTTGTATAATTATTGTCAACATCCACACCTTTTATTGTGCACTATTCCGAATATCCTAAATATTTCCGAATATTCTTAATATTCCAATTTCAAAAAAATAAAAAGATGCGTTTTTCAACACATCTTTTCCGGGATTTTATTAGATAGATTCTAAAATCTGGCCCTCTCTGAGCTTTGACCGCATATCATTGATGATTCGATCCATTTTTTCCAGTTCAACCAGAATCATCTTTTCTTCTTTACCCGTATTAATAACTTTGTAGACACCGCCGTTTCTAATTACGATCCTTTTGGTTGCCATCAGCGCAAGACTCGGATCATGAGTAGCCATCAGCACGATTTTGTCTTCATTCACAAGAAGATTGAGGGCCCTCTTTCTGTCTATTCCTGCATTCTCGATTTCATCTATCAGTACAATGGGTGAAGCGCTCAATATGGCCGTATCCGCTATCATCAGCGCCCTGGACTGACCTCCGCTGAGCCTGGTCACCGGTGTGTCCAGATCGAATTTCTCCCCCGCCAGCTCATTTGCCGCATCAATGATTTTCCGGATAACCTCCGCCTCGTTGTCAACCATCCGGCTCTTTGCATGCAGTTCCAAAAACTCCCGGACACTTAAATCCATTATAAAGTTCATATTCTGCGATAACTGCGCAACCAGCTTGTTGCTTGTTGAAAAACGGATGTTTTTATCCGGAATCTCACCGTTGATCAGAATAATTCTATCTGTGGGTGTGTCCTTGTTGGCCGCCCATTCAATATCTGCAAGAAGCCTGCTTTTTCCCGACCCGGTCGGACCGACTATGGATACTATTTCGCCTTTGCGTACGACAAGCTCATCAAAATTCTCCCTATTTCCGTACTTATCCTTCCCGGCAATTATTGTTATATAATCCACCCGGTCCTTTTCAAGTCCGAGAAATTCCAGCATCTGGTTAATGAATGCAGCCAGACCTGATTTTAGCTTAGGAATGTCAATTGCCCATTCCTCAATATCTTCCTGGGCAAAAGAATCGAAATATTCTTCAAGAGTGTTTTCCTGATAATCTTTTATATCCAATTTATTGTTTTCAAAAAAGGATAAGACAAACGGATATTTGTTTTCAATGTCTCTGATTTTCTGTTTTTCCAATTCATGCACTCTAATCATTTTCATCACCCATGTTTATCTTTTTGATATTTCCCATCTGGTATTTTTCCCCAATCCTTGTTTCACCCAGGCAATACGAACACAATGCGGACGGCATAGGGAATCTTAACTCTTTGCCCTTCACTGTCTCAATGCTGCGTTCTTCTTCATAGAACAAAGTGCTCAGTTCAAATGCCCCCTGCCCGGTTAATCCGTTTACCATTATGATCAAAGCCTGTGGATTTACCGAATTCACCCTGGAGGCAAAAACCTCCCTTTCCGCCTGGGATACAATATCCCCTTTTGTTATAACAATGATATCAGCCGTTTTAAGCATTGGGCCGATTTTCTTAGGGGTATTGATTCCGCTTAAATTATCAATAACGCAGACAGCCGTTATTCCTTTAATATATGGTGAGCAGCGGTTGCACAATCCGGCACTTTCCGTAATCAGAAGATCCAGATTCTGGCTTTTTCCCCAATCAACAACCTCTTCAATATTGCTTACAAAGAAATGATCCGGACAAAGAGACCCCGACAATCCCTTTTTTATAGGTACTCCCGCTTTTTCGTACAGGATGTCATCATCCGTATACAGGCAGTCAAATTTCACGACCCCAACGGATAAGCCACGATTTTTAATGGCTTCAATTGTTTTTAAAATTATGGAGGTCTTCCCTGAGGAAGGAGGCCCCGATACAGTTACAAGATTCATAGTCATTCCCTTTCTGCGCCGCTATTGAATAAAGCTTCGCATTCCTTGATCAGACTGCTGAGGTCATGTTCTTTTATGAAGTTCCAGCCCAGCCACATGTATTTATTTTTCTTATCAATACGATTGTCCACCTGCGGATTCACACTGGGAAATCTTCCGTTATGGGCAAGAATTTCCCCAACCTCCTTAGATGCAAGAAAATCAACAATTGGTTTCAGCTTGTCTTTTTTCTCTTTTTTGCTCAACATGAAGATCGGGCTGATAATAGCTCCATCTTCTGGCCAGACAGCCTTCATCGGACCTTCTGCTTTTGCCATCCAGGAAAAGAAATATGGCATAATGGTAACGGCCGGTCTGTCCTGTTTCTTTATGTGGGACTTTACCATCTCTGCGGGATGCATGCTTCTTTGCAGGCTTTTCCCTAACTTTCTTACTCCCTCCTCTCCATATATCTTGTATATATTGAGAAGAATCGCATTAAAAAGATCAAAATCCTGCATCGGAAGGCTTACACTATTTTCAAACTCCTCTGATAACAGGTCTTTCCAGCATGAAGGTATTTTCCTTCCCTTTAATTCATCCGTATTTATCAGGAACACTGCAGGGACGACACCCACGATAGAATACTGCCTGTTTGGATCTTCCATTTGAATATACTCATTGTGAAAATCTTCATGGTAGGTCTCGATCCCGGTTATATCTTCAAACAAATTATCCGCTTTAAACTTTCCGAGGAGTTTTTTGTCAAAAAATATGTCAAATCCGGCAGAAATAAATAAATCCGGCAATTCATCCACTGTTTTATTCTCCAGGCCATCAACCAGCCAGTCCACACCCATAGATGCTGCCTTAAATTCATAATCCAGTTCAAAATCAAACTTCTGCTCGTTAAGCCATTTTTCAAAGCCTTCGGTCAGCGGGGCCCGGACCGGGCATGGCAGAACACCCACAATCTTAATACTTCCTTTGTGAATAGACGAGTCGCCATTTTTATCTTTTGTCTCCCGCATTTTTTCCATCAATTGATTTTCAAAAACCTGCACATCAATCTTTTTTAATTTCAGAGCAGTTTCCAGAGAAATGGATTTTCCAAACACTTCCCTCATGCTCTCATCCTTCAGTTTTTCAAACCCCAACGAAACAAGCAAATCTAATGCATCTTTATGTTTTTCAGTGATATTGAACAGCGTGTCTTTTATATCCAAAAATACATTTTCCATCTTTCATCACTCTCCTGATTTTTCCTCATTATACTATGACACATCCGTGCACTTCGTTGCGCCCGCAACATCTTTTGCTGATGTTCCCCACAGTATCACGTATTCCTCCTCGATTCGAACTTATTTTATAATGTGGCAACAATAAGGTTTCCAACCATATCTGCAACCCGATTGAAGCAGTCCAGGGAATATTCCAACCTCTTGTAGATTTCCTTTTTTTTCATGAGCTCAATCGGATCTTTTTCGACGTCAAAGATATGAATCATGCCTTCTGCATAAATTCTGTCTCCTTCTTCCTCAAGATCTCCTATTTCGCTTATCAATTTGAAGATTTCTGCCTTCGGATGTTTTTTAAACTCTCTGAATATAACCATAAGGTCATATAGACGTTCACTTATGGAGATGATGTTATCAACAAAGGACACCATGAACGCATCGCTTTTTGGCACTTTCATAATGTAGAGATGCTTTGCAACGGACTCTATGCTGTGAAGAATATCATCTATCCCGTTCAGGATTTCAATGATATCCCTTTGATCAATTGGGGTAATGAACGCATCCTCCACTATCCTAAGGGATGTATCCACATGTTTGCTTCCTTCTTTCTTTATTTCCCTAATGACCAGAAGATCCTTTTCATATATATCTTCATGGGAAATGGAATCCTGAAGTTTTTTTGCCGCCTCCAATGGAAATCGGACGCCCTCGATAAATATTTCAAAATAATCCACTTTTTCTTTCAGAAATTTATCCTTAAATTTCCTGGCAAAACCAACAGACCGCTTTTCTTCTCCCATAACTCCTCCTTAATGCCACATTAGAAAATGAACCTGAACAATTCAGCAAGCAAAAACCCCAGTAAAATGCATATGGGAAATGTTAATGCCCAGGCAATCATGATGTCCCTGGCAACGCCCCATTTCACCTTATTTATGCCTTTCACCGCCCCTGCACCTATCATGGCCGCACTTTTCACATTGGTGCTGGACATGGGTATTCCAACCAGTGTGGAAACTATCATGCTTCCGGATGAAACCAGTTCCGCAGCAAATCCCTGATATTTTTCCAGCTGCACCATTTCCATCCCCATGCGTTTTATAATTCTGTACCCTGCGCTGGAGATGCCAGCCGCCATCAGGATTGCGCATAAGAGCATAATCCATATCGGTATAGTAAAACCCGATGATATATCTTCGGGATATCTTCCTCCCAGTACAAGAGCCAGATAAAAGATACCCATAAATTTCTGACCATCCTGGGCTCCATTGCTGAAAATCATCAGGGATGCGCTGCAAATCTGCCCTGCCGAAAAAAATCTGTCAGCCGGACCCCTTTTTATATTCTTTGAAGAGAACCTGATCATTTTCGTAGCTATAAAACTAAGAGTAAAGCCTGCCAGAGTCGCAGACAGCATACCGATTAAAACCTTGAAAACATACTCCATATTGAGCGCATTCATCCCATCAACGGATATTCCTGCCCCCAGCAGTGCGGCAACCATGGCATGTGTACCGCTTGCAGGTATTCCAAATCTCCAGGCGGTAATAATCCATATTATAACTGCGAATTGCACTGCACCCAATGTTACCAGGGCATCCCTGCCCGTGCCTATTGTCACGATATTGGCCATGGTTACAGCAACAGAAGAACCCAGAACAAATACACCCAATGTGTTAAAGACAATTCCCAGCACAATAGCCGCCCTGGGTTTTAACACACGGGTAGATATTACCGCCGCAAGGGCATTTGGAGCATCTGTCCAACCATTGACAAATACGGAAAAACAGATAAGAAACACAACAACGATGAGCGCAATTGACATAGATTTTCACATCCTTAACCTTTTTCATTTGTCAAAGTATCTGAATTGAACCTGTCCTCCATAGATTGACTGATTTCCATTGAAAACATAAGCAATTGAACAAACAATGGCAAAATACAGGATGTTCTCCGGTCCGAATATCTCCGCCCCCATCAGCATGGGTGCCAGAAGCGTATTTGTCGCACTTCCGAATACTGCGGCATATCCCAGAGCGGCCACAAGCATAACCGGAAGACCTGTCATTATGGCCAGCAGGACGCCCAGTGCCGCTCCTATAGCAAACAGGGGGGTGACCTCTCCTCCCTGAAAACCGGCAGCCAGGGTGAGAATGGTGAAAACAAACTTTAAAATCCAGTCATATGAATAAATGCTGCCGTTCGAGAAGCTGCTATCTATGAGGTTTGTTCCAAGTCCTGTATATCTTCCCATATGCAAAAGAAGCATCAGGATGGCCAGAATCACGCCCATAATGGCTATTCTGACAACCGGATTAATTATAAGTTTGCCAAGCATCAATTTGGTTTTTTTCAAAGTAAAAGCAAAAAGTCCGCCAACGATGCCAAAACAGAAGGATATCAGAACAATTTTCCAGACAGTCTGTATATTCCATGTCAAAGCATCCGTAACATTCACGGAGAATTTTTCAAGTCCCAGCAAATGGGATGTCCTGCTGGCTACGAATGCTGCAGTCAGCGCCGGCAGCAACGCTTCGTGCCGGATAACTCCGGCAACCAAAACCTCCAGGGCAAATAATGTTGCCGCCAGGGGTGTCTGAAAAAGCCCGCCGAATCCTGCGGCCATTCCGGTAATCAGCAATATTCTTGAATTATCGGGCCGTCTAAAAGCCTTTCCTATGTTATGAGCCGCAACAGCCCCCAGCTGGACTGCCACGCCCTCCCGTCCTGCACTTCCTCCAAACAGATGTGTTATCCAGGTAGTAATTATCAACAGAGGAACCATCATTTTCGGAATAACTTCCCGCTCACCGTGTCCTGTCTGAAAAATCAACGACATACCTTTCATGGATTCTTCATTCAATTTCCTGTACATCAAAACGATGAAAACGCCGGCAACCGGCAAAAAAGGCAAGAGTCGGATCATATTCTGATACCTGAATTCCGTTATTGCGAGCAACACCCTTCCGAACAGGGCATCTAACGCTCCCACAATAATGCCGATCAGCAGGGCAATCAATGTGTCTATTAATATATCCTTGTATTTTAATTTTATAAAATTCACATATCCTCCCCGTTTCAAACTACTTCGATTTTCTTTATTGTATCAAAAAACAACGCAGAAGCAAACAAAAACAGCTCTGCTGCTTCACACGTATCTCTCCTGTATGCTATAATTATTAAAAACAGTTCAGGAGATTCTATGGATAACAGCAGAAAATTATTTATTTTATGGACAAATGCAGATCTACATACATCTCAATATATGGTCATGATGTATGCCACCAACAGCATGCTGCACAATTGGTGGGATGAGGTGACCGTAATTATCTGGGGATCTACCGCAAAGCTGGCTGCCGAAAATATAAGCATTCAGAATTCCATGGAAATGGCTGTTCATGCCGGAGTACGATTTTCTGCCTGCATAAGCTGTGCGAAACAGCTTGGTGTACAGGCAAAGTTGGAAGATTTGGGAATAGAAGTGATTCCATGGGGCCTTCCTCTTACAGAAATCCTTCAGAACAACGAAAAGTTGATTACTATATGATATTTTTCACACAAAAAACTGCACTCCGATTGGGGTGCAGTTCAACTTTAGGAGAAGCTCTCTCATGTGTTTTTAGTTTTGCATTGCGGACAATACCCGTACAAATAAAGCTTATGCCCATAAATCGAAAATCCGGTTTCATTTTCCAACGCCTTTTCATACTCTCCTAAGGGACAGTGCTGGACAGTTATGATTTTTTTGCACTCTGTGCAGACCAGATAATGCCTGTGCCCCAGACAATTGTATTCAAACAGCATCCTATCGTCATTATGGATACTGATCCTTGTAATCAATTCGGCCGTTTCCAGTGATTCCAGGGTCCTGTAAACTGTTGAAAGGTTGATTTGTGAGTCCCTTTCTTTTAACAATAGAAAAATCTGCTCCGCGGCCAGCGGCTGACCGCTTTTCATAAGCGTTTCCAACACGGCTCTGCGTCCCTTTGTGCTCCTAAGCCCTCTGGTTCTCAGCCTTTCCTCATATTCCTGTCTTTTTCTTTCCAAACTGCACAACTCCCTTCACTCATTGCGGCTTGAGGCAATTTTTCTTTTTTGTTTCATTCTGACGGAACGGGCTGCAAATGCAAAGAAACAAAAGGACACAGCCAAAATTACGATACATGCCCCCGAGGCAAGGTTTAAGGCATAGGAAGCCCAAAGACCTGCAATGCAGAAAACAGCTCCAAATATTACCGCCCCTATCATTCGGCTTTTTAATCCGGATGTGAAAATGCCCGCCATAGCTGCAGGCGCCGTCAGAAGCGCCAGCACCATTATGATTCCTACTACCCTGATTAAAACGACGATTGTCATAGCTACCAATATCAAAAGAAAATATTCCAAAAAGACTGTCTTTATACCTATTATGGATGCGAACTCATCATCAAACAGATACGCTTTCCAATTATTAAATAATGCAATAATAACAACAACTGTTATAAATGTCATTATAATCATCATATTCAGATCTAATCTTGTTACAGACAGAATATTTCCAAAAAGATATGAGTTCAGATCCGGCGGGTAACCCGGCATTAAAGATATGAATATGATCCCCAGCGCCATTCCCAGGGACCAGAATAGACCGATGATGATATCTGAACGTACTCCACCTTTTCTCTTTATATAACCTATCCCAAGCGCTGCCCCGACTGAAAAGATAAAGGCCCCTATTATTGGTTCAAATCCCAGCAGATATCCAAGTCCCACGCCTCCATAAGCAGTATGGGCAATCCCTCCGCTCATCATGACCAGTTTCTTCTCCACGACCATTACTCCGATGATTCCACATACAATGCTGGCCAAAAGGCATGCCCACAGGGCATTCTGAAGAAACTGGTATTCGAACAGTGCACTTAACATTTATGCATCCCTCCTTCATGATCTTTTAATACCCGGTGAGGGACTCCATGGGCAATCAGTTCAACGGGGCATCCGTATAATTTATTCACAACACCTTCACTCAGTTCAGGTTCTCCGTGATAAACCAGTTCTCCGTTCATACAGGCGAGCTTTTGAACTTTGGACGATACGGCAAGTAAATCATGGGACACAAGGATGATTGTCATGTCTTTATTCAACTCCTCAAGAAGATTATAAATCTGCGTCCTGGATCCAGCATCCACGCTGGCCGTCGGCTCGTCCAGCAGAAGAATCTTTGGTTCCAGTGCAAGCGCCCTGGCAATCAGCAGCCGCTGGAATTCCCCACCTGATAATCCAGCAATCTGCCTCTTTGCCAGGTTCTGTATCCCGACTTTTTCCATTTGCATCAGGGCCATCGTCCGATCCTCTTTGGAATATCCTTTAAACAAAGACAGACCCGGTTTTTGCCTTGCTGTCAGCACCACTTCCAGGGCTGAAATCGGAAACCGTTTATCCATTGTCGCAAACTGGGGTACATAACCCAGCGGACCGTCGCTGAAAATACGTATGGTTCCCGTATTTGCAGGAATCAGACCCAAAATAGCCTTGAGCAATGTGGATTTTCCGCCTCCATTTGGACCAATGATACCCAGAAATTCTCCCTGAGCAACTTCCAGACAGACATCCTTGATAGCTGGCGTGTCCCCATAATAGACGGATAAATGATCTATCTGCACCGCTTTTCCCATTACTGCATCACCTCCGCCATTGTATCCGCCATTTTCTTAAGATTTTCGATATAATCGGCCGCCAGAGGAGCCAGCTGTACTGTCTTTCCTCCTGTTTCCTCTGCGAAAGCTTCGGATTGGCTGCTGTCGATTTCTTCCTGGTAAAAAATCACTTTGATGTCTTCTTCTTTTGCCAGCTTTATCATTTCCTGCAAATGCTGGGGAGTTGCTTCTTTTCCTTCTTCTTCGAGGGCGTACATTTCAAGGCCGTAATCTTCTGCAAGATACCCGAAAGCGGGATGGTAAACAATGATTTTTTTGTTTTCAACGCCTTTCAGGGAATCCTTTATCTCCCCGTCCAGTTTATCTAGTTTTGCAATATATGCTTCAGCATTTTTCTCATAGGTATTTTGGTTGGCCGGGTCAAGAATCCCCATTTCACGGGCGATGACAGATATCATTACCTTTACTCTTTTTGGAGAAAGCCATATATGGGGATCTCTTTCCCCGGATTCAAATGTCCTGTCTTCATACACGGCAGCCACTTCATCCTGAAGTGGGATCACCTCCAAGTCTCCGGCGTTCGGCAGGATATTTGCCTCCTCAGCGGCGACGCCGATGGAAAAATAAAGGGATGAGTCACCAAACTTCTCCATTTCCAATGGTGACGGTTCGTAGGTTTCCGGACTGGCCCCCGGCGGTATCAACGTGACAACTTCTACAAGATCCCCGCACACCGCTTCCACAAAAGTCTTCTCAGGAACAATGGACACTGCAATTATAGGCTTCCCTTCTTCAGAACCTGAATTTTCTCTACTACCGCACCCATATAGGAAAATCACACCCACAAATAACACCGTTAAAAGCAAAGGATTTATAATATTTTTCATAGTTTTCTCCCAGTAATCAATATTGCAAATGCAAACCATTCGCAATATTGATTATATTCCATTCCCTTCCGTGTGTCAACAATACAGCAATGCCGGCTTTTTTCATTCCAATAAAATCGGCTTTAAATATTTCTTATTTGGTGTTACTATATTCAATGATAAAGAAAGATTGTGTATCCAGGACAGATGGAGGATTCATTCATGTTGGATAAAAACGAATTAACCTATGTTGCTACGCATTTTGATTTTTGGGATAAGCTTAATCCCCTCGAAAAAAACATATTTGAAAACAATATTGTGAAAGTGAAATACAACAAAGGTTTTAACCTGCACAGTTCAGATAGTGAATGCCTGGGCGTGCTCCTTATTAAAAGCGGCGGCCTTCGGGTTTACATTCTTTCCGAAGACGGACGCGAAGTGACCTTGTACAGATTATCTCCGAATGATGTCTGTGTCCTTTCAGCTTCCTGCATACTGAACAATATCACTTTTGACGTCCATATCGACGCAGAGAGCGACACGGAAGCTTATCTGCTTAACATAGGCGCCTTCAGCCGCTTGCACAGCCAGAACGTATACGTGGAAAATTTTGCATATAAAAATACTATAGAACGTTTTTCGGATGTCATGTGGGCATTCGAACAGATACTCTTTCTTAGTTTTGACAAAAGGCTTGCGATTTTTTTACTGGATGAACTAAATAAATCGGATTCCGATGAAATAACTCTGACACAGGATCAGATTGCAAAATACATTGGAAGTGCCAGGGAGGTCGTCTCCAGAATGCTGAAAGCCTTCCAAAACCAGGGAATTCTGGAGCAATCCAGGGGTTCCATCCGTATTACTGACAAGAACAAGCTTAAACATCTTATATAAAAAAAGATGCCCTCTTGATGTGACCCCAATAAGTTAGACTTTATAGCGTAGTAGCTTTTTAGCTGCTACGCTATTTCTTTATGCAGCCAAGAGGTTGAGTCTGTATTCTACTGGACTCATCCATCCTAGTTTCTCCTTGATTCTTTGTTCGTTATAATATTTTATGTATTTTTCTATCGTCTCTTTCAATTCTTCGTAGCTGTAAAAAACTGCACCATAATACATTTCCTGTTTCATGATTCCAAAGAAGTTTTCCATTACAGAATTATCGTGACAATTTCCTTTTCTGGACATACTCTGAAAAACTCTATTTTCTTTAAGTGTATAAACATATG
>NZ_FQYT01000021.1 GCF_900141895.1 Parasporobacterium paucivorans DSM 15970 | reverse complement strand
ACCGGGATGGACTGACCTCTGGTGCATCTGCTGTCTTGCCAAAGGCATGGCAGAGTAGCCAAGTCGGGACGGGATAAACGCTGAAGGCATCTAAGCGTGAAGCCCCCCTCAAGATGAGATATCCCATGGCACAAGCCAGTAAGACCCCTTGAAGACGACGAGGTTGATAGGTCAGGGGTGTAAGTACAGCAATGTATTCAGCTGACTGATACTAATAGGTCGAGGGCTTGACCAAGAGGTCATAGGCGGATGTCTGAGTTTCTTCTGTGTGCAGTTTTGAAGGTGCAGCATATATATGTGGCCCGATGGCTCAGTTGGTTAGAGCGCCGCCCTGTCACGGCGGAGGTCGTGGGTTCGAGTCCCATTCGGGTCGTTTTACCCAGGACAGGACCGTAAGTGAATATGGAAAGCAAGCATGGGATCTTAGCTCAGCTGGGAGAGCATCTGCCTTACAAGCAGAGGGTCACAGGTTCGAGCCCTGTAGGTCCCATTTAGAATATATAAATACCATGGATGGATTCCCGAGTGGCTAAAGGGGGCAGACTGTAAATCTGTTGACTGCGTCTTCGAAGGTTCGAATCCTTCTCCATCCATTTTTACAAAAAAAAAAGAATATCGCGGGGTGGAGCAGTCTGGAAGCTCGTCGGGCTCATAACCCGAAGGTCATAGGTTCAAATCCTGTCCCCGCAACTCAAACTTGATAAGCTACGAAAGAAGGATTACTTGGTAATTCTTTTGTAGCGTAAAGACAGGTTTAGATGTGCCCAGATAGCTCAGTCGGTAGAGCAGAGGACTGAAAATCCTCGTGTCACTGGTTCGATTCCGGTTCTGGGCATTTTGAATGAGGGCCATTAGCTCAGTCGGTAGAGCACTTGACTTTTAATCAAGTTGTCCGGGGTTCGAATCTCCGATGGCTCACTACATCTTTACAAAAGCCGTACCTACAATTGTATAGGTGCGGCTTTTTTGCATATCTGAAAAAACTATAGGGGATGTCCGGGGGATATGGATTATGCGGAAAAAAGTCAGAAAAAGGCATAAGGAAACAAAATGGTATAAACTGGATAATACGGCCAACATTTTTCCGGTGATAACAAATGAGAGTATGGCCAATGTATACAGGCTTTCAGTTACACTGAAAGAAGAAATAAATCCTGAGCTTTTGCAGACGGCACTGGATGAAATACTGCCATGGTTTAATGTATTCAGGGTTCGTCTGAGAAGAGGGATATTCTGGTATTATTTTGAGACTAACCATAAGGATGCGCCAAAAGTCGCGGAAGAAGTAGATTTTCCCTGCCGCTACATCGATTCAAATTCCAACAATCACTATATGTTCCGGGTGACATATTATAAAAACAGGATTAACCTTGAGGTTTTTCATGTACTGACAGATGGAATGGGAGGCTTTAATTTCCTGAAAGAGCTGACATACCAGTATCTGCGCCTGAGCCACCCCGAGCTGGTGGATACTGTATCAGATACGTTGTGCAGTGACACATCTCTGGATGACGAGGACAGCTACCTCAAGAATTATAAAAAAAGTGCGCAGAAACAGTATAAAACAGAAAAAGCATTCATAATAAAGGACGAAAAACTGAACCCTATGGAGATGGGAGTGTTTCATGGCTACATAAATATTCCGCAGCTCAAAGAAGAATGCAAAAAAATGGGAGTGAGTATCAACCAGTTTTTGGTGGGAACGCTGATATGGAGCGTGTACAAGGAAGCCCTTCATGAGAGCCCGTCCGAGAAAGCAATTAACATTTGCGTGCCGGTAAACCTGCGTCCTTATTTCGACTCCATCACGACCAGAAATTTCTTTGCCGTTCTTTCTGCTTCATTTAAGCCGGGAAAAGAAAATTATACCTATGAAGAGGTCATGATGGAAGTTGCGGCGGACCTGAAATCCCAGACGAATAAGGAGAATCTGGAGAAGCTCTTTTCTTATAATGTGGCCAATGAAAAGCGGATCATTGTCAGGGCTGTACCTCTTTTCATAAAGAATATTGCGATAAAGGCGGTCTTCCGAGCATCAGCCAGAGCAAACACGGCAACCCTCACCAATATGGGCTCGGTGGATATACGAGATGAATATGAAGGTTTCATAGAAAAATTCCATGTGATTCTATCCGTTTCAGCCAGGCAGAACCTAAAGTGCGCGGTATGTTCATACAATGAAACGCTGGCCTTTTCCTTTAGCTCCTATCTGTCCGGGACGTCCATACAGAAAACTTTTTTTAGAAAGATATCAGAAAAGGGGATCAATGTCTCAATAGAAAGTAATGGGGTCTATTATGAATAGATGCAGAAAATGTAATGTTGAAGTTCTGGATAATTCTCTGATATGTCCGCTGTGCAGCAGTGTACTGGAACATGGGGCGTCCCAGGAAGAAGACAGGGAACAGGCATATCCGGACATTCGGAGCAAAGTCCGTAAGTTCAATGTTTTGTACAGGATATATTATTTTATGGCAATTATAGGCATAGTTGCAATGGCGGTGATTAATTATATTACCTTTTCCGGAATATTTTGGTCTGTGATTTCCGCAGGAGCGGTCGTTTACAGCCTGATCACCTTAAAAACAGTCATACAGAATAATACAAAGCATACCATTACCATTTTTATCCAGACGGTTGCCTGTATTCTTTTGGTGCTGATAATTGACTTCGCAATAGGCTACAGTGGATGGGCTCTGAGCTTTGCAATTCCCTTTATTGTTCTGCTGCTGAATCTGGCCATTATTGTTTTGATGATTGTGAACCGGGCAAACTGGCCAGGGTATATACTCTTACAGATATTTTCTCTGGTGACGAGTTTGATTCTTCTGATACTAGCCCTGACGAAAGTTTCGGACCAATTGTTTTTCTCCTTGATTGCCTTTGCTGCTTCAGTGGCATTATTCACGGGAACGCTCATTATCGGTGATAAACCGGCAAAAACTGAAATCAAAAGACGTTTCCGAGTCTGATTTATATTGGAAAGGGTGCCAGATGAAATATCATGAATCGAGTATACAGGGCAGATTTGTCCGGGAACTGATCCGTCAAATCCGTTCTGATAATTTACTTGGGAAAAAATTAAAGGATGGAACCTTCAGAAAAAAGATGAAGGAAACGGAGCCGGACTACCGGGTACCGGAGGGATTCAGACTGACGGGGATCAAATTAAAAAACTTTTATATGGAGTATCTTGAGGCGGAGGAAGAGGGATTTGAGAAGGTTATCCTGCAGCTTCATGGTGGAGGATACGTCGGGACGCTGACCAATATTTACAGGAAGTTCGCAGAAATATATGCTAAAACCGGGAAAGCGGTAAGTGTCCTCAGCATTGACTACAGAGTCGCTCCAGATAACCCTTATCCAGCCGCCCTGGAGGACGCCGTTACTGCGTATTTCTGGCTGAAAGACAAAGGATTTCTGGATGAACAAATTATCCTAGCAGGGGATTCTGCAGGGGGTGGATTGGCAATGGCAACATGTATGTACCTGAGGGATCATGTGGGACTCCGGCCGGCCGGAGTCCTGACGATGTCGGCATGGGCAGATTTGACTGCCTCCGGGCAATCCTATTCTGAAAATTTCGAAGTTGACCCGGTCTTTGGCAATACCAGGGATAGTATTGTGTTCAACAGTGAATATATCGGAGATGAGGACCCTAAAAATCCGTATATTTCACCGGTGTTTGGTGACTTTTCGGGATTTCCTCCGATGCTGATGCAGGTGGGAACGGAAGAAATGCTGCTCAGCGATACCCTTACCATTGCAGCCAAAGCCAAAAATCAAGGTGTGGATGTTTGCCTGAGCGTGTATGAAGGAATGTTTCATGTATTTCAAATGGCATTAAAATTTATTCCAGAATCAAAAAAAGCCTGGCAGGAAGCCGCTGAGTTTATCAGCAGGCTTTAGCCAGAACCTTCTTTTATTCGTACATTCCTGCCAGCTGGAGGGGATCCAGAAGCTTTTTCTCTTCTGCACTGAATTCCTGTTTAATCCTCCCGTTGGCAAGGGCTATCATCCGGTTTCCATTTTCCAGGGCATCCTTGACAGAATGAGTAATCATAAGGGTTGTTATGTGATATTTATCTACAAAATAGTTCGTCAGCTCCAAAATCTTCTTGGAGATTGCCGGATCCAGGGCTGCCGTGTGCTCATCCAGAAGCAGAAGCTTCGGTTCAGAGATGACGGTCATCAGGAGGGAAACCGCCTGTCTCTGCCCACCGGACAAAACTCCCATCTTTGTATTCAAACGGTTCTCCAGCCCCATATCTAACATATTCAAAATTTCATAAAAGTAAGCCATATCCTTCCGGTTCAATGGAAAAATAGATTTGCCAGCCTTTCTGGTATATGCCAGAGCCAGGTTTTCCGCAATGGTCATATTGGGGGCTGTGCCCTTCATGGGATCCTGAAATATCCGCGATATTTCGTAGGCCCTCTTATAATCTTTCATAAATGTAATATCTTTTCCGTCCAGGAGTATGCTTCCCTCATCTATGTCGATCGTTCCGCTGATGGCATTGAACAGGGTGCTTTTTCCAGCCCCGTTTGAGCCAATAATGGTAACGAAATCCCCTTCTTCGAGGGTAAGGGACATATGATCCAGGGAAATTTTTTCATTAGGAGTATCCTTTAAAAATGTCTTGCATATATTTTTGACTTCTAAAATCACTTTACCCATTTTTCGAGACCCTCCTTTTTTTTGCGTATCGGTTCATCATCCCACGAAATGTCGGGAATCCCAATGCAACGATTACGATAAGGGTTGAAATCAGGTTCAGGGCAAAGGAGGGAAGCAGGTTGACCTTCAGCGCCAGAGCTATGATCAGGCGATATACGATGGAACCCAGAACAGTAATAATGAGACCTCTTGTTACACCGTTTTTTCGGAACAGCGTTTCGCCAATGATAATAGACGCAAGTCCCACAACAAGAACACCAGTGCCTGAGTTTACGTCCGCAAATAGATTATAGTGACAGAGCAGCGCTCCTGACAGAGCAGTAAGAGCATTGCCTATGGCAAGTCCGATACATTTTGTCCTGTCTGAATTAATAGAGGAATTCCGGACCATGTCATCATTATCCCCTGTGGCCCGTATGGCAATACCCAGCCTGGTTTTGAAAAACACAGCCACAATCAGGATGGTAACAGCGGCTATGATTGCCAGGAGAGAGGTTTCAGATATGAGCTCATTTCCAATAATGCCGTAAAAATCGGTGAATATGGTGCTTTTTCCAATCAGGGAAATATTTGCCTTTCCACTCATGACATAAAGATTAACAGTATAAAGGCCAGTCATGGTGAGAATACCGGCAAGTATGGCAGAAATCCTGAACTTAGTATGCAGAACACCGGTAATCAGTCCTGAAATCGCACCGCAAAGCATAGCCGCAAACAAACCGGCCACGGGATAACCGGCCACTGTCAGAACTCCTGCAACAACCATACCCAGGGTAAATGAACCCTGGGTAGTCATATCTGATATATCCAAAACACGGAACGGGACATAGAGCCCCATCCCAAGAAGACCGTATATGAGTCCCAATTGTATGGAACCGATAATCAATAGAGACATTAGTTTTCACTTCCTACCAAAACAAAAGTATTTTTAATTTCATCGGTCAGTTCAATTCCGAGAAGTTCAGCCTCGGTGGTATTTATGACCTTGGAATATTCAGAGATGGATTCAACCGGATTGTCGGATATCGGGCTTCCCTTCAGGATACGAATTGCCATATCGGCAGTCTGTTTTCCGAGAAGTGTATAATCGATGCCTACTGTAGCGGTTCCGCCGTCGATTACCATGGAATCTGCCCCTACAAAAATGGGAATTCCGGCCTTATTGGCTACATCTACATATGTTGGCATGGCGGAAGCAACCGTATTGTCATCATTGGTAAAGAAAGCATCTACCTCAGAAGCAAGGGAGCTTGCAACCTGCTGGAGTTCGGAAGTGTTTGTAATTGTTCCTTCTTTATAAGCGATTCCAAGGCCGTTTAGATAAGCTTTTGCCTTCTCCATTTTAACGCTGGAGTTCACCTCAGAGGAGGTATACAGAAGTCCAAAGGTCTTGATGCCCGGATCCAGGTAGAGAGCCAGGTCGATAATATCTTCTACAGGAATGTTATCAGAAACACCTGTGATATTGCCGGTTGTCTCGTTCAGGGAAGTTACAAGACCTGCTTCAACCGGTGAGCTGACGGCCGAAAATACGATAGGGATATCGGAGGTAGTCGTAGCGGCTATTTGGGCGGTGCCGGTTGCAATCGGTATCAGGATATCCACATCCTCCGAAACAAGTTCCTGCATGATGCTGTTCAGCAGGGAGGTGTCGTTGTTTGCATTTTTGACTATGATTTCAACATTGTCCCCCAGTTCCGCTTCCAGCTGCGTTGCTATGGCATCGGATATCTGGTTCAGGGAACGGTGGTCCATGGGCAGGATGATGCCCACCTTATAGACTTTCTGGCTGCCATCCTCCGTGGTAGTTTCGCTGCCGCTGTCGGATCCTCCGCATGCCGTAATGGAAAATGCTGCCAGAATACATGATAAAACCAATGCGATAAGCTTCATTCCTTTTTTCTTCATTATTGCTTCCTCCTTGGATTTGTCAGCAGTTGTCTGCCGGTGAAAAATAAAATAAGCCTGTCCTCTAAAGGACAGACTGAATATCTGCGGTACCACCTTTTTTGGTTCTGTGACAGAACCCACTTTTACGAAAATGCCTATACATTCTCTGCCGTTAACGCCGGCGGACGTCTAAAATACTAAGCCAGACGGCTTTTCCTCTCGCCCTCTGCGGTCCATTTGATATAAAGTAATCTGCAGGGTTCCAGCAATTCCCACTCTCTGTAAGCACTTTTATACCGTTATCTCCGCTTCATCGGTTTAGTGGATTATATCAGATAGAAAATTCGCAGTCAAGAATAAATTGATTGTGATTAGACAATATGGTAATCTAATATAGCGATAAAGGGGGTGAAATGCATGAGTCTTTCAATCTTAAAAAAATATTTCAAGAGGGCATGGGCACCGACGTTAGTGATAACGATTATTTTTTTTGTGAACTATTTTTTGTTCGGAATAGAAAACACCCTGATAGGGCCATTTGCAACCCTCTCCTATCTCCGTTTCCGCAATATGCGCCATCATTATGGATGCATGATAAAAACTTTTCTTATATATGCGGGTATGGCGCTGATTGCCTGGCTGGCGCTTCTGAACCTCGGACTAAATATTGTTATGAATGCCGCAGCGCTTTTCATGATTGCCAACTACATCATTGACGAATATAATCCCAACAATTATTTTCCGGCAGGGATGGCATTAATCTTCTTTCAGATTTCTCCCGCAAGGGGAACAGAAATCCTGACCAGGTGGATGGCTCTGTTCGTTTCCTTTGTGATTATTTTTTTGTTCATTGAAATCACCCAGAGAAGAAAAAAGACCTGCATACTTGAAGAGTATGCGAGAGAAGGGTTATCCTTGAGCTATGACCTGGCAGATGCGGTGGAGGAAAGAAACCAGGACAAGAAAGATAATCTGCAGAAAGATATCTGCAGCCTGAACCGAAAAATGAGCTACGAAATTTATTCGGATAATCGGGCGGCCTTGAAATTCCAGCCGGATGCAAACCGGTATTGCAGATTTCTTGTCTGTTTTCAGACCGCTCAATATCTCGCCCAGCAGGGCGATGCGCAGGGGATAAGAAAACTGGTCGCAGAATATGAAGCCGCTCTGGAAGACGATACGGTTACAACAGATATCCGTAAGCTGAAATTGAGGGAGGCCAAGCCGGACGTCAGGAGATTTCGGTTTCGCTTCGCCCTGCGCCAGGTATTGATCGTCACTCCATGCCTGGTATTCGGGTATCTGGTACCGGAGTATAACAGTTATTGGATGGCAATTTCCGTGTTCTTTATGATGATTCCGATATACGAAAATACGATGAAGCGGATTATTCAGAGGGTCAGGGGATCCCTGGCCGGAATCATCATCTGTATGATATTGTTTGCGATATTCAAATCTTTTTGGGCGCGGGTCGTTCTGATGACCATTTTCAATTTTTTGATTTACTGTGTAGATAGCTATGCATTTATGGTCACCTACATCACCGGATCAGCTCTGTCGCTGAATCTTCTGGAGCCCAGCGTGCCACTGATGATGCTTCAGCGGATTGGATACACCTTGGTGGGGGCGGGGATCGCTTTCCTGGCCAATAAATATGTTTTTCCAATCCGTGTTAAAAATGAAATGGGGTATATGCAGAAGCTTCTGGAAAAAATTCGGCAGCAGATGACAGAAATATATTCATCTGAACTTGCGCCTGGGGATGTGCAGCACAGGACCAACAGCCTTATAGTAAAATCCTATATGCTGATTGACCGGATCCAGGAATACAATAATACCCTGAAAGAAGAGGAAAAAAATCCTGAACTGGACAAAAATCTTCGCAATCATACCCTGTTCATGGCAGGTTTTTTGAATAAGTAAGAATAGATTGAAAAAAATCATAATTCAAAGTAGAATTAAGCTAGCAAATGATTAAGGAAGGTGATTGCATGAAGTATGATATCATCATAGTCGGAGCCGGACCGTCAGGGATATTTACAGCCCTTGAAATGGTTAGAAAAGGTCCAAAAAAGAAGATATTGATTATAGAAAAAGGAAAACCGCTGGAAAAAAGACGGTGTCCAAAGTCTCTGACCGGGGAATGTGTGAACTGTAAACCGTACTGCCACATTACCACAGGGTTTTCCGGAGCCGGTGCTTTTTCGGACGGCAAATTATCCCTCTGCAGCGAGGTGGGAGGAGATCTTCCAACCCTGATCGGACACGAACTGGCTCAGGAGACGATCGATTATACAGACAAGATCTATCTGGAGTTTGGAGCCGATGATAAGATCGAGGGTGTCGGACATGATGACAGGCTTAAGGAAATCCGCAAAAGGGTTATCCAGTCCGGCCTGAAGCTGGTGGACTGTCCGATCCGCCATCTGGGAACGGAAAAAGCCCATGCCCTGTATTCGGAAATCCAGAATTATCTGTTGGACGAGGGTGTTGAAATGATGTTTGATTCCCATTGTGAGAATATCCTGCTGGATAATGCCACCTGTAAGGGCGTTGTGGTTGAGGATGTTTATGGCAGAAAACCAGCTGTTGAAATCATGGGTGACCATATCATTATTGCGACGGGCCGAAAAGGGGCGGATTGGCTGGAGAGGGTATGCGAGGAACATCAGATTGCGCATCAGCCGGGCACGGTCGATATCGGAGTCCGGGTGGAAGTCAGAAATGAAATTATGGAAGAAATCAATGAAGTTCTGTATGAATCCAAAATAATCGGGTACCCCAAACCTTTTAAGAACAAAGTCAGGACCTTCTGCCAGAACCCGGGAGGGTTCGTAAGCCAGGAAAAATATGACAATGATCTTACCGTGGTAAACGGTCATTCCTATAAAAACACAAAATCAGATAATACCAATCTGGCCATATTATGCTCCCATAACTTCACCGAGCCATTCAACCAGCCGATTGCGTACGCCCAGAAGGTGGGGGAGCTTACTAATATGCTGGCAAACGGGCACATCCTTGTTCAGAGATTTGGAGATATACTGGACGGCAAGAGAACCTGGGACAAGGAACTGAGCCAGTCGAACGTGAGGCCAACTCTTCCGGACGCCATAGCGGGCGACATAACGGCGGCAATGCCCTACAGGGCCATGGTTAACATAATCAATTTTATCCAGGCGGTGGATCAGGTCGTGCCCGGATTTGCCAGCAGGGAAACGCTCCTTTACTCGCCGGAGCTGAAATTTTACAGCAACAGGGTGAAGATGGATACCAATTTCAATACAAATGTAAAGAGGCTTTACTGTCTTGGGGACTCCAGCGGGTGGACAAGAGGGCTCATGATGGCTTCCGTAATGGGTGTGCTGATGGCAAAAAGGCTGTTGGAGATGGAGGATTAATTGAAGGCAGGAAAGGGAATAGTATGCAGCTGTTAAAGGACAGGATAATAAAAGATGGTATAGTAAAAGAAGGCAATATTCTGAAGGTTGACAGTTTTTTGAACCACCAGATGGATGTTGTGCTTTTTGAGGAAATCGGGAAAGAACTCAAAAGAAGGTTTTCGGACTGCCAGGTGAACAAAATACTTACGATAGAGGCATCCGGAATCGGGATTGCCTGTATGACCGCCCAGCAGTTCTGTGTGCCGGTGGTATTTGCAAAAAAAACAAAAACGAAAAACATTGCTGGGGATGTCTATACTTCAAAAGTGGAATCATTTACCCACGGCAAAGTTTATGATATCATTGTTTCTAAGGATTTCCTGAAGCCGGAGGACAAAGTCCTGATTATCGATGACTTTCTGGCGGAAGGGAGTGCCCTCCTGGGTCTTGCGCAGCTTGTAGAAGATGCGGGAGCCCAGCTGGTGGGCGCGGCCATAGTCATAGAAAAAGGCTTCCAGGAAGGCGGAGCGCGTGTCAGGGAAAAAGGTATCCGTCTGGAATCCCTTGCCATTATCAAGAGCATGGACGAAAAAAACGGCATAATATTTAAATAGAAATGTAACCGGTGGATTCTGCAGAGGTTAAAATGGACGATAAGCTGAGAGAAAAGGTTGTTAAATGCAGTGAAAATTTTTATAATGTGTCCGGAGAATACTGCACCCCGGTAAATTATAAAGAAAAAAAAATCCTGAATGACAAGAATGTATGCACTTTCTGTGAGAACTGTATGGATGATAAATGCGGGAGCCTGAATATACTTTTATACGGCTGTCATGAGGCATACAGATGGAGCGGGTCCTATATTTATCACTGTCCTTTAGGGCTTATTCTGGTTGCCGCTTCCATCACCGATGAGACAGGAGAGCTTCTGGGTGGTCTCGTTTCCGGCCCAATCCGTATGGGTGAAGAGGAAGATATGGTATATGAGGACCAGAAGATGTGTATGAATGAGAAGATTTCAGGCCTCAAGGTCCGGTCGCCCCAGATGGTGCAAAGCCTTTCGGAACTGCTCAAAGATGCCGCTTCTTTTCTTTCGGGGACATCCAATTCCAGGATGGAAAAATACTTCTATGAACAAGAGAAGTGCCTGAACACCCTGTATATGGAGGGTATCCGGATTCAGGCGGACGGGGAATATTACACGTATCCGATTGGAATCGAAAGGCGTCTCAGAGACGCCGTGACCAGCAAGGATAAGGATTCTTCCCAGGCTTTATTGAATCAGATTCTTGCTTACATTTATATATCTAATAATTACGAACTGGAGGCAGTTCTTCCCCGAATAGCCGAACTGGTGATTGTCATCTCCAGATCGGCGGTAGATGCCGGAGCGGATATAAATGAAATTTTTCACCTGAATGAAAATTTCATGTCCCATATGGAGGAATTCAAGACGATTGAGGAACTCAGTTCTTGGATTACATCCCTTTTACTGCGTTACATTTCTGCAACCTTTGATTTTGCTGAGATTAAGCATGCAGATGTGGTGTACAAGACGATTGAATACATCAAAATGAATTATTATAAGAGAATGACATTGGAAGAGATTGCAGAAAGCGCATATCTGAGCAAGACCTATCTCAGCAGTATTTTCAAGAAGGAGACTGGCCAGAGCATATCCGGTTACATAAACAAAATAAGGGTGGATAAAAGCAAGACCATGCTGCTGCAGGATAATTCGAGCATTATCGACATTGCCAATGCGTGCGGCTTTGAAGACCAGAGCTACTATACGAAGGTATTCAAGAATATAGTAGGAATGACTCCCAAGAAATTCAGGGAAAACAGGGGAAAAGAGAAAAAGACTAAGGAATAATGAATCAAAATATATACGAAACCAAATAATTGGAGGATCATCACATGGTAAGGTTAAGCAATGGCCCCGCATATTTAATTAATGGGCGGGATGTAGTTGAAACAGAAGGAATGACGGCGGAAGAGTTAAAAAATACTCTTGGCAGTGCATACCTGAATCCTGAAGAAGCGGCGAAAAACTCAATCGCCTATGATATTTTGAAAGAACACAATACTTCCGGCAACATGGAGAAGCTGAAAATCAAATTTGATATGCTGACATCCCATGACATTACATATGTAGGCATTATCCAGACGGCCAGAGCTTCGGGACTGGACAGATTCCCCATTCCATATGTTCTCACAAACTGCCACAACAGTCTGTGCGCTGTAGGCGGAACCATCAACGAAGATGACCACATGTTTGGACTGACCAGTGCAAAGAAATACGGCGGAGTATATGTTCCTCCACACCAGGCGGTCATCCACCAGTATGCAAGGGAAATGATGGCTGGATGCGGAAAGATGATTCTTGGTTCCGACAGCCATACCAGATATGGTGCCCTTGGAACCATGGCCATGGGAGAAGGCGGTCCGGAGCTGGTTAAGCAGCTGCTTTCCCAGACATATGATATCAACAGACCCCAGGTCATCGGAATCTATCTGACCGGCAAGCCTGCAAAAGGCGTAGGTCCGCAGGACATTGCTCTTGCCATTATCGGAGCGGTATTTGCCAACGGATATGTAAAGAACAAAATCATGGAATTCGTGGGACCTGGAATTGAAAACCTGAGTGCGGATTTCCGCGTGGGCGTGGACGTCATGACGACAGAAACCACCTGCCTGTCTTCAATCTGGGAAACGGATACAGCCATCAAGGATTATTTTGAAATCCACAGAAGACCTGAAGAATATAAGGAATTAAAGCCTGGGAAGACAGTCTGGTATGATGGAATGGTGTATGTGGATCTTTCCGCCATCCGTCCAATGATTGCCCTGCCGTTCCACCCCAGCTATACATACACTATCGAGGAGCTGAATGCCAATCTCTACGATATTCTGCACGAATGCGAACAAAAAGCCATTGCCAATCTGGGAGACCAGGTAAAATTCTCCCTGACGGACAAGATCCATAACGGAAGACTCTATGTGGAACAGGGAATTATTGCCGGCTGTGCGGGTGGCGGATTTGAAAACATCTGCGATGCGGCGGACATATTGAAAGGAAAGAGCACAGGAGTGGATGAATTTACTCTGAGCGTGTATCCGGCAAGTACGCCGATATATATGGAACTTGTGAAAAATGGAGCGGTGGCTTCGCTGATGGCGGCCGGTGCGGTTGTCAAAACAGCATTCTGCGGTCCCTGCTTTGGAGCTGGAGATACTCCGGCCAATAATGCGCTGAGTATCCGACATACGACTAGAAATTTCCCGAACAGAGAAGGCTCCAAGCTTCAGGACGGCCAGATTTCCTCCGTGGCACTTATGGATGCCCGATCCATTGCAGCAACGGCGGCAAATAAGGGCTATTTAATACCGGCAACGGATATCGATGTCGAGTTCACAAAACCAAAATACTATTTTGACAGTACGATATATAAGAACAGGATATTTGACAGCAAGGGCGATGCGGATACTTCCGTTGAGGTCCAGATGGGCCCCAATATTAAAGACTGGCCAAACATGCATTCCCTCACGAAGAACATCCTGCTTAAGGTAGTGGCAGAAATCCAGGATCCCGTCACTACAACGGATGAGCTGATTCCCTCGGGAGAAACATCTTCTTACAGATCCAATCCTCTCGGCCTGGCTGAATATACTCTGTCCAGAAAAGACCCTTCCTATGTAGGAAAAGCAAAAGAAGTAAAAGGGGCGGAAGAGGCAAGAACGGCCGGAAACGATCCTTCCCTGGAGCTTGAGGGACTTAAAGAGGCACACGAAACGATCCGCAAAGTATTTCCGGACATGGATTATGAGAATACCGGAATTGGAAGCACAATCTATGCGGTGAAACCGGGTGATGGATCCGCAAGGGAGCAGGCTGCTTCCTGCCAGAAAGTTCTGGGCGGCTGGGCGAATATTGCACAGGAATATGCAACAAAACGTTATAGATCCAACCTTATCAACTGGGGCATGCTTCCCTTTGTATTTAAGGGAGAAGAGCTGCCGTTCAAGAACGGGGATTTCATATTTGTGCCGGATATTGCCGATGCCATCGAAAATAAAAGAGACAGCATCAAGGCATATGTGGTGAAGGATTCCCTGGAGGAATTCGCTCTGAGTCTTGGAGAGATGACATCAGAGGAAAGAGAAATCATTCTTTCTGGTTGTCTGATAAATTATAACCGGGTAAATTAAACAGCATGCAGGGGTATCATAAGATGCCTCTGTTTTTTTTGAAAAAAATATGGACATGGACAAATCTGTATTATATAATACACATATATCTTAAATTCTTGTTTTATCATTTACTTCCCCAATACTTTAAAATTTAATACAAAGGAGTGGTTTCTTGAAGAAGAGACTCTTTGTGGTATTTGACATGGAGGAATCCTATTCCCTTCGTCTTGTCAGTTTTTTAATTGACATGGCCGGCAACATTTTCGACATAAGGGGATTCACAGATGTGGAGGAATTCCGACGTTTCTGCCATGAAAAAGAAGTTGAAATTCTCCTCATTAATGAGGAAAGTCTGCCTTTTATAGAGGCGGAGGGTATGACGGCCAGATTCATCCTGTTAAAGGAATGCGCGGAAATGGAAATGAAATTCCCATACCCGGGTGTATACAAGTACCAGCCTGCGGACCAGCTGATAAAAGAAGTGCTGGAATTATGCCCATTACCGGAGGAACGGGATTTCTTCAACCGAAAGGAGGGTGGAGGGGCCAAAATCTTAGGGGTGTATTCGCCGGTAAACGGCTGCGGAAAAACTTCCTTCGCCCTTTCATTGACCCATATGTATTCAAAGAACGGTACAGCTCTGTACATCAATCTGGAAGATTATTCCGGATTATCCAAATTATTATCTTCTGAATTTTCCAACGATATTTCTGATCTGTTTTATTTCTACAAACAATCCCATGAAAAACTATCTGCAAAATTATTTTCCACCATCCTTACCCGGCATGACATTGACATTATACCGCCTATTCGATATTGCCGCGACCTGAGGAATCTGGAGCCTGAGGAATGGCGCGACTTCATTTGCCGCATTGCCGAGGTTTCCGGCTATGAAATCATTGTGCTTGATCTGAGCAATATGGTGGGAGATGTGATCCCCCTGCTGGAAATGTGCCGCATGATCTATATGCCGGTTAAGAGGAATGAACTGGCCAGGGCCAGGGTTCAGGAGTTCCAGGAGTATGTGAAAAACATCGGGAAGGAGGAACTCCTTCTGAAAACAAAACAGATGGAAATTCCGGGAGGCTATTTCCTGCACACGGGAAACCATTACATAGAGAGCCTGCTGTTGAGCCCCTTTGCCGGCTATGTAAAAGATATGGCAGAGGAAGGAGAAGAACTATGGACAAGGTATTAAGACTCCGGCAGAAGGCACTGATGGAAATGGATATGTCCAAAGAGCCGGATGAAGGGGAGATAGAAGAAATCATAGACAGAATCATTCTGCAGGATGAAGAAAACCGATACCTGCCGCTGACGGGCAAGCTGAAGCTGAGGAAGGAAGTTTACGATTCCATACGCGGATACGGCATTCTCCAGGATTTGCTGGAAGATCCTCTTATTACAGACATCATGGTGAATGGACCGGATAAGATTTTTGTTGATAAAGGCGGGAAGATAACAAGATTTGAAGGGAAATTTTCTTCCCGGGAAAGGCTGGCGGACATCATCCAGCAGATTGTTGCCAGAAGCAATCGTAGGGTCAATGAGTATTCCCCCATTGCGGACACAAGACTGGAGGACGGATCCCGGGTCAATGTAGTGTTGGACCCGGTAGCTATAGAAGGACCGGCGATAAGCATACGGAAATTCCCAGATAAGAAAATGGAGATGGAGCAGCTTGTCCGGAACAGAACCATCACACAGGAAGCCGGTGAATACCTGGACGTGCTGGTGAAAAGCGGGTATAACATTTTTGTCAGCGGTGGGACGGGAAGCGGAAAGACAACCTTCCTCAATGTCCTTTCTGATTCCATTCCGAAGGATGAAAGGGTAATCACTATTGAAGATTCGGCGGAATTGCAGCTGACTGGAATTGAGAATCTGGTGCGCCTGGAAGCCAGACAGGCCAATACGGAAGGGGAGAATGAGATAACCATAAGAAATCTTATAAAAACAGCCCTGCGCATGCAGCCGGACAGGATAGTGGTGGGCGAGGTGCGCGGAGCCGAGGCAATCGATATGCTGCAGGCTATGAACACGGGCCATGACGGAAGCCTCAGCACGGGGCATGCCAACAGCCCCAAGGACCTGCTTTCCAGGTTGGAGGTAATGGTGCTTATGGGCATGGAGATTTCCCTTGCAGCTATTAAGGGACAGATTGCAGCCGGACTGGATATTATCGTGCATATGGGGCGGCTTCGCGACCGTTCAAGAAGGGTGCTGGAGGTTGTGGAGGTAGTGGATTATCAGGAAGGGAGAATAATCCTGAACCCGTTATTCGGATATCGGGAGGAGCAGGGGGGGAGTCTTGTACGGACGGAGAACAAACTAATTAACAGAAAGAAACTGGAGGGAGCGGGGTATGAAAGCTTTACTTAACAGAAAAAAATCCATTTATCGGATGTCAGACAAAAATTATATGCAGGCATGTCTGACAGGAGTCGGACTGACAGCACTTCTTGCCTATATATTCTACCACAGCGTTAAGGCGCTTCTATTCCTGAGTCCGGTGGTCCTGTTGATTATCCGGCTCCGGGAAAGAGATATGGAGAAGAAGATCCGGTTCATTCTGAATTTGCAGTTTCGAGACTGCATATTGTCAATGGCCTCCGCCATGAGTGCCGGGTATTCACTCGAAAATGCATTGGAGGAGGCATACGGGGAAATGATTCTTCTGCATGGGAAGGAATCCATCATTGCCAAGGAAATGGAAACAATGTCAAGACAGCTGAAACTCAGCGTTCCTGTTGAAAAGGCTTTTTCGGATTTTGCCGAACGGACAGGTCTGGAGGATATCAGGATCTTTACCTCTGTGATGCAGATTGCCAAGCGGGGAGGAGGTGATTTCAACAGAATAATCCGGTCATCGGCAGACACAATCAGTGAAAAGCTGGAAACCCAGAAAGAAATCCAGACACTGCTGGGAGCAAAAAAACTGGAGCAGACTCTGATGAACCTGATCCCTCTGCTGATAATCGTTTATATCAATCAGACGTCTCCCGATCTTTTAAGACCAATGTACGAAACAATCCTTGGCACAATTGTCATGACGCTGTGTTTGGGAGGCTACGCCCTGGCCTGGCTGATTTCAAAAAAGATTGTAGAGCTGGAGGTTTAACATGCTGAGTGTCTATATTTTGCTGACGGCAGGAATCGTCGTTCTCTATTACCGGACGAGGAATTATAAAAAATCCTATTTTGAAGGCTGTGAAATCAGGGATCACCCCATGAGGATCCTTTACAGAATGACAATGTATCTGGAGGACAGAATCTTCTGCCGGCTACGGTTCTGGAAAAATGAAAAGCAGCAGGACGCCGTAAGAAAGATTTATTTGACGGATAAAACGGAGAACCTCGAATATATTCTGAAAATCAAAAAGTCAGCCCTTGGAATCGCTATTCTGTGTCTGTTTCTCCTTTTTGGACTGCTGAAAAGTATAGAAGAAGCCTTGCCCCAGAACAGGTACATACAGACATTACCCAGGCCGGCAAACGGTTTGGGCAGCGTACAGGTGGAGTTGGACGTTCTTCAGGAAGAAGAGGAGGAGAAAATATCTCTGGAAATCGGAGAATACAAGTATTCCGAAGAAGAAGCGGATGAAATAATCATGGAAGCATACAAGGAGCTTCTGGTACAGCTGCGGGGAAAAAACAAGGGGCTGGATGAAGTGTCCTCCCGGTTATCCATGGTTCCAAACGTCGGGGATGTAGACGTATCCTGGCAGATAGAGAACACAGATCTGGTGGATTTCAATGGCAATGTATACCCCGGGAATGCGCTGGGGGAAGGAACACTGACCCGTCTGACGGCCACGCTGCGTTTCCAGGAAAGAGAAAAGATTTATGAAATACCCGTAGTGATAAAGACCGTTTCTGAGGAGGAGCTGTCCCTGGAGGAAAAAATCCAACGCACCATTAACGCAAACAGCAGCGAAACCGACCCGGAGGTCGGCCTCCCCCAAGAGATTGAAGGAAAGAAAATCAGGTATCTTCGTAAAAGCAATGGGGAGGCAGGACGGATACTGGTATTTGGCATTGCGGCGGCTGTTCTTCTCGTGGTAGCAAAAGACCGGGAGATGCAGGGACGGGTAAAGAAAAGGGAGGAACAGATGATGAGGGATTATCCGGAAATAGTGACAAAACTCACATTGCTCAGTGAAGCCGGTCTGAGCATGAAAAGCAGCTGGAACCGGATAGTGGAGGAGTATGAAAAAAATAAAAAAAATGAACTGCGGTATGCCTATGAGGAGATGCGCCTGACGAATCTCAAGATGAAAAACGGGGTACCTGAGGCAGCTGCTTATGCCGGATTTGGGATAAGATGCGGACTGCAGCCCTATCTGCGCCTGGGCAGTCTGCTGGAGCAGAACATTACCAAGGGCACAAAGGGGCTGAAAACGATGCTGGAGAAAGAGGCCGGGGCTGCATTTGAAGACAGGAAGAACCATGCAAAAATCAAAGGTGGGGAAGCAGGCACAAAACTTGTTTTTCCGATGATGCTTATGCTGGTCGTGGTTATCGTCATCATCATCGTTCCCGCATTTATAACAATGGGCATATAGCCGGTAAGGAGGAACCGATGGAAAAAGGTCTGAAAAAGGTAATCAAAAATCAGAAAGGCGCCGGAGTTGTGGAGGTCATCCTGGTGCTGCTGGTATTGGTGGGACTCGTATTGATTTTTAAAAGCCAGATTGTCGGGATTGCAAATGGAATATTTTTGGATATTACAAAGCAGGTGAATTCTTTGTAGGGGGACACATATGAGGGGGAGTATAACAATATTCATGAGCTTGATTTTCACGGTGATTCTTTCACTTTTCTGTACGCTGATTGAATCAGGACGGATTATGGCCATGGAGGCAAAGCTGACGGGTATAACCAGGATGGGAATGGATTCAGCTTTTGCAGGATATGCGTCCCCTCTGTTTGAGGATTACGGGGTGCTGTTCCTGTGGACCGGAGACAGGGATTTTTCAGAAATTGTGGAGGAATATATATCATGGAATCTGGATATGGACAAAGGGGTGCTGCCCAGAAATACAGATCTTTACAGGATGAAGCTGCAGTCACTTGAATTGACGGAGATAAAGCGTGCGACCGATGATTCGGGAGGAATTTTTGCCGGACAGGTAAAGGAGTACATGAAATATGCCGCACTGGAAGGTGCAGCGGATGAGCTTATGAACCAGGCGGAGCTGCTGGGACAGGGAACCGGATTGATAAATATCTGTAAGAAAATCAAGGAGATAGGGGAAGTTTTTGAAAAAACAGAAGAAAAGATATCCGGTGTCAGGGAAGCCTTGGATAAAATTCAAAACATACGGGGAAATCCGGAAGAGGCGCTATCCGGAATGAAGGATTTGCTGGAGGTGATGGAGGTCAGGATTGCCGGGGGAGAAGATATAGCGGTCCAGCTGGATGATTACAGACAGCGGGCGGCACAACTTGTTGCGATGGCGGATGATTGTACGCAAAAGCTGAAGGAAGTGGAGGAAAAGATAGATGAATATGAAGATTCCATGAGTGAAATTCGGGAGAAGGCGGTCCGCATGGAAAAGGAGCTGCAGGAGGAAGACGGACAAGAAGCCAATTCCCTTTTACAAGAAGAAGTCCGAAGCCTGACCGGTCAGGGGGAGGATTATTATGGGATGTCATCCAAAAGGGAGACGGTGGAACGATATCTGGAGAAGATGGATACCATAAGAGAAATTCTTGCAAATGCCCGGATGCCCGATATGGATAATCTGGAGTCGTGCCAGGATGAACTGGAGATTGTCAGGAAAACCTTTCAGGATTTCACGTTCGGAGAGCTGCAAATGGAAACCGTATCGGAAGGATCCCATGAGGAGGGAGAAAGCCTGCTGGCGTATGTGAAAAGGATGCGGGAGGAAGGAATACTGGGACTGGTACTTGAAAATCCGGGAGAAGTATCGGGTGAGAGGATAGCGGGGGAGAATCTTCCTTCCGCAGGAGGAACAACGGAGGTGGAAGAAACAAAAAGCCTGATTAATAAAGCGGTGGACAGGCTGGTTTATTCCCGGTATCTGACGGATCATTTCGGGACGTATGCGCACCCCAAAGAAGAAACAGCTCTGCGTTACGAATTGGAATACATTTTGGGAGGAGGGACAACGGACAAGGAGAATCTTGCTGCGGCAGCGGACAAACTCCTTTTGATCCGGGAGGGATGCAATATGCTGAGCCTGCTGAAAGACAAGACGAAAAGGGATGAGGCATACCAGATGGCAACTATTCTGGCGGGGTTCACCGGAATGCCTGCGCTGGTTACCATAACCTGGTTTGTTATTCTGGGAGCTTGGGCCTATGCGGAAAGCATACTGGATGTTAAGAGCCTTCTGAAAGGGGAAAAAATTACGGTCATAAAGAATGAGGATCAATGGAATCTTTCTCTGGAGGGCGTCATAAGCGCAGGCAGTCAGAAAGGGGCTGTCAATTCCGTTCAGGAAAATGGCATGGATTATGAACAATATCTGCAGATCATGCTCCTTATGCAGTCCAGCCAGCAGCAATATTTCAGGACCATGGATGTAATCCAGATCAACCTGTGCAAAAGATATAATCCGGACTTTCGGATAAATGAATGCATCTGCAGTGCAGAGATAAGTACCGGATTCAGTGCAAGACAATTATTCATCTCTCTGCCGGTTGTACAGAAAATGCTGGGCAAAAAAGAAGGAGAATATCAGATACATGTGACAGGAAAGTATAAATACTAGGAGGGATGGTTTAGGAATGCCCTTTGTTTATGAAAAGAAAATAAAAAAAAATAAAAAAGGCGACTCTCTCCAAGTGCAAAAGCCAACGCATAGAGAAAGGGCATTCTTAAACCCAAAACATTCTGCTCCGGGCAATATGACCCTGGAGGCGGCCCTGATGCTGCCGCTGTTCCTTCTGGTAATCCTGTCGATATTATATTTTCTGGTAATAATGGATTTTCAACTTAAGCTGCAGATGAAATTGGAAGCGATTGCCAGGGAAACGGCAAGAACCCAGTATCTTGGGGAAGAAATACCGGGATATGCATACCTGAAGCTGATGGGTGGACTGTCATCTCCGGAAAATGGGAAATGGCTGGAGAACTCATTTATTTCGGGGGGGAGTTCCGGATTGGGTATAGCCCAATCGGATTTTTCAGTGAAGGATGGTGTAATAGACTATGTGGTGAATTATGAAATCCAGATTCCCTTTATCCCTGACCGCATTATGACGCTCCCGTTTGTCCAGAGGTGCAGGTTCAGGACGTGGACGGGAAGTTCTCTGTCTGCAGAAGGAGAGGACGGGCAGCAGGTCGTATACGTCACGCCGGGAGGGGCCGTATATCATATGGATCCCTGTTGTACCCATATAAATCTGTCAATCCAGAAGAGGGCTATATACGAGCTTGAAGAACTCAGAAATGCAGAAGGCGGAATATATACAGAATGTTCCCTGTGTGAGGAAGGAGAAGTTAAGGGGGAGACAGTGTATGTGACGGAGGAGGGGGACAGATGGCATTACACTCTTTCCTGCAGCGGCCTGAAGAGAAACGTGATAGAAATTGATATAGGTGATGCGGGTGACCGGCGTCTGTGCAGCAGATGCGGAAAGGAGGAGTAGGTGGCTTATAAGATAATTCCAATAATATTTCTGGGAATTCACAGCATAACGGACATACGGTATAAAAAAGTATCATTAATGCTTTGCGTGATTTCAGCTTTAGCGGGACTCCTTCTGAACATCCTGCTAAGGGAAAGCGATGTGTCTTCGCGGCTGCTGGCTCTGCTTCCCGGTGCGGGAATGATCTTACTTGGAAGATTTTCCCGGGATGCGGTCGGACTGGGGGACGGAATCGTAATAATGGTATTGGGTTTGTATATGGGTGTTGCCGCGACGCTGGCGATACTGATGGCAGGTCTTTTTATTGCGGCGCTGGTATCTCTGGCACTTATTGTCTTTAAAAAGGCAGGCGGGAAAGACCGGATAGCATTTGTTCCCTGCCTGTTCGCGGGGTATCTGATTACGATTACCTTGGGGGGGATGCCATGAAAAGGATGTGGCTGTCAGGGAGTTATACAATTGAGGCGGCCCTGGTGCTTCCAACAGTGCTACTGATAGTTTCCGCGCTGCTGTATTTTGGCTTTTTTCTACATGACAGACTGGGGATTCAGGCCTCCCTATATACATATGCACTCAACCTCAGCATGAACCCGGACACCTCAGAATGGAACGAAGGCTTCTACCTGACAGATGCGGTAGCTGAAAAGCCGGAGGTATCCAGGAACCGGGTAAAGATCAGGCTGCACTACGGAAAGAATCCCTTTGGGGGAACAATGGAAATAGAGATTAAGGATCTGGATAACAGCGATTTTCTGCGTAAGAGCAGGGCACTAAAGGGGGGACGCTAGTGGAAGCGGTTTACCGGCATGATATGTATCATAATTATCTGGTTCTTCGGGCAGGGGATGACATGGAGAGCACCTATAAGTACCATATGCTGATCAACAACAGGATAAAAGGGTTTGCAAAGACGACTGTCAGGACCATGGACAACGAAAAGTTTCTTTACTATGAAATTTCTTCGAGGCAGACAATGCGGATAATGCTGGAAAAAGAGAAGGTGGATTACCGTAAACTCAAGAATATTCTGGTATGTCTTCATGGATGTATGGAGGAGGCCAACAGGCACCTTCTTCCGGCAGAAGACATTCTCATGGATCCGTCCATGATTTTCTGCGATGTAGAAATGGAAACCGTAGAATTCTGCTACTATCCGGGATGGGGGAGGAAGTTCATGCCCGGTCTGAATGATTTGTTGCAGTTCATTCTGACCAGGCTGGATCACGACGATATCCAGGCAACCCGTACTGCATATGATTTACAGATGATGACCACGAGGGACAACTGCACCTTTGGGGAGATTGTTGAAACAATGATGGCAGGGGAGCCCATTGCGGTGAGTCAAAAAGAAGATAGTCCGGAGATAATGAAAGAAATGCAGCCTGAAAATTTAGAAATTAAAAAAAGGAGTTCTTTCAAAATTTCCGAACCGGACTTGAAAAAACTGCATAACGCAACGAATAAAGGGATGATGGTTTTCGGGACCATTCTTGCGATGGTTACGGGGACCCAGATGTACAGGGCATTTCGCGATATGGAATACGGTTTTTTTATTCCGGTGTCTGCAGCCGGGGTGGCAGTCTGTCTTGTCCTTAGCAGATTGAGCAGGGGAGCGCTATCGGAACCGGAGGAGGTCCCGCTGGTCCCGGGGCTGGAGGAGTCAGAAGAGAAAACAGAGGAGAAAGACCCGCATCCTCCTGCGAGGGGGAATTTTCTTGAGAGCCAGAGCACGTGCGGGGGAGATGATGTGTGTATAAAGGACTTTCCGTTTACAGTGGGATCTCTGGCGGGGAGGGTAAACCACGTGATTGCGGAAGAGGGGATAGCACCTATGCACGCAAGAGTAATCCGGGACGGGGAAGATATGTATCTGGAGGATCTGAACTCACCGGGCGGAACCCGTGTGAATGGGGAACGGATAGAACCTTATGGGAGAGTACTTCTGGAGGGGGGAGATAGAATAGAGATGGCAAAGAGCACGTACATATTCCGATAAACTGGTTTGACACTTTATTCGTTAGGTGCTAAGGTAATTACAACAAGTAATTCTGAGGTGCTGCATGGACAGGGAGAAACTGGTTAATGAATATGGGAAATTGGGATTTTCCGATGTAAAAACAAATATCCCCGGGATCAACATTCTATTCAGGGCGGAAGGCCTGCGGGCAGAAGTCTGTGTTATCGTGGATAATACGGCAGCGCCCTATATGGACGGATCGCAGATGCAAAACATTAAGAGGCAGCTGGAGACCAGACTTCTGACAGACCATCCGGATAATCCGGGAGTACTGTTCATTCTTTTGACGGATTCCGTGGAAAGAGAGAGACATACGGCAGAATCCGGCATCAGTGTATGGATCGTGGATGTCCATTCCCGGCGCCTGATCATTTATGAAAATCAGCCGGAGGACTATGCCCGTTCCAGGACTATGCTTGAAAATTTCCTCGGGTACAGGGATGTCAAGAAGGAGCAGAAAATGAGGGCTGTGAAAGCGGATATTCCGATTGTCAATATACTGCTTGTTGCGGCAAACATTATCGTGTTTATTCTGCTGGAAATAGCCGGATCAACGGAAGACACGTATTTCATGCTCGCTCATGGCGCTGCATTTGGGGATTATATCTTCAACGGGAACGAGTACTATAGGCTCTTCACCTCTACTTTCATACATTTCGGCGCATATCATCTTGTAAGCAATATGATTACCCTGATTTTAATTGGGAACAGGGCAGAACGGATACTGGGCAGCTTCAAATACCTGGTTATTTATATTGCCAGCGGGGTGGGAGCCAGCTTGGTTTCCTCCGCTTATTATTATGTGCAGGGAGATATGGTTGTGTCGGGAGGGGCATCCGGAGCCATATTTGGCGTGATAGGAGCCTTACTTGTGCTCATCATAAAAAACAGAAGGGTATTCGGGGGAGTTATGAAAATCCAGTTTATCCTTTTTGTCCTGCTGGTATTGTATAATGGCTTTATGAATGTCAAAATTGACGTGGCGGCACATCTGGCAGGACTGGTACTGGGTATTGTTTTAACACACCTGCTTACCAGGAAGCATGCTGGCAAAATGAGATGATAGGTAAAGGAGACGTACATCATGAGAGATGAAAACTGTATTTTTTGTAAAATAGCCAATGGGGATATTCCAACGTACCAGCTTTATGAAAATGAAGATTTTCGGGTGATTTTTGATGCAGCCCCTGCGACGAGGGGGCACGCGCTTATACTCCCCAAGAATCATTATGCGGATATTTTTGAGGCAGATGAGGTTACCGTGGCAAAAGCGTTTGCGCTGGCAAAACAGATGGCAGAAGTTATGAGAAATGTACTTGGCTGTGATGGCATCAATATCATACAGAACAATGGCCGGGAAGCCGGACAGACGGTATTCCATCTCCATGTCCACCTGATTCCAAGATATGAGGGACAGGAAAAGATACTCACCTGGAAACAGCATGAGCATTCCAAACGGGATATGGAAGAGCTCGTGAGACAGATTGCGGAAGAAATGAATAAATAACCAACGGCGGCCTCAGAATCAGAGGCCGCCGTTTTCAGATTTGGAATTATTTTGAGTATGTGCGGATGAGGTCCAGAATTGTTTCAACTCCATCCCTGACGGGATTCTGCTCCATTGCTTCCAGATAAACGCCTCTGTCAGCAAAGATTTTTTGAATCATATCCATGAGGGAACGGCCGGTGAGATCCTCCTGAAGAATCACCTCGCTAAAGCCCTGTCGGCGGAAAGATTCTGCGTTTAATATCTGGTCCCCCCGGCTGGCTTTTGCCGACAGAGGAATCAGAATGGATGGTTTCTTCAGGGCGAGAAATTCACAGATGGCGTTGGAGCCGGCTCTTGAAATCACGATGTCCGTAATAGCAAATAATTCCTTGAGGGAATCGGTGGCATATTCAAACTGACAATATCCTCTGCGCCCCTCCAGGGCAGGATCCAGATTTCCTTTCCCGCACAAATGAATCAGCTGGTACTTTTCCAGTAAAGCGGGCAGGATTTTCCGGACCGTCTCGTTGACGATGACGGAGCCCTGACTGCCGCCGATGATCAGGATGACGGGCTTTTCCTCTTCAAATCCACAAAGGGCAAGGCCGGCTTCCCGGCTTCCGGCAAGAAGTTCCCTGCGGATGGGGGAACCGGTCAGAACAGCTTTCTCCCGGGGCAGATGAGAGGCGGTTTCCGGAAACGTGTGGCATACCTTCACCGCATGTGGGATAGCCAGCTTGTTGGCCAGACCAGGAGTCATATCCGATTCATGTATAATCACGGGTATCTTATATTTCTTTGCGGCAAGAACAACGGGCACGCTCACGAATCCGCCCTTGGAAAACAGGATATCCGGTTGATATTCACGCATGACTCTCTTTGCGTCCGAATAGCCTTTCAGGACCCGGAAAGGATCCGTGAAATTTTTCCTGTCAAAATAGCGCCTGAGCTTCCCGGAAGAAATCCCGTAATAAAACAGGCCTTCCTTTTCAATCAGTTTCTTTTCGATTCCGTTGTGTGAGCCGATGTACCTGATTTCATAGCCCATTTCCTTCAGGCCCGGAATCAGGGCCAGGTTTGGCGTTACGTGTCCGGCGGTTCCGCCGCCTGTCAGTAATATTTTTTTCATGGATGGTTACTTCTCCCTGTTTGTTGTCTGCATTATAGCAAAAATAATTCAAAGATACTAGATTAAATTTACCACTGTTGTTATAATGAAACCTGTATTATCACACATAGTCTGGAGAAAAAAATGAACATATTGATTAAAGATATTGCGGCGGCTGTCTGGAAGGACGGGAGCTGCGTGGTGGAAAAGAAAACCATCTGCATTCAGGGAGACATGATAACCGGTATGGACTCCATACCGGAGGGATTTGTGCCGGATAAGGTTATAGAAGGCAAAGACAGGCTTCTGATTCCGGGTCTGGTCAACAGCCATACCCATGCATATATGTCCGTATTCCGAAACCTGGCGGATGATTTGTCCTTCGATGACTGGCTGTTTAAGAGCATCATGCCCATTGAGGATAGGCTGACAGGGGAGGATGCCTACTGGGGTGCCTCTCTGTCCATACTCGAGATGATCCGGACCGGGACGACCTGCTTCGCCGATATGCACATGCACATCAATGAGACCACACGGGCCGTGGAAGAGTCCGGTATCCGTGCGGTGATTGCCCGCGGTCTGTCAGGCGGATCAGAGGATGAAAGTGGAATAAGAAGACTGAAAGAAGCCATTGATGAAATGGAAAACTATAGGGACTGCGCCAGAATAAGCTTCATGTTTGGCCCTCACGCCCCTTATTCCTGTGCCCCGGAGTATCTGGAGCAGGTAATCGGGAAAGCCAGGGAAAACAATGTCGGTATCCATATCCACTTGAGCGAGAGCGAGAATGAGATACACAATATGCAGAGGGAAAGAGGCTGCACACCAATCGAGCTGATGGAACGGATAGGACTCTTTGACATCCCTGTTCTGGCAGCCCACTGCGTGCAGCTGACAGATTCGGATATGGATATACTGGCACGCAGAGGGGTGAGCGTAGCTATCAATCCGAAAAGCAACATGAAACTGGGAAATGGATTTGCCAGGGTTCCGGAAATGCTGGAGAGGGGCATAAATGTATGCCTGGGCACGGATGGAGCGGCCAGCAACAATGCACTGAATCTGGTGGGCGAAATGAATGCTGCCGCCCTTGCATACAAGGGAAGCACCAGGAATGCCCAGTCCGTAAGCGCGGCACAGGTATTTGCCGCCGCCACCCGCAACGGAGCCAAAGGGCTCGGACTTGGGTCAGTAACGGGAACCATTGAGGTGGGAAAAAAGGCCGACCTGTCGATTCTGGATCTGAACAATCCCCAGATGAGGCCGAAAAGAAACCTGATCAGCGCCCTGTCCTATTCGGCCAACGGGTCAGAGGTAGATACAGTCATCATAAATGGCAGAATAATTATGGAAAACAGGGAACTTTTAACAATAGATGAAGAGCAGGTCTATTACAATATTGGAAAAATCTGCGACAAATTAGGAATCACAGGAGGAAATGAAAATGAGCAGTATTAGGGATATCGGCCTGGCGCAGTCAGGAGCACATAAAATCGAATGGGTGAAGAGAAATTGCCCGATCCTGCGTTCACTGGAGGCGGAATTTTCCCAGACCAGGCCGTTTGAGAATATCAAGGTTGCACTATCCATCCACCTGGAGGCAAAGACCGCCTACCTTTGCAAGGTTCTGGCGGCAGGAGGGGCAGAGATGTATATAACGGGGAGCAACCCTCTTTCTACCCAGGACGATGTGGCAGCGGCCCTGGTGGCAGCAGGACTGGAAGTGCATGCCTGGTATGGCTGCACACCGGGAGAATACGAAACGCACATACGCAGCGTACTCAAGAATGAGCCGAATATCATCATTGATGACGGAGGAGATCTTGTCAATATGATGCATACGGAGTTTGCAGACAGTCTGGACAAGGTGATAGGCGGTTGCGAGGAAACAACTACGGGCATTATCCGTCTGATGGCCATGGCCCGCAGGGACGAGCTTCGTTTCCCAATGGTGCTGGTAAATGATGCAGATTGCAAACATCTCTTTGACAACCGATATGGCACGGGTCAGTCGGTATTTGACGGAATCAACCGTACTACAAACCTGATTGTAGCCGGAAAAATGGTCGTTGTGGCCGGTTATGGATGGTGCGGAAAAGGCGTTGCCATGAGAGCCAAAGGACTGGGGGCGAGAGTCATTGTAACGGAGATCGATCCGATAAAGGCAATCGAAGCTGTAATGGACGGGTTTGAAGTTATGCCGATGAATGAAGCAGCGAAGCTGGGTGATTTCTTTGTTACGGTCACAGGCTGCAACAAGGTCATTGCTGCTGACGATTTCAAGGTCATGAAAAATGGTGCCATTCTGTCCAATGCAGGTCACTTCAACGTGGAAATTGACGTGGAGGGACTGGAGGAAATGGCTCTGGAAATAGAAGAGCAGCGAAAAAACATCATGGGTTACAGGCTTGAAGGGGACAGATGGGTATATGTTCTTGCCGAAGGAAGGCTGGTCAATCTGGCTGCCGGGGATGGACATCCCGCTGAAATCATGGATATGAGCTTTGCAATCCAGGCGCTGAGTGCGAAATATCTTGTAGAAAATGCAGGAAAGCTCAAAGAGAAGCTGATTAAGGTTCCAAAGGAAGTTGACATGGAAGTCGCAAAGAGGGAGTTGAATTTCATGGGCAAGGCAATTGATATTCTGACACCGGAACAGAAAGAATATCTGGACAGCAGCAGTTTATAAGGGGAAAAGGGGTGAGTATATTGCCTGATATTATATTTGATTATGAAAATGCAAAAGGTTTTTTTGGTCCGGAAGAATTGGTCCAAATGGAGGAAAAGGTAAAGCAGAAACACAAAATGCTCCTGGACAGAAGCGGCAGCGGAAGTGAATTTCTAGGTTGGATAGATATTCCTGAGAGATATGACAGGGAAGAGTTTGAAAAAATAAAGTCAGCTGCACAAAAAATCCGTAAGGATTCGGACGTACTTGTGGTGATCGGTATCGGAGGATCTTATCTGGGAGCCAGAGCGGCTATCGAATTTCTGCAAGGCAGATATCCAGGATATCCTGAAGTTTATTTTGCTGGGAACAATCTGAGCAGCACCCAGATACTGGAAATAAAGCAGCGTCTGGAAGGCCGGGATTTTTCACTGAACGTGATTTCCAAATCCGGGACGACCACGGAACCGGCCATTGCCTTCCGCTTCTTTAAGCGGATGATACAGGAGAAGTATGGGAAAGCGGAGGCTTCCGGAAGAATCTATGTGACTACGGATAAAAATAAAGGAGCTCTGAAGGAGCTGGCGGGAAAAGAAGGATATACAACCTTTGTGGTCCCGGATGACATCGGTGGGAGATACTCGGTCCTGACGGCAGTGGGACTGCTTCCCATTGCGGCCGCTGGAGCAGATGTTGACGAGCTGATGGCAGGAGCGGCGCTGGGCAGGAATAAATTCATGGAAGCCGGATTTGAAAGCAATGACGCCCTGCAGTATGCGGCAGTCCGGAATATCCTTCTGGAAAAAGGGAAGAATATTGAAATACTGGCAGGATATGAACCCTGTCTCCATTATGTTGCAGAGTGGTGGAAACAGCTTTTCGGAGAAAGTGAAGGGAAAGACGGCAAAGGAATTTTCCCGGCAGCCGTGGATCTGACCTCAGATCTGCATTCCATGGGACAGTATATACAGGATGGACAGAGATGCATATTTGAGACTGTACTGGATTTATCCAATACAGGAGAGGAAATCCTGGTAGGAGAAGAAGAGGATGACTTGGACGGCCTGAATTATCTGGCGGAGAAAACCGTTGATTTTGTAAACAGAAGTGCCATGAAGGGAGCCATAAAGGCCCATGTGGACGGCGGCGTGCCAAACCTCAAGGTCACTTTGGCTGCCAGGAATGAAAGAACACTGGGAGAATTATTCTATTTCTTTGAATCAGCCTGCGGCGTGAGCGGTTATGTGCTGGGTGTGAACCCATTTGACCAGCCGGGCGTGGAATTCTATAAAAAGAATATGTTCACCCTGCTTGGAAAGCCGGAGATACGGCAAATATAGACATCATCCTTCGATTACCTGGATTTCCAGGTAATCGAAATCTATTTCTTCCATAAAATTGTCAGCAGTAAACTTAACTTTATCGTGAATCTGGAAATCACGTATGGAGACTTCCAGCCATATCGGGCGGCTCAGATCGAATTCATAACAGATTTCTTCAAGTGAGTCCAGTATTCTTGCGGTTCTGCTCGTGGCCGGGTCATCCTTCTCGATGACGGTATCACGGAGCATTCTTCCCTTGTTAAAAAGCTTTCCCCATAAACGGAACATGATTATGCATCCTTTCTTTGTGAATTATTCAAGCCCCATTATACCACCAGGGAGGAAGGTCTACAATGGTTTATGTTGTCTAAAAAAGTGTAATGGGATATAATGAAATACAACAGAAAAAGGAATCAGAGGGGATTGTTATGGATGTAATGGAACGTTTCATTAAAATAATGGAGGAAAGTGAAAACATAATATTTTTTGGAGGCGCCGGGGTGTCCACAGAGAGCGGAATACCCGATTTCAGGAGCACAGACGGACTTTATAGCCAGATTTATGAGTATCCTCCGGAAACCATTCTCAGCCATAGTTTTTATGAAAGGCATACAGAAGAATTCTACCGCTTTTATAAGGATAAATTGATGATGCCGGACGCAAAGCCGAACAGAGTCCATATCGCGCTTGCGAAACTCGAAGAACAGGGAAAACTCAAAGCAGTCATCACACAGAACATCGATGGGCTTCACCAGCTGGCAGGCAGCAGAAAAGTGCTGGAACTGCACGGAAGCGTACTTAGGAACTACTGCATGTCCTGTGGCAAGTTTTATGATGAGAAATACATCCTGCAATCGGATGGAGTACCTATATGCAGCTGCGGCGGGACCATTAAACCGGATGTGGTGCTGTATGAGGAGAGCCTTGATGAGCAAATCCTTCAGGAATCTGTCGAATATATAAGCAAAGCCGATGTGCTGGTCGTGGGAGGAACCTCCCTGGTGGTCTTTCCGGCGGCAGGCCTGATTGAATACTACAAGGGGAACAAGCTGGTCCTGATTAATGATTCTCCGACCCGTTTGGACAACAGGGCGAATCTGGTAATCAGCGGCAGCATAGGAAATGCATTTTCACATTTTCAATAACGGGAGGGGAATAGGATGGAAAATAAAAGCATTCTTCTGGGAAGTTCTGCGGAACTAAGGCAGATTAAGGAAACTATCATCAAAGAAGCTCAGTTAAGAGAAGAAGTCCAGAATCTGTCCACCGAAAGACGCAATCTGGAAAGAGACCTGGAAACGGAAGAAAAACTGACGGCAGATACCATCACGTCAACTACAAAGAAGCGAAGAGACGAGCTGGAAGCAGGATTTGACAGGGAGATTTCTACCAACAATACCAAACTGAAGTCCGCCCAGAACAAAAAGGAAAGCACCAGGAAGAAAGCGGTCAAAAACAGAATGGCCGAGGAGACAAAAATTCTGGTTGAGGAAAATAAAGAGCGGAAACAGGGAATCAAGAAGGCCTTGCGTGATAAGGGGATACCTGGCTTTGCGTCCTCCGGCTGGTTCTATTCTCTTTTCTGTACCAGCAGCATGAAGGATTTTGTGCTTTTTGCTATATTGACCATAATTTTCATTGGGCTTATTCCAAATGCCGTATGCTACTTTTTTGTGACAGGGTTCTGGATGTGGAAGGTACTTGTGTACCTGGGGATTGTTGTCGTAGTATTCATTATTTATATGACCATCTTCAAGATCACTAAATCCAGGGACAAGGCCATTTTTGAAGAACTGCGTCCTGAAAGGAATGCAATAATAGCCAATCGGAAACAGATTAAGAAGATCAAGAAAAAGATAAAAAAAGATCCGGATGAGAGCCAGTACAATCTTTCGGGGCTCAATGCGGAAATTGCAGAAATAGAAAAAAACCTTACGGTCCTCAAGGAGAAAAAAGTGGCGGCCCTGAAGGAATTTGAAGAGAAAACGGCCAAAGTGATTGTTGATGAAATTACCGGCGCAAGCGCAGGCAAGATTCTCGAAATGAAGAACCGGATTGCCGAGATGTCCCAAAGGCTCCTAGATGTGGAACGCAGGCAGCAGGACACTTCCCTCAGGATAAAGACGGACTATGAAGCATACCTGGGAAGCGAATTCATGAACACAGAAAATCTGGACAGACTGACCGGCATCATTGATGAAGGGAAGGCGGTCAATATTTCCGAGGCAATAAAGGCATTCAAGGAGCGCCCATAAATGAAGCGAAAAACCATCATACAAATTGCTGTCATTGTCCTGGTTCTGGTGGCTATAGCGGCAGGGATTAAGCTGTTTATGGATAAAAGGCAATTCAGCGCATATAAAGTCATAAGAACCATAGAAACTCAAAGTGTAAGGAACGAGACCAGATATCTGCCTTTTGGAAACTATTTTCTCCGGTATGGCAACGACGGAATATCCTATTTAAATGGAGAAAGCTTTGTGTGGAACCAGGCAATAGACTTCAGGAACCCTCTGATTGCCATCCAGGGCAATTATGTGGCTGTTGGAGAACAAAAGTCTAATACGATTTATCTGTTCGACACCACAGGTCTTGTTAAGGAAATCGAGACATCATATCCCATGACAGATCTGGAGGTTTCCGCACAGGGTGTTGTTGCGGCATTGCTGGATGACGGAACTTCCAATTACATTGAAGTGACGGACAAGGAAGGCAGCCAGCTCGTTATGGGAAAGACCGTTTTTGAGGGTACGGGGTATCCCCTGGACATATCCATTTCAGCAGACGGCACAAAGCTCGCAGTGTCCTATCTTTATCTCAATGCAGGCACCGTACAGGGAAAGGTTGCTTTTTACAATTTTTCCGGAAAAGGCGGAAATGCCCAGGACAGCCTGGTGGGCGGATTCAACCAATATACGGATACAATCGTTCCCAAGGTTGATTTTCTGGACAATAATCTGGCCGTAGCCTTTGGAGACAATATGTTCTCCATTTATAAAATAAGCAGTTCCCCGGAGCTGGTTTTTGAAACAGAGATTTTCAAAGAGGAAATCAAAAGCGTTTTCTTTGGCAGCAGGTATATAGGGATAGTATTCCTGAGCAGTGACAAGGAGATGCCGTACGAAATGAAAATTTATGATACTTCAGGTAAAGAGATTCTTACAAAGGGCTTTAATTTCAATTATGATGAAATTGCTTTTTCAGGCGGTAAGATTCTCATGAATAATTCTACGTCCTGCGAGATTTATAATCTGTCTGGAACAAAAGAATTTGCGTTTACTTTTGAAGATGAAGTCGTATGTATGGTGGGGACAGGAAAGTCAAACGGTTATATCGTCGTAAATCCGGACAGCTTGACGGAAATCCGGTTAAAATAGCAAGGAGTATGGATAATGGATAATATTTTGCTGGCAGGTGTTCTTTTGTTCATGGTTATCATGGCAATAGCAGGATTCAGGAAAGGTGCTCTCCGAATAGTCGTTTCGGTGGCAGCTCTTATACTGACGCTGTTTCTGGCTGCCTATTTCACTCCTGAAGCAGCAAAATTGCTGAAGGAACATACACCCATGTATGAAACAGTGTATTCTCAGATGGATAAATTTGTCGGGGAGCGGCTCGTGGAAGGTGGGGGTGCCGGACCAGAAGAAATTATTGGAAACCTGCCTTTGCCAGGAATAATCAGGGATGTTCTCGTGGACAATAATAATGAGGAATCCTATGGCCTTTTGGGAGCAACTGATTTAAGGGGTTATACAACCCGCTCCCTCAGTGGCATGCTGGTGAACGCCATTGCGTTTATTGCCCTGTTCATAGTCATAAGCATCATCTTCAGGATTATTATGGTGGTGGTGGATATCATCGGACGGATTCCAATCATCAGGGGAATCAACCGGCTGGCCGGTCTGTTTGTCGGATTGGCACAATCCATACTTATTCTGTGGGTGCTCTGCGTGGTCCTGACAGCTTTTTCTGGGACGTCGGGCGGCCAGCAGGTTATGGCCATGGTGGCGGACAGCCGCTTTCTCACGATGATTTATGACCATAACCTGCTGATGGGTATTATTACAAACGTATTCATGCTTTTTGGCTAAAAATCAAAAACAGGCTTGACGAAACAGGGGTTTGTTGCTATACTATAAAAGCTTTAACGAGCGTAATGATTTATTGTATGGCGACATAGCCAAGTGGTAAGGCATGGGTCTGCAACACCCTGATCACCAGTTCAAATCTGGTTGTCGCCTCTTTTCCAATTCGAAAAACTTCAAACCCTTATTTTAGTGGGTTTGAAGTTTTTTTGTTGTTACGGAACAAAGGAGTATCAGGATTCGTGAAAAATACACAAAAATGACAGGACATATGTTGCACTTGCTGGCAAGTTGTTATATAATAAAAGGCATGGAAAAAGTACTAACCCAGTAAATGAATTATATACAGGTTTGTTTACTGGGTTTTTTGTTTGCCGAAAGAATAGGCAGAACTTAGTTTGATTGGGAGGAATGGTCGATGAATTCAAAATTTGCTTTCTATGTACTGAAAAGGCTTATCCTTGCCTTAGTTACAATTTTTCTGGTTATCACTATCACTTTTTTTGTTATGCATGCCGTTCCGGGAGGTCCGTTCCTGAGTGAAAAAGCGCCGAGTGCAGCGGTAACGGCAGCCCTGGAGTCTAAATTCGGTCTGGACAAACCTGTGTTTGAACAGTATCTGACATATCTTGGAGATGTTGCCCATTTTGATTTCGGCCCGTCCATCAAGCAAAGAGGCAAGGATGTATCGGAAGTCATCATGACCGGTTTTTCTACCAGTGCCAAGCTGGGTGGGGCGGCAGCTCTTGCAGCCATCGTTCTCGGGCTGATCTTCGGATCCATTGCGGCCGTATTCCATAATAAGCCGGGAGATAAGATCATTATGGTCATTTCCACGGCCTTTGTGGCTATGCCGTCGTTTATTGCAGCCACCCTGCTCCTGCTGATTTTCAGTATAAAGCTGGGTGTTTTGCCGGCGAATGGCACCCAGCCGGGGGGCATGGTCCTTCCTGTGGTTGCTCTCGCATTGTATCCATTGTCATATATCATAAGGCTTACACGATCCAGTACCTTGGATGTTCTGGGACAGGATTATATCCGGACAGCCAGGGCCAAAGGATTAAAACCCGTCAAGATTCTGTTTAAGCATTCTCTTCGAAATGCTGTTACACCCGTCATCACCTACGCAGGTCCGATGGTCGCTTACATCGTAACCGGAAGCCTTGTCGTCGAAAAAATCCTTGCGGTTCCGGGGCTTGGTAAAGAGTTCATTGACAGTATCACCAGCAGGGATTACACCATGATAATGGGAACCACCATCTTCCTGGCTGCTCTTGTGGTAGTCATGATGCTCATTTCCGACATATTATACAAGGTATTCGACCCAAGGGTCGACTTGACGTAGAAAACAGGAGGATGTCTATCAATGAGCAAGAACATAAATGAAATGCCGAAGAAAAATCCGTTCAGCCTGCAGATAAATCTAAAGAGCTTCGAGAAGGCTACAGAAGAGGAAAAACTGCAGCAGGAGAGAATGAGTGAAAGCACCACTTTCTTCAAAGATGGAATGAGGAGGCTCAGAAAAAATAAAATTGCCATGACCTGCATGATAATACTGATAGTCATAGCGCTGATGGTTATATTCATGCCGATGTTCTATCCGTATTCCTATGACCAGCAGCTTGGTCTTACGAAGGGGCAGAGCGCCGACTCATCCTATAATAATCTTCGACCGATGGAATATTCAAAGACGGAACAGGCAAAAATGGAAATCGGTGAAAACGTATTCCCGCACTTTTTTGGCACGGATGCACAGGGACGTGATTATGCAATCAGAGTGGTATATGGTGCCAGGATTTCCCTTGCAGTCGGATTCTTCGCAGCAATTATAGTACTGATAATTGGCGTTATTTACGGGTCCATATCCGGATATTTCGGAGGAAAAGTGGATCTGATCATGATGCGTATTGTGGATATCATATATTCCCTTCCGGATATGCTTATGATTATCCTGTTCTCGGTTGTTATGAAACAGACCATACAGCCGCTTCTGGTGGGGACGGTTCTGGAAAAACTGGGAACGGATATGATCAGTATCTTTATCGTATTTGCGCTTCTGTACTGGGTAAGCATGGCTAGGCTCGTCAGGGGACAGATACTTACCATCAAGCAGATGGAGTATGTGCTGGCGGCAAAAACCATAGGTGCAAGGCCTGGTCGGATTATCCGCAAGCACCTCCTTCCAAACTGCATGAGTGTCATCATCATATCGACAGCCTTGCAGATTCCTTCCGCGATATTTACGGAAAGCTATCTGAGCTTCCTGGGAATGGGCGTATCCATTCCGATGCCAAGCTTGGGTTCTCTGGCATCAGATGCATTGTCCGGTATCTACAGCTATTCGTACAGGCTGGTAATACCTGCAGTGGCAATCTGTCTCATTGTACTGTCGTTTAATCTCCTTGGTGATGGCCTGCGGGATGCATTTGATCCAAAATTGAAGAAGTAGGAGGAATAAAATGAGTTTATTATCTGTAAAGGACTTACATACTTCATTTTTTACTTCGACCGGAGAGGTTAAAGCAGTGGATGGAGTCTCCTTTGATCTGGATGAAGGAAAAGTGCTGGGAATCGTCGGCGAATCTGGATCCGGAAAGAGTGTTACTGCATATTCCATAATGCAGATTCTTTCGAATCCCGGTAAAATCGTCAGTGGCAGTATAAAATTCAAGGGAGAAGAACTGGTAGGGGCCTCGGCGGAAGTGCTGCGAAAAATCCGAGGGAATAAAATAAGCATCATATTCCAAGATCCCATGACCAGCCTTAATCCTGTCCTGACGGTAGGGGACCAGCTGATGGAGGTAATACTTCTGCACACAGGCAGAAACCGCGAACAGGCAAAGGACAGAGCGGTTGAAATGCTGAAACTGGTCGGAGTAAATGAGCCCGAAAAAAGGGTCCGACAGTATCCACATGAATTTTCCGGCGGCATGAGACAGAGAGTTATGATTGCCATGGCGCTGGCCTGCGAACCGGATCTCCTGATTGCGGATGAACCGACCACGGCTTTGGACGTAACGATTCAGGCGCAGATTCTTGAGTTGATGAAAGAGCTTCAAAAGAAAATGGGCATGGCTATTATTATGATTACCCATGATCTGGGGGTAGTTGCGGATATGTGCGATGAAATCATCGTAATGTACGCCGGCCAGGTTTCTGAAAGAGGCACGGCGGAAGAAATATTCTATAACCCAAAACATGAATATACAAAAGGACTTATAAATTCTATCCCGACAATATCCGATGAAAGGGAAAGATTAAAGCCTATCGGTGGAAATCCTGTGGACCTTTTGAATATGCCCGATGGGTGTCCGTTCTCTCCGCGGTGTGAAAACGCAATGAAAGTCTGCCTTGAAGTTGATCCAAAGGAGTTAGTGATTAATGAGAACCATATTTCCAGATGTTGGATGAATGTTGTGGAAGGACTGGAAAACAAGACATTCACGAAGGCAGCGATAGAGGAGATGTACAGCCATGAATGATGAAAACAAATATCTGCTTGAAGTGAACCACTTAAAACAGTATTTCGATATAACGACAGGAATGTTTACATCCAAACCCCTTAAGGCAGTGGATGATATTTCTTTTAAATTAAAAACCGGGGAAACGCTGGGACTTGTGGGGGAATCCGGATGTGGAAAGACTACAGTCGGGCGCTCTGTTTTAAGGCTTTATGAACCAACATCAGGAGAAATAATATTTAAGGGAAAGAAAATCGACGATAATAAATCTATAATGGAAATGCGCAAAAAAGCCCAAATGGTTTTCCAGGATCCATATTCATCATTAGATCCGAGAATGACGGTCGGAGACATTATCGGTGAGCCGTTGGATGTACTGAAATTGTATGATTCAAAGCGGGACAGGCAGGATCGCATACATGAACTGATGCGGACCGTCGGACTATCCAGCGAGCATGCCACTCGGTATTCCCATGAATTCTCAGGGGGACAGCGCCAGAGAATCGGGATTGCCAGGGCACTGGCTGTAGGGCCGGATTTTATCGTGGCAGATGAACCGGTGTCCGCCCTGGATGTATCCATCCAGGCGCAGATCATCAATAAATTTGAAGATTTACAGAGCCAGCTGGGCCTGACCTATCTTTTTATAGCCCATGATATTCTGGTTGTAAAATATATATCTGACAGAATTGCGGTCATGTACCTTGGTAAAATGATGGAATTGGCAGAAGCAAATGAACTGTACAACCATCCGCTGCACCCATACACCATTTCCCTTTTGTCCGCAGTACCGATTCCGGACCCAAACTATGCGAAAACTCACTCCAGGATTACCCTGGAAGGAGATGTTCCGAGCCCATTGAATGCACCAAGCGGGTGTGTGTTCAGGACAAGATGCCCAAGGGCGACGGCTGAATGTGCGCAGGTCGTGCCGGAATTCAGGGAAGTATCTCCGGGACATAGTGTTGCATGTATTCACGTATAGCAGTCCACTCAGGAAGGTAATAATTATTCAGTTATTATAAAAAAAACAAGGAGGAAGAAAAATGAAACGGATTTTAACATTGATTTTATCACTAACAATGGTAACTGGACTGACGTTTTCCCTGGCTGGATGCGGAAGTTCAAATGCCGATGAGACCACAACTGGTGCCGCTGTTAAGTATGCGGACAGTATGACTGTTGCGCTGGCTTCCCAGCCCGACACAATAGACCCTGCACTGAACAGCTCGGTTGATGGTGCTACTTATATCATCCACGCATTTGCAGGTCTGGTTGGCTACCAGCAGAATGAAGACGGGACCCTGAAGCTCGTTGCGGATTGTGCAAAAGAGCTTCCCAAGGCAGAGACTCTGGAGGATGGATCCGTTCAGTATGTATTCGAACTGAAAGACGACCTCAAATGGAGCGACGGCAGCGCATTGACAGCACAGGATTTCGTTTACGCCTGGAACAGAGCTGTTGACCCTGCCACGGCAGCAGATTACGGATATATGTTCGAAGTTGTTGACGGCTATGCAGACGTAACAGCGACGGATGATGCTGGTGTAAGAACCAACCCGGACGCAGTTCTTAATGTAACGGCTTCGGAAGATGGAAAAACATTGACGGTGGTATTGCCTGTTGATGTTCCATATTTCTTTGAATTGTGTGCATTCCCCACATACATGCCAGTAAAACAGGATGTTGTGCAGGGCAATGAGGCATGGGCAACAGCAGCTGAAACCTATATAGGAAACGGCCCATATAAAATCACTGAGTTTTCAAACAGCCAGATTATTATGCAGAAAAATGAAAATTACTGGAATGCAGATGCAATCAAGACGAATGAAATCGTATTCGCATTTAATAGTGATGATACCTCTTTACTCGCAAACTACCAGAACGGTTCATACCAATTCATTGACTCCGTACCAACGGACGAAATTGCTTCATTAAAAGAGCAGTACCCGGATGAATTTGCAGTAGAAGGACAGCTTGGAACATATTATATTTCCTTCAATGTAAATGATAACGCCCTTTCCGACTTTACAGAAGAAGAAAAAGCGGATATCAGAAAAGCACTCAGCCTTTTGATCGACAGAAACTACATCGTAGAGGAAATCGGACAGGCTGGACAGGTTGCTGCGTCAGGGTTCGTTGCAATGGGCCTGACAGAACCGGATGGTTCAGAGTATATTGCAAATAACGGTCCAAAAATGGATGGAGCCGGATACTTCGAAGTTAAACCGGAGGATTATACCGCAAACAGCGAGGCAGCACTAGAGCTTCTCCGTGGGGTTGCTGAAACATCAGGTCTCTTCACTGTGGACGCTGATGGAGTCCTCTCTGGATTCCCAACACTTGCTTATATCACGAATCCTGGATCAGGTCACGAAGCCATAGCTGCCTACCTGAATGGCTTATATGCACAATATGGAATCAATATGACTGTTGCGACACAGGAATGGTCTACATTCCTCCAAACACGTAAGAACGGTGAGTATTCTGTAGCTAGAAATGGATGGCTTGCAGATTATAACGATTCGATTTCCTTCCTGGATATGTGGACCACTGCCAGCGGAAACAATGATTCACAGCTTGGCAAAGGACCTCATGCATCTTATGCAGGTTATTCACTGGATGGAAAAGACGGATTAACCTGGGCGAAGACCTATGATGTACTCATTGCAAAGGTTAAATCATCCAAGGATCAGGAAGAACGTTTTAAGCTTATGCATGAGGCAGAAGATCTGTTAATGTCAACTGGAGCAATCTGCCCGCTCTACTACTACACAGATATCTACATGAAATCAAAGAGCATGGATGGATTTTTTGCAAGTCCTTTAGGCTATAAATACTTCATGTATGCAACCGTAGCAGAATAATTGGAAATATAAAACGAGCCGCATCTTTAGGATGCGGCTCGTTTTTATTGGAACGGTTTAGTTGATGCTTTCCAGTCCGATGAAATCGATGATGTGAAAAGACAGCTCGTAGAGAAAAAGCTTACGGCCGTTATCCAGAGAAACACCCAGGATATCACCGATTTTAGAGAGCCGGTAAAAAAATGTGCTTTTGTGAATATTGAGTGCAGCTGCGGTCTTTAAGGCATTGCGGTCTGCAAAAACATAATTGCGCAGGGTATTCATATAATCCGTATTGTGCTTCAAGTCGTAATCACGCAGACTGAGAATATCCGGATGTATGGCCGTCTGCAGGGGAATAAGTGGCTCAACGTTTTTGAGTAGACCGAAAAGGCAATAATCCTCAAAATAAAGGATGTTTTTATCCGGGACATCTTTTTTCAAAAAGTGCAGAATATCCGCAGACTGGGAATAATAATACTGGGTATTGAGCACATTCGTAAAAGGATAGCTTACGGCAGCATACAGCTGGTTCAACTTCAGGAAATCTTCCAACCGCAGTTCCTCTTCGTCGGAAAAAGGCGAAGCAGGCTTGTCGGAAAACAGGAGCATGACGGGGGTGTCGCGGTAAATAAAGCTCAACCCACGTTTGCAGATATAATTAAGCTGATCCACATAATAGCGCGGGTTGATATGCTTATCCGTTACCAGATCGCATGCAAATGTAATGATGTAAAGGTAACTGGAAAGCTGATAACCTAGCTGGGAGAAACGCTGCTCCACGTAGCTGCGGTCACTTAACTTCCCGTCAAACAAAGTCTTCAGAAGAGATTCATATTTCAGTTCGCCCTTCGCGAGGGCGTTTCCCCGTTTCTGGATTTCGATGGACAGCATCTGGGCAAGAACCTGAACATATTCAATGTCAATGTCTTTGAATGGGTTCGCCTGCTCGGCAGCTACCACCAATCCTACCACGGACCGGTTTATCCGGACCCCACACATGAGGACATTCATGTTGGAAATTTCGTTATATGTGAAGAAGGCATCCTTGGATTTGAAAATTTTATTGATGAGATCTTTTTTGTGCATGGATTCTATGGAGGCAATGGTCAGAATTTCCCGGCTGCCCTGTTCTTCAAAATCAATCGGATTATGGTGCTCCGGGATTCCCTCTATGATGGAAAAGTTTGTGTCACAAATGACAACAGGGTTACGCAGATAGGAGTGGGCAACCTCCAGTATGGACTTGATGCCGCCCCCGGATTGAAGGATTGAAAACATCTCCTCTTTTTCCTTGTCGATGCTTATGGAATTTATAATCTCCATATTTATGACATTATGGACATCCAGCGGGTTTAGCGGCCGGTTAATAGACAGTGTGTTTTTCCTTGGGGAAACCAAAGCTGCATCAATCAGCAGGACAACACTCTCGTCCGGAAGGTTGAAATCCGTCGTTACCGCAAGGTAAAGGACATAAGGTTGATAAATACGGACATCATTGTTGGGAGGAGTCAGAAACTGGACCGTGGCGATCTTTTCCTCTCCATCACAGGAGCCTTCTACCCTGACCTGAAAGTTTTTCTCAAGAATCTGTATAATCTTGCCTAAAGGTACCATATATCCTCCTCTTAAAAATTCCGCTTATTCTAGTAATATAGCATTTAGATGGATAATAATCAAGAAGTGGAAAATCTTTACAGCGGAGATTATATGTGTTACCATTAGATATAGGGGAGGGGGGTATAGCAATGAATGCAAGGAGGAAAGATATGGAAAAAGAAACAGTTGAAATTTCAGGCCGAGAATGCAGCACATGCGGTGAAAGACAGACGCAGCGGGATGATAAATTAAAGGATAATCTGGTGAAAAGACTGAACAGAACAGAAGGGCAGATACGCGGAATAAAGGGCATGGTGGAAAAGGATTGTTATTGTGATGATATTCTGACTCAGATATCCTCGGTTCAGTCCGCCCTTAACTCCGTCAGCACACTGGTTTTGGAAAATCATGTCAGAAGCTGCTTCGTAGAAAAGATCAAAAACGGAGACGATGAAATAATAGATGAGATGCTTGTCACAATTGGAAGGCTATTGAAAAGGTAGGTGGAATCATGCAGAAGGAAAAGATCAGGATTACAGGTATGCATTGCGCCAGCTGTTCGGCGTCCGTGGAAAAAACCGTTTCCCGGCTGGAAGGAGTCAGCCAGGTATCGGTGAATCTTGCCACAGAAACTATGTCCGTGGAATATGATGAAAACGTGATACCCATGGAAGCAATCAAGGAAAGCATAACCAAGATCGGATTTGGAACAGAGGAAGAAGGCAGGTACGGCAAGGTGACCATACCCGTAGGCGGCATGACCTGCGCGGTTTGTGCCGGAACGGTCGAAAAGACGCTTAATAATACGGCAGGTGTGAAAAAAGCCTCGGTAAACCTGGCGACAGAGAAAGCCGTCATTGAATATGATCCCGAAGTAATCCGGATATCCGGTTTGAAGCAGGCTATTGAGAAGGCGGGATATAAGGCGCTGGACGTTGAAAGAAGCACCAGTTCCGGTGAGGAGGCTGCCCGCAAGGAAAAGGAAATGAAGACTCAGTGGAGAAAACTGGTTGTTGCCATTGTTTTTGCCATACCGCTTCTGTACCTGGCCATGGGCGCCATGGTCCTTCCTGTTCCAGCGTTTCTGAAACCAATGGAAAAACCGATGAATTTTGCCCTGGCTCAGATCATACTGCTGATTCCCATCATCATTGCCGGATATCAGTTTTACACAAGAGGATTTAAGGCCCTGGCAGCGAGGGCTCCCAGCATGGATTCGCTGGTCGCCATAGGCACGACGGCCGCCATTGCTTACAGCCTGTATTCGACCATGCTTATATTCGGTGGGGATCATATGGCGGTAGAGGGTCTGTATTTTGAATCGGCAGGAACCATCATTACCCTGATTCTGTTAGGTAAATCCCTGGAAATGAGGTCGAAGGGAAAGACTTCGGAAGCCATCAAAAAGATGATGGGGCTCGCACCCAAGACAGCGACGCTGGTCGTGGAAGGGAAGGAAAAGAACATCCCCATTGAGGAAGTGGAAGTAGGGGATATCATAATGGTACGGCCCGGAGAGAAAATTCCCGTGGATGGTTTTGTGACGGAGGGGAGGACCTCTGTGGATGAATCCATGCTGACAGGAGAAAGTATGCCCGTCAGCAAAATGGAAGGAAATGAGGTCTACGCAGCCAGTGTCAATAAGAACGGTACCATTCTCCTGAAAGCCTCCCGAGTGGGAGAAGATACGGCCCTGGCCCAGATTATCCGGCTTGTGGAGGATGCCCAGGGAACTAAAGCCCCCATTGCCAAGATGGCAGACGTCGTATCCGGCTATTTTGTTCCGGTAGTGGTGGTAATTGCGGTGCTGGTATTCTTTGCATGGTTCCTGACAGGCCATTCCTTTGCCTTTGCCCTTAAGATATTTGTATCCGTACTTGTGATAGCATGTCCCTGTGCGCTCGGTCTGGCAACTCCGACAGCCATCATGGTCGGAACAGGAAAAGGCGCTGAATACGGAATCCTGATCAAAGGCGGAGAAGCCCTGGAAATCACACATAAAGTGGGTACTGTGATACTGGATAAGACAGGAACAATAACAGAGGGAAATCCGGAGGTTACGGATGTAATAGCGACAGGAGACGTATCGGAAGAGCAGCTGATACAAATCATAGCATCGGCTGAAAAAGGCTCTGAACATCCCCTGGGTGAAGCCCTTGTCCGGTATGCGGATAAAAACAGTATAATGCTGTTGAAACCAGAGTCCTTTGAAGCAATTCCGGGTCACGGAATAAGAGCGGTTATTGACGGCAGGCATGTGCTGGTCGGAAACAGGATGCTGTTGTCGGATGCGGGAATAAATCCAGACCATCTGGAAGCAGAGGCATCACGGCTGGCAGACGAAGGGAAGACTCCTGTTTTCGCAGTTGTAGATGAGAAGGCTGCCGGAATCATCGCCATAGCAGATGTGGTGAAGAAGGACAGCAAAGAAGCCATCAGCCGGCTGCATCAGCTGGGGATAATGGTCGTCATGATAACGGGGGACAATCAGAAAACAGCAGAGGCCGTTGCTCGTGAAGTGGGAATAGACCGGGTGCTGGCAGAAGTTCTTCCCCAGGACAAGGCGGAGGAAGTGAAGAAACTTCAGAAAGAAGGGGGAATCGTCGCAATGGTAGGCGACGGAATCAATGATGCCCCTGCCCTGGCGCAGGCAGATGTGGGGATTGCCATCGGATCTGGTACGGATGTGGCCATAGAATCAGCCGACATCGTCCTTATGAGAAGTAATCTCATGGATGTGCCTTCCGCCATAGAACTGAGCAAAAGTACAATACGGAACATACGTCAGAACCTTTTCTGGGCATTCGCATACAACACGGCGGGGATTCCCATAGCAGCAGGCCTGCTTTATCTTTTTGGAGGACCTCTGCTGAATCCAATGATAGCCGCGGCGGCCATGTCTCTCAGCTCTGTCTCGGTACTGAGCAATGCTCTGCGGTTAAAAAGGTTCAAACCGAGTACAAAATAGTGCGGGAGGAGATTACATGGACACGATCAGATGGGAAGAGGGCAAGTTGAAAATCATTGACCAGACAAAGCTCCCGACGGAAGAAATCATACTGGACATTGAAAACATAGAAGACTGCCGGAGGGCGATAAAAAACCTGCAGGTAAGGGGAGCGCCGGCAATCGGGGATGCCGCAGCATTTGGAATGGTTCTTGGACTGAAAGAGATTCAGGCAGAAAACTTTGAAGATTTCTACGAAGCGTTTTTGGAAAACAAGCGATTCCTTTCCTCATCCAGGCCAACAGCCGTGAATCTTTTTTGGGCTTTGGACAGGATGGAAGACGTGGTTTTGAAAAATGCAGAAATGACACTTCCGGAAATCCGATGTCTCCTGGAAAAAGAGGCCATGAACATAGCGGAAGAGGATGCTGCAACCTGCAGGAAAATTGGAGAAAACGGTGCAGCCCTTTTGCGGGACGGAATGAGTATCCTTACCCACTGCAATGCGGGACGGCTGGCAACGGCCAGATACGGTACTGCCCTGGCACCTGTGTATGTGGCAGAAGAGCAGGGCAAAAGGATACACGTGTATGCGGATGAAACCAGGCCTCTGCTGCAGGGAGCCAGACTGACGGCTTATGAACTGAAGGAAGCAGGTGTGGATGTTACGGTTATAACGGACAGCATGGCAGCATATGTAATGAAAAATATGAGGGTGGACTTTGTCATTGTCGGCTGTGACCGGGTGGCGGCCAACGGAGATACGGCCAACAAAATCGGAACTTATGGCGTTGCCCTTCTTGCGAAGGCACACGGAATTCCATTCTACGTGGCCGGGCCGTTTTCCACCATTGACATGGACACGCCAACTGGGAGAGAAATACTCATTGAGGAGCGGCCTCCGGAAGAGATAACCCACGGATTTGGAAAGAGAACGGTACCAGTAGGAGTAGAAGTACTTAATCCCGCGTTTGATGTTACAGACCATGCACTGATAACGGGATTCATAACGGAAAAGGGAATCATCTGCCCTCCTTATAAGGAAGGCTTTGAGGCTGCTCTCCGGGGGATGAAAAGGGGGAATGAGAGATGTTGATGGAAAAGGAGCGAACTGAACTGGTAGATGGCGGAATCATCATGCTGGAAAAGGGCTTTACAAAAGGAACCAGCGGCAATCTGAGCATTTATAACAGGGAGCTGCAGCTTATGGCTATCACTCCTTCCGGAATGGATTACCGGGAATTAAAGCCGGAAGACATGGTGGTGATGAATCTGCAGGGAACGGTGGTGGAAGGGGAGAGAAAGCCTTCCAGTGAATATATGCTTCATGCGATACTATATGAAAACAGGTGGGATTTGAACTCCGTTGTACACGCCCATACTGTTTCTTCCACCACGATAGCCTGTCTGAGGGAGGACCTCCCGGCGGTTACATATATGCTGGCGGTCGCCGGGAAGTCTGTTAAATGCGCAAAATATGCCACTTTTGGAACGCGGGAGCTGGCCCTGAATGCGCTGGAGGCTATGCAGGATAATAATGCCGTCCTTCTGGCCAATCACGGGGTGGTGACCGGCGGAGAAAGCATGAAAAAAGCCCTGGACATACTCGAACAAGTGGAGTATGCCGCAGAGCTTTATTACAGGACCCGATGTATCGGACAGCCTGAGGTTATTGAAGATGAAGAAATGACAAGGATTATGAAAAAATTCAAGATGTATGGCCAAAAGTGAATTTTATTATCTGATTCCGTGCATCATTCGTGAGTAGGAAGGGAATGGCCAGTAGGATTCTTTGGAAATCAGTTCCAGCTTATCTGCGGCATCCCTCAAAACCTTCATTTCAGGAATGAGGTTGTCACGGTAGTAGGCCGCATGGTTTAAGACGGATTCATGGGAATGATCATCTGCCAGGAGGTTCTCGATAGTCTGGATGCTCTGCATAAGCACAGGCGTCAGTTTGCCGATTTTCTCCAGGAGGAGAGTTTCCATGGAACTGTCCAAGTCAAGGGAAAGTTCTTTCTTAGCCCTTAAGACAGAGAGCAGATCATTCTGGTAGCTGATTACCGCCGGGATGATGGACTGATGAATCATATCCACCATGGTGAGCGCTTCAATATGGATAGTATGGACATAGTTTTCCAGGGCTACGTCTGCACGGGCCACCATTTCGTTCTTTTGAAAGATGCGGTGCTTTTTCAGCAGTTCGATATTCTTGGGGTCCTTATATACCGGTATGGCATCCACGGCGGTTTTGAGGTTCAACAATCCGCGTCTTTCCGCTTCAGCGGACCATTCCTCTGAATAGTTGTTTCCGTTGAAAAGAATCCGTTTATGCGCAGTTATCTCATCCTTGATGAGGCGGACTGCCGCAGCAACAGGATCTTCACTCTTCTCCAGGAGGTCAGCATATTCCATGAGGGCATCCGCAACTGCGGTGTTCAGCATGGTGTTTGGAGTAGAAATGGACTGGTTGGATCCGGGCATCCTGAATTCGAATTTGTTGCCGGTGAAAGCAAAAGGTGATGTGCGGTTTCTGTCCGTGGTATCTCTTGTGATGTGAGGAAGGACCTGAGCATATTTGGTAAGGAAATCCGTTGATTTCCCCTGGTAGATAGTTCCGTTCTCGAAATCATTCAGAACAGCTGTCAATTCCTCACCCAGGAATATGGAAATAATGGCAGGAGGTGCTTCCTGTGCGCCAAGACGATGGTCGTTGGCTGCATTCGCCACGGAGGCTCTCAGAATATCCTGGTGTTCATCCACTGCTTTGATGACTGCCATAAGGAACACCAGAAACTGTGTGTTTTCTGCAGGTGTGCAGCCAGGGTCGAGAAGGTTGAATCCATCGTTCGTTCCTAAAGCCCAGTTGTTATGTTTTCCGGAACCGTTAACGCCAGCATAAGGCTTCTCGTGGAGAAGGCATCGGAAGCCGTGCTTGACAGCTGTGGTTCTCAGTACGTCCATGGTCAGCTGATTCTGGTCAGCAGCCACATTGCACATGGAGAAGACAGGTGCCAGCTCGTGCTGACAAGGGGCAACTTCATTATGGCGCGTCTTGGAGAATACGCCCAGCTTCCAGAGTTCGGCATCAAGATCTTCCATGAATGCCAGGACTTTAGGGCTGATGCTTCCAAAATAATGATCTTCAAGTTCCTGTCCCTTTGGAGATCTTGCTCCCAGAAGAGTTCGGTTGCAGTTGTAAAGATCCGGACGCTGGCTGAACATTTTCTCGTCTACCAGGAAGTATTCCTGCTCAGCGCCGACAGTAGCGATTACATTGCTGCTTGTGGTGTTTCCAAATAAGCGAAGTATGCGCATGGCCTGCGTGTTCAGAGTCTCCATGGAACGCAGAAGAGGAGTCTTCTCATCGAGGGCCTCTCCGCTGTAGGATACGAAGGCGGATGGAACATACAGGGAAGTACCCCGGACAAAGGCATAGGATGATGGATCCCACGTAGTGTATCCTCTCGCCTCAAAGGTAGAGCGGAGTCCGCCGGATGGAAAACTGGATGCATCGGGTTCCCCTCTTACCAGCTCTTTGCCGGAAAATCTTGTCAGCGGCTTTCCTTCCTTATCAGGAGATAAAAATGCATCATGCTTCTCCGCAGTTGTTCCGGTCAGCGGCTGAAACCAGTGAGTATAGTGGGTAGCTCCTTTTTCGATAGCCCATTGCTTCATGGCATTTGCAACTACACCGGCTACGTCCTTATCAAAATGCCGTCCCATTGTGATGGAATTGCGAACCGTGGCGTAAATGTCGCTTGGAAGTCTTTCCTGCATTACATTGTCGTTAAATACGTATTCCCCAAACTCTTCAGTCAGTTTGTTTTTCATAGTATATCCTTCCTTTCTCAAAAAAAGCAAAAAAGGTACCAGGAAGTATCTCCTAAGCACCTTCGCCGTTGAATTTATGATAGCTAATTTTAGCATTATCGTTTCCTAGTGTCAATCTCAAATTTGCCGTGAAAAAAATAAATTAAAAAAATGATTGACAAAATAAATGATATACTTTATCATTCAGTCATACACAAGCAAAGGCGCCGTGGAAATCCCATGGCGCCATTTTTTTATCATAATACCGATATTTCAAGACAAAGGCGTCTGAACCTGTAAAAGATTCAGGCGCTTTTGTCTTTTTATATAAGTAAGTATCAAAATGCAATGTAAAAGAAAGAGGAGGTATTACAATGAATACAGTGAATACAGGAGACACTGCTTTTATGCTGATTGCAACAGCCATGGTTCTTTTTATGACGCCGGGGCTTGCATTCTTTTACGGAGGACTCGTTCAACGAAAAAATGTTCTAAACACAATGGTTTCATCCATAGTTCTCATGGGAATCGCAACGGCCTTGTGGATATTCGTGGGTTACTCAGTTAGCTTTTCGGGAGACATCGGCGGGATTATAGGTAATTTTGACTGGACATTTATGAGGAATGTATCCGCTGATGTACCTGGACCATATTCCAGTACAATATCGAACCTTACATTCGCCATGTTCCAGATGATGTTTGCCGTTATCACACCGGCCATCATTACAGGTGCAGTGGCCGGCCGTATGAATTTCAAGGCCCTGTTAGGATTTGTTGTGTTATGGTCATTACTTGTTTATTATCCATTGGCACATATGGTCTGGGGTGCAGGCGGATTTATGGGAACAGTGCTTGGTTCGGTTGATTTCGCCGGTGGAAACGTAGTACATATCAGTTCCGGTGTAAGCGGGCTTGTGTTATCCATAATACTTGGAAAAAGACGTGGATATAATAAAGTATCTTACCGGACACACAACATTCCATTTGTGATTCTTGGCGCTTCCATTCTATGGTTTGGATGGTTTGCCTTCAATGCCGGAAGTGCTCTTGGAGCCAGTGGTCTTGCCGTACATGCATTTATGACAACAAATACATCTGCTGCTTTTGCTCTTCTTTCCTGGATGGTTTTGGATATGATTAAACAGGGCAAGCCAACAGCAGTAGGAGCAGCCACGGGTGGTATCCTTGGACTCGTCGCAATTACACCGGGAGCTGGTTTTGTTCCAATATGGGCAGCCATTATTATAGGAATACTGGTAAGTCCAATCTGCTATTTTTCTATTGCGGTTATCAAAAAGCGTTTCGGGTATGATGATGCACTGGATGCCTTCGGATGTCATGGAATCGGTGGTATATGGGGAGGTCTGGCGACTGGAATATTCACAGACAGCAGCATTAACGGTGTAGCTAAATGGAATGGTCTAATTTTTGGTGAACATAGATTATTTGTAGCTCAGGTTCTAAGTATTTTGCTATCAATTGCAGTATCCATTGTTGGTACTGTCGTATGCGCCTTTATAGTTAAAATATTCGTTCCTCTCAGGGTTTCTGAAGCCGACGAAAAATTGGGACTGGACATGTCCCAGCATGGCGAGAGTGCATATCCGGCATTTAATGGTCTTGATTAATCAACGAAAGGAGATGAGCATATGTATAAAGTAGAAGCCATCGTAAGAGAAGAAAAATATGAGGATATCAAAGATGCCTTAAGGGACATCGAAATCCACGGAATCACCGTATATCAGGTGATGGGATGTGGGGTGCAGAAGGGTTATGAGAGCATCGTCAGAGGAACCAAGGTGGACATCAATATGCTGCCTAAAATAAAGTTCGAAATTGTCGTATCAAGCAGAGAATGGGCAGATAAGACGATAGAGGCATTATCCAAAGCAGCATTTACGGGAAACGTTGGTGACGGCAAGATATTCGTGTATGAAATTCTTGACGCCGTACGTATCAGTACCGGCCAGAGGGGCCCTGAAGCAATCTTTTGATTGTTGCAGTGAGACGATGAATAATATTGAATAAATCATGAAAGAGAGCTGTCCGATGTGGAGAAATCCGGCGGGCAGTTTTTTTGCGTTGCTAGATGGTTCGCAGAGGAGCAAACCTTTATAAACACTATACTTTCTCTCACATAAATGTTACTATTTACCTAATATTATGCAATAAATGTAATTGTTATCGGGGAGGATACATTTATGCTGCTAAACATGGAACAAAGAAAGATTATCAATAACACAGTCATGGGCCATTCCGTACTGAAAGGCGTTGCCGGATCCGGCAAAACAACCGTAGCTATCAGTAGAATACCGTTTTTGTTGAACAATTATTGCATGGAGGAATCGGATCGGATTCTTATGGAAAGGAAGAACAGGTCCGTCAGTGGTCCGTCAGTGGTTCATCAGGGAGCTGATGGGGAGCCTTGTGATGCTTATCCCGGAGAATCAGGAGTATGAACCAATAGCAGTCAGTGCGGATCAAATCCGTATTATAGGGGTGGCTGCAGGAGTCGCAAAAAAAACAATGGGGATGTGATAGTACAGCGCGGTTGTTTGCTGAGAAATGGGGCAGTATGAATACAGAATTCGTTTTAAGGGAGTATTATATACGCTATTTGCGTGATGTACGTCAGCTTTCGGAATCATCCATCAAACATTATATTGATGCACTAAATAATATTTCCAGATATCTAGTGAAAAATAAAAAGATTGAAAAAATGATCTATGAAGTTGGAGACATAGGTGAGTTAGAGATAATCAGGGCATATCTGCACTCTGATGAAGAATTTAAGGCTCTCGATAAGCGCGGACATCGAATGTACAGTGCGAGTTTAAATAATTATTATAAATTTGCTATTGGCGAAGGATTTCAAAATGAGAGAAAGAAATTGGAGATTCTTGACATTGAAATTCCTGTTCAAGGTCAGGTAGCTTCTGCCCAGAAGATTTGGAAACGTTCAGGAATAATCTTAAGGCAATCTATTGAATCAGCGGGATATAAATGTGAAATAGATTCATCTCATACTACATTTACAGCCGAAAGCACGCGGCGTCAATATATGGAAGGGCATCATGCAATTCCAATTCATAGGCAAGTGCACTTTGATATCAGTCTGGATGTTTATGCAAATATCGTATGCTTGTGTCCTACATGTCATAGACTTTTGCATCATGGATTGGGAAAAGATAAAATGAATGCGCTGAATCAGATTTATAATGAACGTGTAGATAGACTGGCACATAGCGGAATAAAAATCAGCAAGAGCGAATTCGTTGAAATTGCAATTTAAATGGTGTGCGGAAGCTGATACCCATTACACAAGAAGCCAGGGCAGCATTGATAGCTACAGCTTTGATTCTGGATGAATTGAAGCAAATATCAATTGAGAGTTGTGCAAAAACCGCTATAGATAAGGAATTCATCCTATGCATAGAGAAAAATGAACAATCAGAAAAAGTGAGATTAGAAAGACATACCGATTACAGGAGATAATTGTATGGATCGCATGACCAAAGAACAGCGACATAAGACTATGAGCCATATTCGAAGCAAGGACACTACGATAGAGGTGAAATTACGTAAAGCGCTATGGCACAAAGGCTTTCGATATCGGAAAAACTATAAGGCTCTGCCTGGGACTCCGGATATTGCTTTGACCAAATATAAAATTGCAGTTTTCTGTGATAGCGAATTTTTCCATGGAAAGGACTGGGAGATACTGAAACCCAAGCTGGAGGTGGCGGAGAACAGCGACTATTGGATAAAGAAAATCACGCGGAACCGGGAGCGGGATATTGAGATAGACAAGGAACTCCTTTTTCTTGGGTGGACAGTCATACACTTCTGGGGGAAAGATATCCTGAAAAAAACGGACGAATGCATTAAGGTGATTGAGGATGCTGCATTTAATGTGATGTTTGGAGAAATGCCGCTGGAAAATGACGATTATTAAGTGGAGTTTATTGATTGAAAGGACGCAGAAGACGACTGCATCAGGGTGAATAATGGATAACAATTATTGGAAAGAATTTGAAAAAGAATATGACGAAACGGATCCACTAAGCATAGAGAATTATGCGCAAAAGCTTATTGGAAGGACGTTTGCGGATATTGTTAAGGAAAGCGCGATGATTCGTGAGGCGAGTAACTATTACAACCAGTATGATGACAGTAAAAGGAAGGGCAGGCTAGGGGAACTGATTGAGGAGTGCTTCTTTCACTATCAGTGCAACAATGATTCGAAGCCGGATTTTGATAAGGCGGGAGTGGAGCTGAAAGTGACTCCATACCGTGTAAACAACAATAAGACCCTGTCTGCAAAGGAACGGCTGATTATTACCATGATTGATTATTGTAAAGTCATAGATGAGTCATTTGAGGAAAGCCACATGTGGGAAAAGTCGAAGCTGATTCTTCTGGTCTATTATCTGTTCGATAAAGAAATGGAGAGCAGACTAGATTACGAAATCGGATTTGCCAAGCTCTTCACTCCTCCGGAAAAGGATCAGTACATCATTCGGCAGGACTTCGAGAAGATAGTCGCAAAAATCCGAGCAGGAAAGGCCCATGAGCTGTCGGAGGGAGATACCCTATATTTAGGTGCGGCACCGAAAGCGGCCACATCAAAGAATAGAAGAAAGCAGCCATTTAGCGATGAGCTGGCGAAACCGAGAGCCTTCGCATTCAAAAACTCATATATGACATATGTTCTGAACAACTATATCGTCCCAGGAAAACAGTCCTACGAACCTATAATGGAAGAAGTGGCTGAAGAGTCGTTCGAAGATTATGTGGTGAACAAATTGCATGAATACAAGGGGTGGTCCGTTACTAATCTTTGCCGGAAATTCAATGTGGATTTTGAAAAGTGCCCGAAAAATCTGGGGGCTATGCTGGCATACCGGATATTAGGGGTCAGAGGTAACCATGCAGAAGAGTTCGAGAAGGCAAATGTTGCGTTGAAGACAATTCGTATCAGTAGCGATAACAAAATCAGGGAGAATATGTCATTTCCGACATTCAAGTTCAAAGAACTGGTAGGGGAAGAATGGGAGACGTCGACATTCTATACCTATCTCAGCGAAACAAGGTTTTTATTTGTTGTCTATAAGTTTGATAAGAATAAAGAATTGTATTTAGAAGGCTGTCAGTTCTGGAATATTCCGTATAAGGATTTGAGCGAAGAGGTTCATTCTGTTTGGGAAAAGACAAGGCAGGTATTGTGTGAAGGATTACATGTGACGGAGAAGAATGGAAAACATTATAATAATTTTCCGAAATCTTCGGAGAACAGAGTGAGTCATGTGAGGCCGCACGCTTTAAATGCAAAGGATACATATGAACTGCCGGACGGGAGGCTGTATCCAAAGCAGTGCTTTTGGCTGAATAATAGTTATATTTTGGAGCAGTTGGATGAAGGTTTTTTAGGGAGGTCTGAATATGAAATATGATTTTCTTTATAACGTACAACTTGTGCCGTTGTTAGTCGAAAATTGTTCACCAGAGGAGTTCAGAGAAAGATTGATTGATATACCATATTTAATGTATGAGGTTGAAACAACTGAAAGTGGACATATCATAGCCGTTAACAAACCTGGAGGAAAAAAGAACTATGGTAGATTTTCAAAAAATGATTTGATGGTATTCGTTTTAAATCGGGAAAGCCCTGCGCAGATTGTTTTGTTATCACATAAAGAAATATATAATGATATCGTTTTGAAAAAAGAGAAAAATCCAGATGTTTTTGACTCCTTGATCTGACCTGCCACTGCTCACTCACATTGTCCATGGTCAGATATTTTTGCTCTCTTGTTTTGTCCATTGATATCGTATTATAATGCCATTATCAAATAGGCATTGAGGTGAACAGGAAAAACCACAATACGATTTCTCCCCTACCAAAGATTGATTTCGTATTGTGGTCCCAATAAACATGATTATAGTAGCACAATACGAAAAACTCTTCAATACAGATACACATATTTTTCATCAAGAGTAAAGAAGTTTCCTGCTGTCCGGTCTGCAGTGGCAGCTTA
>NZ_FQYT01000032.1 GCF_900141895.1 Parasporobacterium paucivorans DSM 15970 | reverse complement strand
ACCCGTCCGCCACTAAGTCATGCATTCCTTCGTTCCGAAAAACTCCGTCCTGCATGCTTCGTTCGACTTGCATGTGTTAAGCACGCCGCCAGCGTTCATCCTGAGCCAGGATCAAACTCTCGTTAAAAGTTTTTTCCCTTCAGAATCAACTATGGCTGATTCATCCGTTTTTTTATTACTGTTTCTGTTTTGGATACCGCCAACGGACTCCTCCGCTGACGATGTTCGCTGAAAATTTTTGTTTGTCTTTTGAAATTTTCAGGGATGGTTATACTGTTTAGTTATCAATGTTCTTTTGTTCTTGCCGCTTTAAGCAACTTAGGTAGTATACGCTTTATCACTGCTTTTGTCAACAAGTTTTTTGACTTTTTTAATTTTACTTTTCAAAGTCGAACGGAGAAAGAGGGATTTGAACCCTCGCGCCGCGTAAACGACCTACACCCTTAGCAGGGGCGCCTCTTCAGCCTCTTGAGTATTTCTCCTGAATTCTTACATGAAACATATTTATTTTCTTTAATAGTGCAAGAGGAATTGTATCAGACCTGAATATATTTGTCAATTGGTTTTGCAAGATTTTTTAAGCATTTTCTGGCTGCGGTATATTCCAAAGCAATCAAAAACCAAGCGATCCGATATTGTTCGTCCGTCAGCATTCTTTATATAAGAAGACACTATGAATTCCACGGGCAGGCACAGTCCTCAGAATCACGTGAAGCTCCCCTTTCTGACCGCCTTCTTTATTAGGTATCACCCCTGTATTTCACCTGCCTTTTTAGTATGTCAAGTTTACATGAAATCATTATTCCTTTTTTTCAGAACTTATGATATACTGTTACAGCAATATTTCCTGTAATCAGGATAGAATATGGAGAAGTACCCAAGTGGCTGAAGGGTCCGCACTCGAAATGCGGTAGGTCGGCTAAACCGGCGCGAGGGTTCAAATCCCTCTTTCTCCGCTATATATCGAACGGTTTTCCTCAATATGAGGAAGACCGTTTTTTCTTGCTTTCACCCTGTTTCTGGAGTAGACTATACTCATATAAACGTCTCTAAAATCCAACCATCTACGCATTTGCAGGAGGATTTGAATATGGCATATATCGTTGTTATTGGCGGTGCCAACATGGACATTGGCGGACGCTCAGATCATCCATTGATTCAAAAAGACTCCAACCCGGGCAGGGTAACCATGTCTCTGGGCGGCGTCGGAAGAAATATCGCTCATAATTCTGCCCTCCTGGGACTGAATGTCAAGCTGCTGACTGCGCTTGGAGACGATCTAAATGCCCAGAAAATCAAAGACCACTGCAGACAGGTACAAATCGATATATCCAGCTCCATAATTATACCGGATGCGTCCACTTCCACCTATCTTTTTATCAATGACCATGACGGAGATATGGCGCTGGCCCTCTCCGACATGAATATCTACTCTTACATCACATCCGGTTCCTTATCCAGACAAATGGAACTGATAAACGGGGCAGGGCTGGTTATTATCGACACAAACATCCCCGCACAGTCCATTGAATTTTTGTTGGATCACTGCAATGTTCCCGTATTTGCAGACCCTGTGTCCAGGACAAAAGCCGAAAGGCTCCTTCCCGTAATTGGAAAACTTCATACCGTCTGCCCCAATATACTTGAGGCCGAAATTCTTTCCGGAGTGAAGATAAACAACCCGGAGGACATACTTTTGGCTGCCTCCAGGCTTCTCGAATCCGGACTTTCACAGGTTTTCATAACCCGGGGATCGGACGGAGTTTATTGTGCCAATGGCAACGAAACATTTCAGCAACCCACCCTGACCACGAACATTGTGAACGCTACGGGAGCCGGAGACGCCTTTGCCGCTTCACTTGCATTTTCTTTTTTGCGGGGGCTTTCCTTGCAGGAAACCGCCCTGGTAGGTTCAGCCGCCTCCGCTATTGCCCTGGAAAGTACAGAAACCATCAATCCCCTGCTCAGTCTGGACGAAATCAGGAAACGTGTCCCAGTTACCTTTTAAAGGAGGTTTAATTATGAACATAAGTAAATATCTTGATGTATCTGAGGAAGTGTCACTTGCCATAAACGAAAACCGGCCTGTGGTAGCGCTGGAATCCACTATCATTTCTCATGGAATGCCCTATCCCCAGAACGTCGAAACGGCCTTGAACACAGAACAGATTATCCGCAAAAATGGTGCTGTGCCGGCCACCATTGCCATTATTGGCGGCAAATTGAAAGCCGGGCTCTCTCATGATGAGATCGAATATCTCGGAAAAAAAGGGCTTGAAGTCACCAAGGCATCCCGTCGTGACCTACCTTTCCTGCTGGCGAATGGGGAGGATGGCGCCACTACTGTTGCAACCACCATGATAATCGCCGCTCTTGCAGGCATTCAAGTATTCTGCACCGGAGGAATCGGGGGTGTTCATAGGGGTGCTGAGATAACCATGGACATTTCCGCAGATTTGGAGGAACTGTCCATGACACCCGTAATGGTTGTCTGTGCCGGCGCCAAATCCATTCTTGATCTTGGTCTGACTCTGGAATACCTTGAAACGAAGGGCGTCCCTGTAATTGGTTACCAAACGGAAGAGCTTCCCGCCTTCTATACCAGAAAGAGCGGCTTTAAGGTTGACTACCGGATAGACACGCCAGAAATGCTGGCTAAAGTTTTTCATGCAAAAACCGAAACGGGACTGCAGGGCGGTATGCTCGTCACAAATCCCATTCCCGAAAAATTCGCCATGGATTACGATGTCATCAACAATGCAATTGATGCCGCAATCAAAGAGGCCGCACAACACGGTGTCCACGGAAAAGATACAACTCCGTTCCTACTTGCAAAAATCAAGGAACTTACAGGCGGAGACAGTCTGGTTTCCAACATACAGTTGGTATATAACAACGCGCGGCTGGCGTCAAATATAGCCATCGAACTCAGCAAATTGAAATAATACAGCAAAAGAAAGCCCGCCTTCAAATACGGCAATATCTGCGTATTCGAAGGCGGGCTTTTTCATCCGCACTTATCTCTGGCTTTTATTATATGGGATTCCTTCTGCCTTTGGTGCCGCAGATTTTTTGGATGTAAGTATTAGAACAACCATGGTAACAACGTACGGCAGCATCAGATAAATATACTCCTTGCTCTTAACACTGTTAAACTGTGGTATGAACGGTATACTTGAGCTGTAGGATCCAATGATCTTGAAGAAGGCAAAAAATATGGATGCCCCGAGAATCGGCAACGGCTTCCAGTTACCAAATATCATAACCGCCAGAGCCAGGAAACCATATCCGGCTACCATAGACTGGAACCCGGAGCCAGCGGCGACTGTATAGGCCAGACCGCCTATTCCTCCTAGAATTCCTGAAATGAAGACACCTGTATACCTCATTTTGTATACATTAATACCTACCGAATCCGCTGCCTGTGGGTGCTCACCACAGGACCGGAGCCGCAAGCCAAAACGCGTTTTATATAAAACAAAGGCTGTAGCAATTAAAAGAATGACTGCAATCGGTGTCGTGAGATAAAAGTTCTTCAGAACCAATCTTGCGAAGAATCCATCTGTTGATGCCACTCCTCCAAAGGTTGCCTGTGTAATTCTGGTCCATGTCGGAATATAAATGGTGGTCAATCCCTGTCCCTGTACCGCCCAGGTAATAACTATGGCAAGGGCTGGTGCCAGCATATTCAATGCGGTACCTCCTATAGTCTGATCAGCCTTCAGATGGATGGATGCAAATGCCAGAAGTAAGGAAAATACGCCTCCGGCCACAGCCGCGACAAGAATTGCCAGAAACATAAATAGTACAGGATGTGCAACACCCAGGGATTCCGTATTGACTGCCCGCAAGAACAGGCAGCTGGCAAGAGAGCCAATAATCATTATGCCTTCAAGGGCGATGTTGATAATGCCGCTTCGTTCGGAAAACATGCCGCCAAGGGCAACCAGCAGCAGCGGGACGGCAAACATGACCGTAGCGCCTAAAATATCCGCTAATATACTCATTGTTCTCCCTCCTCCCTTTCCTTCTTGCTAATCCATTTCGAAATCAAACCTCGGATCAGAAGAGCAAACGCACTCAGATAGATAATTGCGGCAATGATAATATCAATAATTTCTTTTGCAAATTCCGGCTGGAGAGAATCTCCGCCAACTTGTATATAGGACACAAACATTCCGCTGAAAATGATTCCTACCGGGTTGGATGTTGCCAGCAAAGCTACCGGGATACCGTTGAATCCCATGGCAAGAAGGGATTTGACAATGGTATACTGAGCCGTTCCGCTCAGATAGTATATTCCTCCGGCCAAACCAGCAAGAGCACCCGCTATTACCATGGATAGGACAATATTCTTTTTGGCGTTGATTCCGGCGTATGTGCTCGCATCCCTGTTGTATCCGCAGGCTTTCAGCTCATAGCCGAATGTTGTCTTCTGCATGACGATGTATACTGCCACGGCCATAAGCACCGCAATGAATATGCTGATGTTCATATAGTTTGAATTGAATAGCCCATCGAGACCCATTTTGGGAATGACGGCTGAACGGTTGGCTCTTGTCAGGTTTGCCGTACGGTCGGCATTAGTGGCTCCCCAGTAGTTTGCCAGCATTTTCGGCATATTCGCGAAGCACAGATTTGTCATGAAAAGCCCAATCCAGTTGAACATAATAGATGTAATTACTTCGTTTACGTTAAAGAGAGCTTTGCATATACCCGGAAAAAAGCCCCAGACGGCTCCGCCTGCTGCCGCTCCAATGAGCCCGATATACCATGGCATCTGGAACTGGATTCCCAGAACCAGAGCTACAAACGCTCCTACAGTGTATTGTCCTGTGGCGCCAATGTTAAAGAGTCCTGTTTTGAATGCGAGACCCACGGATAATCCTGTCAGAATAAGGGGCGCCGCCTGATACAGCACTTTTGCAAACTTCTCCGGAGATCCGAATCCGGTTGTAAGAATTTTTACAAACCCTCCCAATGCATAGGTCGGATTGAAGTACAGCAGCAGAAGCAGACCAAGAAGCAGGCCCACGATTATGGAAACGAGGGACCCTATCAGGCTTATGGTTCCTCTCTTCGCTATAAATCCGCGCACTTTGTGCATATCAAGCTCCCTCCTTTGTCAGATCATCCTGCCTTTTGCCGCCGGCCATGTAGAGACCCAACTCCTGTATGGATACTTCCTTCGGATCAAACTCTCCGACAAGCTCCCCTTCAAAAATAACCAAGATCCGGTCGCTGACATTTATAACCTCATCCAGTTCAAGGGAAACCAGCAGCACCCCTTTTCCGGCATTTCTCTGTGCAACCAGCTGCTTGTGAATATATTCGATGGCACCTACATCCAATCCCCTGGTGGGCTGTACGGCTACCAAAAGGTCTGGGTTCTTGTCAATTTCCCTGGCAACGATTGCTTTCTGCTGGTTTCCGCCGGACATGTTCCTGGCAATGGTTATCGGTCCCTGTCCGCTTCTGACATCGTACTGTTCGATAAGCTTAAGAGCATATTCCCGCACTGCATCAGCTTTAATGAATCCCGCATTTTGAAACGCCGGCTGCCAGTACCTCTGTAGAACAAGGTTCTGTTCCAGAGTAAAATCCAGGACAAGTCCGTGTTTGTGTCTGTCCTCCGGTATGTGGCTCAGTCCGGTCTTTGAACGATTGCGGATATTCATACGCGTGATATCCTCACCAAGAAGTTTGATGGTTCCTGCGTTCACCTTCATCAGACCTGTGATGGCCGACACCAGCTCTGTCTGTCCATTCCCGTCAATACCTGCGATACATACTATTTCACCTGCGCGTACTTTAAATGATATGCCCTTTACTGCATTCTTTTTACCGGTTCTGGATGCCACCACCAGCTTTTCAACCGCCAGAATCTCCTTTCCGGTCTCTATCTCTTCTTTGTCGACTTTCAGGCTGATTTTACGACCAACCATCATCATGGAAAGCTTTTCCTTGGTAGTCTCCTTGATATCTACGGTTCCGACATATTTCCCTTTTCTAAGAACCGTGCATCTGTCCGCGACGGCCATTATTTCGTTTAGTTTGTGGGTAATAAAAAGGATGGATTTGCCTTCCTTCGTAAAATTCCGCATAATTTCCAGAAGTTCTTCGATCTCCTGGGGGGTGAGGACTGCAGTAGGCTCATCAAAAATAAGCACGTCATTATCCCTGTAAAGCATTTTCAGAAGCTCTACCCTTTGCTGCATGCCAACGGTTATTTCGGAAACCAATGCATCAGGATCGACCTTCAATCCGTATTTCTCACTCAGGGCAATAACCTTTTCCCTGGCTTCCTGAGTCCGAAGCACGCCCATTTTATTTGGTTCAACTCCAAGTATGATATTGTCCAGAACCGAAAATCGTTCAACCAACATAAAATGCTGATGAACCATACCAATATTTAGGGCATTAGCATCATTCGGGCTGCTGATTTTAACCTCCACACCTTCTTTTTTGATAACGCCTGTATCCGGCTGGTATAATCCGAAGAGTATACTCATCAAGGTAGACTTTCCGGCACCGTTTTCCCCAAGTAATGCATGCACCTCTCCATGCTTCAGCTGCAAGGTAATATCATCATTCGCTTTTATTCCGGGGAACTCCTTGGTGATGTTTATCATCTCAATAATGTATTCACTCATGATTCTTCCCTTTCACTGAACGTCCTAATCAAGAAGAGGCCGGGCTTTTAAGCCCAGCCCCTCAATTGATTGTTTCTTTAGCTCTGGTAATCGACTGCAATGGATACTCCAGGTTTTACATCCGGATTGGATTCATTGGAAATCTCCAGGTCACCGGATTTTATCTTATCAAAAAGTGCTTGATATTCTTCTTTTGTAAATTTCGTAAATCTCCATGAACCTTCCGCTGTCGGGAGACCTACGCAATCTTCTGCGGCGCCAAGATTTGAAGCCTTGCCAAGATATGTGGTTTTTCCGGCATATAGATCAGTTAAGACAAGAACCGTAGAACTCGTAATCGCTTTCATTGCGGAAGTTATGATGGTCTGCGATACTGCAGACTGGTCAACATCAACACCGATAATCTTGCCACCTGCTGCCTCCGCGGCTGCCACTGCTGAGAGATAGATTCCACCGCCACAGGCGAATACAACTTCTGTTCCGTCTGTATACCATCCAGCCATTTTTGTCTGAATATCATCCGTTGGTGCGAATCCGCCACAATACCAGTATTTGATTTGGATTTGATCTGTAATTCCCATTTCTTTAGCGGCTGCATCTGCTCCCAGGATATATCCATAACCATAACGAATTACCGCTGGAAATGCCATTCCTCCCAGGAATCCTAATTTTGTATACCCTTCTTTAACCGCTGCATAGCCGGCAAGATAGCCTGCCTGCTCTTCATGATAATTAATCAGGGCAACATTCTTACCAACCGCAACCGTTTCGTCATTGGCATTGACCATGTCCCCTGTTGTTACGTCTATTCCTATAAATTTGACTTCCGGATATTCATCCTGTACCACGGCAAGTGCCTCTCCAAAAAGATATCCAGGACACACAATCGTCTTTGCACCTTTAGTAACAGCACTGCGGATTGATTCGATACGTGCTTCGTTAGAATCCTCTGATGGACGATAGTATGCATAAGTCAGGTTATTGTCTTCAGCAAACTTCTTTACGCCTTCCCAGGCTCCCTGGTTGAAGGACTGATCGTCAATGTTTCCGACATCTGTTACCAGGGCAATTTCATAAGTACCCGCTGCTCCGGTCGTTTCATCTGTCCCACTTCCGCCGCAGCCTGTCAAAATCACGCCGCCAACCATTAAGATTGCAAGTGTCAAAGCCAAAATCTTTTTCATATTATCTCCTCCTATTATTTTTTATTCCTTGATAATAATTATATCCCCTTTTTATCCAAAGTACAACTTTTTTCCTTTGCAGGACAAAGCTCAGTTCTGCATGCAGGCCCCCGAAAAGGCAAGCGGAAGCAGGTCCTTCAGTTTATATTCTTCATGGATATTGTCGGGTTTTACGATAATGATCCGGAAGGTTTCCGGATCGCAGAATTCCGCCATGACCTGACGGCAGACTCCGCACGGAGGGAAGCTTCCCTCAATCTCGGCACCCTTTCCTCCCGCTACGGCTATGGCTTCAAATTCATGCTCCCCTTCGCTGACGGCCTTGAAAATGGCCGTGCGTTCTGCGCAGTTGGTGGGTGAATAGGCGGCATTCTCGATATTGCATCCCTGATAGACCTTGCCGGATTTGGTAAGCAGAGCTGCCCCGACCGTATATCCGGAATAAGGCGCATATGCATTTCCCCTTGCCTCCAGGGCAAGCTTAGCCAGTTCGTTGGTATCCATAAAAACACCTCCTCAGATCAGATTTTGCTGTTTTACAATTTTGATGATCCGGCTGGTTCCAAGCCTGCTTGCTCCCAGGCTGATGAACTCCACTGCATCCTCCAGAGAGGATATTCCGCCGGATGCTTTGATTTTTTTGCCGTTCGATACATGCCGGCTGAACAGGGCAACATCCTCTTTTGTGGCCCCCCCGGTGGAGAACCCAGTAGAAGTCTTTATATATTCAGCCTTCGACAGAGATATTATTTCACACATCCTGATTTTCTCTTCGTCCGTCAGCAGACAGGTCTCTACAATTACCTTCAGGAGCCGTCCTCTGCAGGATTCCTTAACTGCATTGATTTCTTCCAGGATGTGGTCAAATTTCTTTTCTTTTACCCAGCCGATATTAATCACCATATCTATTTCCACGGCTCCGTTGTCAACGGCATCGCCGGCCTCAAGACACTTGATCTTCGTGGTTGAATAACCGTTAGGGAAGCCGATTACGGTGCAAATGGGGAGCTTTCCCTTCACATGGTCTGCAGCCTGTTTCACAAGTGACGCCGGTATACACACGGAAGCAGCACCATATTTCATTCCGTCTTCACAAATTTCCTTTATTTCGTCCCATGTTGCCGTCTGCGCCAGAAGAGTATGATCCACTTTTCCAAGCAGTTCTTTAATGTCCCTCGTATCCATCTGCAGTCCTCCCTCTTTTAACTTTTCTTGATAAATTCTGTGCCGCATTTCGGGCATTTTATCTTGATCCTGCCTTTTCCCTTAGGCACCCTGATTTTTTGCTTGCAGGAGGGACAGGTGAAGATCCTCTGGTTCTTTCTGTTGCCGGATCCCGGCCTTGAACCGCCTTTAAAAAACCCTTTTACTTTATTGTAATATCTCAAAAATCCTTCGTTTTCCCTGTATCTTTGTGGGTGATTTTTTGAAAAAGCCCGAAGATAAGATACGAATATCAAAACAAGGGCTACTGAATATATCCCGTTATTTGGTAAGAAAATCGTAATTATCCAGAGTGCGATTCCCACGCCGATCAAAAATTTCGACAGCTGGTCCATTCCGTGTCTTCCTTGCATAAAACGCATAAATTTTTCTCTCATTATTTGCTTTCTGTCTCCTTTTCTTCCAAAAGGGTATTGTACACTTCCCTTTTTGGTATCCCCCGGTCTTTTGCAACCAGTTTCATGGCTTCCTTTTTTTCGATGTTTTGTTCTATATAGAACTGAAAATGTTCTTCTATAGTTTTCTCTTCCCAGGACTTTCTCTCTTCTGCTTCCATCTCAGAAAAGCTTCTGCCTTCCATAACAAGAACAAACTCACCTTTCGCCTCATGATTCTTGTATTTGTCCACCGCTTCGGCCAGAGTAGTTCTCTCTATCTGTTCAAACTTCTTGGTCAGTTCCCTGCACAGGGATATATTTCTGTCTCCAAGCACCTGCAGAATCTCCTGCAGGGTTTTTTCCAGCCTGTGGGGTGCTTCATAAAATATTACCGTTCTCGTTTCGGTTTTGAGTTCTTCCAGTATTTTGGAGCGAAGCTTTTTATCCGATGGCAGGAATGCCTCAAAACAGAATCGCCCTGTTTTCTGACCGGACCCGGAAAGTGCCGTAATACAGGCACTTGCTCCCGGGAGGGAAGTCACAGGTATCCCCTCCTCATGGCAGAGTCTTACCAGCTCTTCACCGGGATCGGAAATCCCCGGTGTTCCTGCGTCCGTGATGAGGGCGATATTCATTCCTTCGTGCAGACGATCAACAAGAGATCTTGCTTTGCTGACCTTATTGAATTCGTGATAACTCGTCATGGGGGTCTTTATCTCGAAGTGGTTCAGCAGCTTTATGCTGTGCCGGGTATCCTCTGCCGCAATCAGATCTGCTTCTTTCAAAATCCTGAGCACCCTTAATGTTATGTCTTCCAGATTTCCGATGGGGGTTGCACACAGGTATAGTGTTCCGTTCATTTTGTCTCCTTTGTCAATATCCGTATATGGAATAGATTTCCTGCATATATTCGCCGGGAGCCCTATATACTATCAGGGGTTTTTCCACTTTTAACATGGGGCGCCCCCCTTTTACCGCTTCAATCAAAACCATGTTCGCTTCCCTGTCCGCAAAGGGATGTACCATTTTCATCCTTTTGGGCTCCAGACCATGCTTTGTCAGGGCGGTAATGATCTCAATAAGCCTTTGAGGTCTGTGAACCATGTAGAAACGGCCTCCCGGTCTTAGCAGTGCCGAGGCCTCCCGCACCAGATCTTCCAGGGAGCACAGGAGTTCATGACGGGCGATCGCCTTCGGCTCATCAGGGTTCTTCAGACCATGATTGCTCTTCATGTAAGGCGGATTGGATGTAACAACATCGAAAGAGGCCCTTCCAAATATTCTGGAGGCCTCCTTGATATCACCCGTGACGATCTCTACCTTATGCTGTAAGTTGTTGTATTCCACACTGCGGGATGCCATGTCTGCACTGTCTTTTTGTATTTCCAATCCGGTAAAATGACGGCCTTCTGTCTTGGCCTCCAGAAGAATCGGGATTATCCCGGTTCCCGTCCCCAGATCCAGGACCTTCTCCCCCGGCTTAACCAGAACAAAGCCGGACAGGAGTACGGCATCCATCCCAAAGCAGAATTTTCCGGAATTTTGAATTATCTTATACCCGTTGCGGTTTAAATCATCCAACCGTTCACCAGGTTGCAAATCAATCTTCAAGTTTGGATTTTCCTTCTTTCTTTTCAAGCGCTTCTAATTCTTTTAATTCCCTGTCTTTGATTTTGGGGGCATCCTTTTTTGGTTTTTTCTTGAACTTCAGCTGTTCCACTTTATATTCCCTGACTTCCTTTTCGTCACCGTTTTCCACAATGACTTTTACTAGCTGGCGGATTACGTTGACGCTCTTCACATCTCCCTTGAGGGAATCAAATGTCGTAACCCTGTCCCCGATATCCGGCAGACGGGTCGTCAGGTGTTCATATGTCTCTTCTTCGTTTTTCAGACAGCACATGAGCCTCCCGCACACACCGGAAATCTTGGCCGGATTCAGGGAAAGGTTCTGGTCTTTTGCCATTTTTATAGAGACCGGGGTGAATTCCGAAAGATATGAATGGCAGCAAAGAGGTCTTCCGCATACGCTGTATCCCCCTATGGACTTTGTTTCGTCCCTGACCCCGATCTGCCTTAACTCGATCCTGGTCTTAAACACGGATGCCAGGTCTTTTACCAGATCCCTGAAATCAATTCTGCCGTCTGCTGTGAAGTAAAATAAAACCTTGTTATTATCAAATGTGTACTCCACATCAATAAGCTTCATTTCCAGATTGTGTTTGCTGATTTTTTCCAGGCATACATCGAATGCTTTCTTCTCTTTTTCCCGGTTCTCCATCTCTTTTATGTCATCTTCCGGAGTGGCTATGCGCATGACCGGCTTCAGTGGCTGGAATATCTTCTCATCTTCCATTTCCCTTACGCCAAGTACGACTTTTCCATATTCGACCCCTCTGATTGTTTCAACTATCACGTGCTGATTCTTTTTTATGTCCAGACCCAGAGGATCGAAATAATAAATCTTTCCCGCTTTCCTGAATCTTACTCCTATAACTTTTGTCATATATACCTCTCTATCTGATTTATACTATGTAATGTTTTCTTTTACTGCAAGAAGAAGCAGTTCCATGGTCAGTTCAAAGTTGACGTTTGCCCTAAGCCGGTTCCTGGCCTTGTCAACAGACTCCAGAATCATTTCCAGGCCGGAATAGGACGCTTTGGAAGCCTGCGCACTTATATATCTGTATTCATCCTTAAAAATCAGCTCGTTCAAATCGTTCGTGACCTTGAACAGAAGCACATCCCTGAACCAGATCATTATAATATCTATACAGTCATTGATACTGTTTTTGTACTCACTGAAATTTTTGGCCGCCAATGTTATTTCATGTACGTCCATTTCCATTATCCGGCGCAGCACTCCCACCGAAAATTCCTTCATGCCATTAAATGCCTCTGAAGAAGCAATTTCCATTGCTTTTCCTGCATTGCCTCCGGAAAAGGATACGATTACCTCTGCCTCGCCCCTGGAAATACCTGTCTGTTTGATGAGATGCTCCTTCAAAAGTTCGTTCTCCACGGGCTGCATCTTTAAAGAAACGCATCTGGAAACAATTGTAGGAAGAAGAATATCCGGATTTGTGGTAAGCAGAAAAATGACCGCATAAGCCGGTGGTTCCTCGATTGTCTTCAGCAGGGAATTCTGAGCCTGGACGGTCAGCTTTTCCGCTTCATCTATTATGTAGATTTTGTATTTTCCTTCGTATGGCTTGATTTCTATTGTACTGTTGAGCTGTCTTCTTATTTCCTCGACACCGATGCTTCCCGGTTTTTCATGGCTCACCCAAAGGATATCCGGATGATTGCCTGATTCAACACGGCCGCATTCACGGCATTCCATACACGGTCTGTCTCCATTCCCTTCACAAAGCAATGCCATCGCAAATAAAGAGGCGATGAGCTTCTTTCCCATTCCTTTTTCGCCGCTGATAATATATGCATGGGAAACTTTATCTGTTTTGACTGTATTTCTGATATGGGAAATTATCTCCTTATTTCCAAGTACATCATTAAATCCTGGCATTGGACGCTCCTCTTTTCCGTGCATTCATTATATCATATGACTTATCGTTTATAAAGAAGAATATCCCTGGCGATTTCCTCGGCACAGGCGTCTATGTCTTTGTTTTCATATCTTTTCACTATGTCCGCCTGCCTGATTTTCTCTTCAGAGAAATCTTCTTCATCTGCCAGAAAACGTCTGCACACCTCTGCGAGGGCGGGCTTTTTTTGGATTTTCTCTCTCTGGATGGCCCTTTCCAGCCTGAGAGCGTCATCCACCTCGATGTAAATCGGCCGCACTCTCACTTCTCCGAAAAACTCCCGTAGCTTCATATAGGATTCCAGAGTACCAATCATCAGGTACTCGCCCTCTTCCTCCCCTATGTGTCCGTCATCCGCTGTAAAATAATACCATATTCCATGAATTGTCGGATAGGATCGTATCTCAATGATTTTCCCGGCCGACTCCAACTCCCTCATCGTTTTTTCATCCACAAAATGGTATTCTCTTCCATCAACTTCGTTCTTTCGGATCGGCCTGGTGGTATATCCTGTAAGGGTCTTCAGATTCAACTTCTTGTCAGCCATAAGCCGGCTGAAAATTGTATCCTTCCCCGTTGAACTCTTCCCCAATAGATAATAAATAACAGACATATTTACTCTCCGTTCGTTTTTTCTTTCTCTCTTGCAATCTTGATTTCTATGGTTGAACCATGTTCCGGACCCAGCAGCTTTATACCGGAAGCCCTATATCTTCGGAAGAGCTCCACAACCCCAGGGGTTATCCTCTCTCCCGGCACCAGAATGGGTATTCCCGGCGGGTAAGCATAAACATAATCCGCCGATATAAGCCCTTCCGCATTATCCAGTTTTCTCGTATCTGTCATTCCATCAAGAGCTTTCTTTATTGAGTATATCTGTTCCGCCTCAAAAGTACAAATTCCCGATGAAGAGGCTTCCCGGATATTTTCTCCAAGCCCCGCATCAATCCGCACCAGCGCTTCATATAGCCTTTCGAACCCTTCCTCCTTGTCCAGACAGGATGTGAGCGCAAGGGCATAGTCGGTCGAAGCCATCTCCATCTGGATATTATATTTATCCCGCAGCAGATCGCTAAGTTCCGTACCCGTCATACCGGTCCCCCTTACGGAAAGCAGGATCTTGGAAGGATCATAGGCGAAGCTCTGCTCGCCATCAAATAATCGGATATTCTTCAGCTCTTTTATCTTGCTTCTGTATTTCAGCAATGTGTCCGAATACTTGTCAAACAGAGGTTTTCCCTCCTGGGACATCATCCGGATGCACCTGTCTATTCCTGCCATAAGCAGATAAGATGGACTGCTTGTCTGATAAATGGACAAAAAACGCTCCAGCAGAAAATGCGGTACTCTGCTGCCACAGACATGCAGCACGGCGGTCTGGGTAAAAGACGGAAGTGTCTTGTGGAGGCTTTGGACGACCAGATCCGCCCCCAGAGCAACCGACGAAACAGGGAACGCCTCATGCATGCCAAAGTGTGCGCCATGGGCTTCATCCACAATCAGAACGGCCCCATGGGAATGAACGGCGGCCGCGATAGCCATAATGTCGCTGACAACCCCTTCATAGGTGGGGGACGTGATGACAACCGTACCAATATCTGGATGTTCCTCGAGAGCTTCCAAGACCTGTCCTGAACGGATTCCTGCCTGAATTCCAGCGGCATCAATGCTGTCGGGATATACGTACACCGGTTCCAGGTCCCTCAAATACAGAGCATTGTATACAGATTTGTGACTGTTCCTGGCAACCAGAATTTTTCTGTTATCCACAGTTGCGGCTGAAATGGAGGCCAATATTCCACAGGTGCTTCCATTGACAAGGAAGTAGGTTTTATCCGTTTTATAAAATCGGGCCGCTTCTTCCATACTTTCCTTTAGTATACCCTCCGGATTATGAAGATTGTCAAAGCCTTCTATCTCTGTAATGTCAATTTTATAAGGATTCACAAAATCCATTTTCTGAACGTTTCTTTTGTGACCGGGCATGTGGAATGGATACATTTCACTTGATGCATAGTCATTCAACTCATCGTATAGGTTTCTCATGGCAACAACCTCATTTTTTATTCTCCGTCTTAGCTTACCATATCCGTATTTCTTGTCAACAGATTACAGACGGAGGCCTGGCGCTGCCAAGGCGGAATATAATGGTCTGGTCCGCATGTTTTTGAATCGAGTAGGAGGCTAGTCATTAGTTGACTAGCCGACCTCTCACACCACCGTGCGTACCGTTCGGTACACGGCGGTTCTCTAGTTTTCACATATTTTCAGATATTGCTCCGTGAGTGTTATATATCCCAACTCACGGAGTCTTTTGTTGTTAAATGCGGTTTGTAGCACAAAATATCCACTACAATACCAGTTTCCATTTCGCATATTGGCACAGATCCATGCTTTTTCTTCTTCCACATCTAACTTCTTAAGGTTACTAAATCTCGTTTTGACTTTCTTCCATTGCTTCCAATAAATGCACCTAATTCTATGACGTAACCATTCATCCGTACTCCTTAGCGATTGTTTCA
>NZ_FQYT01000005.1 GCF_900141895.1 Parasporobacterium paucivorans DSM 15970 | reverse complement strand
TGATCTAATAGTTCCGTTCCTAGTGAGCGTCCCTCCATAGAAATAAAAAAATGAAAAAATGTATCAAAATCCAATTTCCTTTTCCTTGAGAAATCACTTTCTGGATTCTTTACAAAAAGCCAAGGAACTGTACTCATTTCTTTAATTGATTCAGAAAGTGTTTGTTTTACAAATGAAATATGGTCTCGCATGTGGTTTTCCTCCTTGAAATATATAATCAAAGGGCTTCGCCACATTTTTCTCATTATTTGTCAAGAGTTTTTTGGTTTTTATTACATAAAAAAAGAGCAGGGTATGTATTTCTACATACTCTACTCATGCGTCATTCTTAACTTAATGACATTGCCCTCCAGGCGGAATATTTTTCAGCTCAAGGCTCATTCCCAGTGGATCGTAGGGTGTCCAGAAATTACCTATGATGGCCAGGAGTATTACAATCCCGGTCAGTACAAATCCGATAATCAGGTTCAGATTTCTTTTTTTCATTATTTTACCCTTGGATCTATAAATTTATACATCATATCAACCACAAAATTCACCACAATGACGAAGGCAGTGACAAACAATACCACCGCCTGCACCACAGGGAAATCCCTGTTGGAGATAGCGGTTACCAGAAGCCGTCCCAGTCCCGGAACATTGAAAACCTGCTCCACGATTATGTTTCCTGCCAGCACATCTGCCAGCACCAGACCCAGAAATGTCACCACCGGTATCAGGGCGTTCTTCAGAACATGGCCGTAGAGCACCCTGCTTTCCGTATTTCCCTTTATGCGCGCGGTACGGACATAATTTTTGTTCATTTCATTCAGTATGGAATTCCGCAGGAATTTCACTGTCATAGCTATCTTAGGCAGCGCCGTGGCGATAGCAGGAAGCAGAAGAAACTGCAGAGAACCTGTAAAATCCTGGGATGGCGATACAAACTTTCCAGGCTGGAACACCTTTAAGACAATTCCGAACACAAAGGTAAGAAGTATACCGAGGAAAAAGGAAGGGATGGCCATAGCCACCTGAGTCAGTACCGTAATGAGCCCGTTTATCCAGGAGTCCTTCTTTCTGGCGGCAAAAACCCCCAAGGGGATGGAAAACGCCAGAATGACCGCGAAGGACATCAGGCAGAGGGTCAGGGTAAACGGAAGGCGCTGTTCCATAAGACTCTGTACGGAGTTGCCTGTATACTGCGTGGACTCTCCAAAATCTCCGTGCAGGGCATCCTTCAGCCAATTGACGTAGCGCACGGGAATAGGGTCATCAAGTCCCATTTCCGTGCGCAATTGAGCTACCCTTTCCGGAGTGGCGTTGGTTCCCAGCTTAGCCAGCACCGCGTCTCCCGGAATAACAGAAAAGGCCGCAAACGTAATGACTGAAATAAGAATCAACGAAATAACCAAGGAAATTATTCTTCTGATTATATACTTCAACATTTTGTCTGCGACCTTCCCTAATTAATCATTGTAATAAACAATGGACATATCCTGTGCGGCAATCGGATAGAATTCGTATCCGCTCAGTTTTTTATTGATGGCAACCAGGTTGGCAGGATCCTGCACATATATGGATGCTGCATCTTCCGCCAGAATGGTTTGGAGCTTTCCGTACAGCTCGACCTTGGTTGCGTCATCCGTAGTAGCCAATGCCTGGAGATAGATTTCATCAAATTCAGGATTATTATAGTTAGTAAAGTTCACTGATGACGTACTTAAATTTTTCGAAAACCAGCTGCTTGGTGAAAGTGTGCCGTCCACTGCTACAACGGTTGCCTCATAATTTCTGTTTGTATATACCTCGCTGTACCAGGTGGTGAATTCCACGAGCTCGATTTTTGCAGTTACACCAATCTCCGCCAGTGACTGCTGGATAATCTGGGCAGTCCCCTCGTGAGGAGCATAATTGTTTGGAACGGTTATCGTGAAGGTGAATCCGTCTGGATATCCAGCCTCAGCCAAAAGTGCTTTAGCCTTTTCGATATTTTTACTGTAAGTTGTTTCCGTAGACGCATTATAATATTTTTTGAAGGCCGGAATCATATTCGTGCCGATGATATGGCTCTTGCCGTCAAAGAGAAACTGGTTGATCAGGTCCCTGTCTATAGCATAATACAAAGCCTGCCTTACGCGCACGTCATCAAATGGCTTGACCGCATTATTCAGGAACATGCCCTGCACGTAATTCACACTGCCTTCCAGGACATTGAAGTCCGAGGAAAGAGATTTTGCCTGATCTGCTGTCAGATACTGGTAGATGTCGATGGTTCCGGCATTGAGCTCCATAAGAGCGGTATCGGTATCGGTCACAATTTTAAATTCAACCCCGTCCAGTTTTGGATAGCCCGCATTCCAGTATCCATCGTATTTCTCCACAATCAGGTTCTGGCCTGCCGTAAAGGACACAAATTTAAATGGTCCCGTTCCTATTGGATTGGTTGCCGCCTGAGCGTCGTTCGCCTCCGGAAGGATGGCGCATGTCAGTTCTGAAAGGAACTCTGAATTCCCTTCTTTTAAATGTACTTCAACAGTTGAATCATCAATCACTACAACTTCTTCCAGATTAGAAAAAGCTGACTCTTCACCCTGAATGCCAGCATAACGTTCGATAGAATATTTAATATCCCCTACTGTAACCGGACTTCCGTCATGGAAGGTGATTCCGTCTCTGAGAGTAAATGTATAGGTCTTTGCATCCTCAGAAATCGTATAATCGCTGGCTACAGCCGGAACTAAGTCTCCATTTGAGTTGGCTTTTACAAGCCCTTCAAATAAATTAAATAAAACTTCCCTAGTTCCTGCGTACGCTGCTTTGTGCGGGTCAAGACTGTCAAGATCCTGCGTTATCCCTACGACAACGCTGTTCCCTGAAGTTCCTGATGTTTCATCTCCGCTTGAAGTTTCGTCCGATGTCCCGCCCTGGCAAGCGCTAAGTGCAGTCATCAGAGTTAAAGTCATGATTCCCAAAAGAATCTGTTTCATTCTTTTTTTCATAATTTCCTCTCTTCTTGGATAATGATCCATCAATATTTAATTGTAAAAAATGGTACGCCTTATTGTACCCCCACATTTTGAGTTTATCAAGCACTTTTTACTTTATTGCGTGGGATATTCCTGTGTGATATAATAGCCTAAAGCTAAAAAACGAGGTAAAATGACGTGAAACCCAAATTTGACAAGAAATATCTGAAAGTCTGCCTGTACGTGATTGCTACGGTTGTAGTTATTTATCTGGCTATGATCATTATCAATTCCATTCCGGAAATATATACTTTCATACTCACATTAACTTCCGAACTATTCCGGCTTTTACGGCCTCTGATATTCGGTCTTATCATCGCGTATATCCTCTGCCCGCCGGCCCGATTCATCGAAAAGCTTTTAGGCGGCAGAAAGCAGCGCTTCATAAAAAGCCTGAAGAAGAGGCGGATGCTCAGCGTCATTATCTGTTACCTGATTGTCCTTGGCGCCATCGCCGGACTCATGCTCGGAATATACTTCATGATTGGCGGACAGATTTCCAGCAATACCTCTCTTTCTAAGGTGTTTAATTACATTGTCTCCTATTTTTCATCAAATAGCTTTTCCCAGGAAAAACTTATAGAGCAGCTTTCCGGACTGAACCTGCCCTTTTTCGACAACATCGAGGGGTACATATCCGATGGAATCGTTTGGATCCAGAATTTTCTGATCCAGCTGCTGAATTCCTTTTTCGCCTCCATGCTGGAAATCGGCAGCAGCGTATTCTCCCTGATTGTGGCTTTTTTCCTCAGCATATACCTTCTTTACGACACGGAATATTTCATGAGGCTTTGGAAAAGATTTTTCTTCTTCATTTTCAGGAACTCAAAGCTGGGCAAGAAAACCCAGTTTGCCCTTGAGGTAATTGATGAAACCTTTTCCAGCTACATCCGGGGGCAGCTGATTGAAGCCCTGATAGTGGCTGTTCTGAGCACTATCGCCCTTTTGATCGTAGGAGTGGATTACGCCATTTTGATCGGCATCATTTCCGGAATATTTAACCTGGTGCCTTATGTCGGCCCCATTGTCGGCACCATACTGGCTGCAATCCTGGGCCTTCTGGAAGGCGGTTTCTGGCAGATGTTCTGGGCCATTGTGGTTATGATTATCGTACAGCAGCTGGACAGCAATATTTTCCAGCCAAAAGTCGTAGGCTACAACGTGGGGCTGCATCCCCTGTTCATCATGGTTGCCATCATTATCGGCGGAAGTCAGGGAGGTCTTATCGGAATGCTGATTGCCGTGCCTATTGTCGCTTCTGTTAAAAAGCTTATTTCCGTCTGGTATTCAACTCATCTGGAACAGGAGTATCTGCAAAGCCTGAATGACGAAACGCAGGATGAGCCGGAGAAAAATACAGAAAGTGAAAACGAGGCGCAAGATGTTGAAGATAAATAGTTTTTTTAGAATGATTGGCAGGGCGCTTCTTGTCCTGCTGTTTTTATTGATTGTAACTGTTTCCATTATTTTCAAAGTAGGAGACGGCTTCAAAGACAGGCTTTCTGTGAACGGAGCCCTTGAACAGGCCACGGTCGTGCGGGTCGTGGACGGGGATACCCTTTGGGTAGAATATGAGGGACAGGAAAAAAAGGTCCGTCTGATCGGCATGGATTGCCCCGAACTCAATTCGGGGAATAGCGATGCAGCCGGGGGCTATGGAGAAGCGGCCGCCGATTATACCAGGAGCCTTGTCCATCCCGGCCAGACCATATACCTGCAAAAGGATGTGTCCGAGGTGGATGTATATGACAGGCTGCTCCGGTACGTATGGCTTTCCATGCCATCTGATCCGGACGACGAGGATGAAATGCGGGAATATATGCTGAATGCCCGCCTAATCCTGGACGGTTACGCCTACGCAAAAAAATATGCCCCCGATACAAAATACTCTGAAATATTCAGCGAATTTGAATCGGAAGCAATGGAGGAAATTGGCGGATTATAGGCTGCTGTTGTTATAGATTCTTTCCAGAAAACCGGGATTCTTATCAAAGAAGCTGTCTATGATCTGATCTGCTGACGAGAGGTCCTGATCCCCTGAACTCGGGTTGTAAAACCCCAGGCAGACCATTCCAGCGGACTTCGCAGCGGCTACGCCTGCTGCAGAGTCTTCTATAACCAGGCATTCGGCTGGATTGACATTTAATTGCTGAGCCACCTGCAGAAATATATCCGGCGCCGGTTTCGGCCTCTGGATGTCGACTCCGCTGACGATTGCGTCGAACAGTTGCCGGATTCCAAGAAATGTGGTGGCTTCAATTATGTAATCGTACGGAGAGGAGGATGCCAGCGCCACCAGATACTGTCCGGCCTTGACTTCTTCCACCAGGCTGGCTGCCCCTTCAATCCTTATAAAACCTGATTTGTCCAGGATTTTTCTTTTTTCGCCATTTGACTTGCCGACAAGTTCTTCCACCGGCTCGGATAGTCCGAATCTGTTTCTGATATTATCCCAGATGTTATAGGTTGTGGAACCAATGAACTTCTTATAGTAATCGAAGTCGATAGAAAGTCCGTATTTTTCCAGAACATTAATTACGGCCTGAAAATGGATGGGTTCGCTGTCAATCAGCACCCCATCCATATCAAATATTACTGCTTTTAGCATTTCACAGGTTCCGGATATTCAACGCCGAAGGTATCAACGGTAACCTTTTTCATTATTACAGCTACCTTAGGTTTATCTGAGTAATCTGTGTCTGTCTCTGCGACTTTGTTTACTATGTCCATTCCTTCAGTTACTTTCCCGAAAGCAGCATAGTTTCCATCCAGATGGGGAGAATTTTTGTGCATGACAAAGAACTGTGATCCGCCTGAATCCGGGTGCATTGCCCTTGCCATGGATAAAACGCCTGGCTCATGTTTCAGGTCATTCTGGAAATCATTCTCGGTGAATTCGCCTGGAATAGAATATCCGGGACCGCCAGTACCTGTTCCCTGGGGGCAGCCTCCCTGGATCATAAATCCTTCAATTACCCTGTGGAAGCTAAGACCGTCAAAATAGCCTTTTTTCACCAGACTGATGAAATTATTCACAGTATTTGGTGCTATCTCCGGATACAGTTCTGCTTTGACTGTTCCAAAATTTTCAATTTCAAATGTTACAATAGGATTTGACATGTGATTTTCCTCTTTCTTTCCATCTTATAAATTTTATTAAAAGCCCCTTCCACCGCCGCCAAAACTGCGGCCTCCGCTTCCGGTGTGGAACGAACCGCCCCTTCCACCGCTGCCTCCGCCGCCGGATCTCTTTATTACCCTGGTTACGGTGGTAGTGCCAATAAACATATCTTCTTTGCGATTTACGCTTAATTTGCCCTCATCCATATAAGTGTAGGCATTTACTGTCACCCTCGTTTTGGACCTGTGCATCATGATCAGCACGGTTATGAGGGCTATTACAGCTCCGATTCCGATACTGATAAAGGGATTCTTCAGGTATGTGAACATGTTGGACTTCACATAATATTTTCCGCCCTCTTCATAAAAATCATGATAATATTCGGCATAATCCGTATAGCCTTCGGTTTTCCATGCTTCTATTTTCTGGCTGTTATCCGGGTTATTGATATACTCCAATGCATAATCACGGGTTTTCTCCAGAAACACCCTGGCACTGTTATAATAGTCTCCGTTCGGAAGATACACAAAAATCTCATCCAGGATATTTTGTATGGCGGCATCGTCCAGATACTGAATGGCTATTCCCTGGGTGGACACATAGGCCTCCCTGTTATCCATATCAATGACCAGGATTACTCCGGAGCCATAGTCGTGTTCATATCCGAATGCATGCTCAGTATAGAAGTCTTCTGCATATTGCTGGGTTGATTTATTATTTTGATCTACCGTGACGATAACCAGATCCAGTTCGGTTTTCGCGTCATAGTCCCTGATTGTCCGGTTCAGGTTCAGGATTTGTTCCTGAGTAAACAGTCCTGCATTATCATAAACTTTATCTTCACTGCTGTCAAACCCCGAAATGAAGATAATGCACAAAAGTGGAATTATTATATATGATAGCTTTCTGAATTTTTTTATCATCCGAAAATCACCCCCATCAATGTTAACACGATGGCGCAGCCGACTGCAATGCTCGCAAACCAGCCCGCAGCACGTCCCCTGGATATAGGCAGGTTCCCTACCAGTTTTCCGGTCTGTCCGTTAATGGCGAACAGATAATTGACCCCTTTATACCGATAATTAAGCATCCACACAGGTAAAAGAGTGTATTTTACAGAGTCTTTCCTCGTCTGCACATCCTGCCCCGTCACGGCGACAGTAGCATATCCCTGGATGGTGTCCCTGGCTGAGTCATAAGCATATTTGCTTACTCTGTCTTCAATCCGGGACCTCAGCTCTTCATTTCCATAGTTGTATTTCTCCGCATAAAATCCGGACAGATAAGGCATTTCAAAATCGAGAAGGTCTTTGTAGCTATATGGCTCCAGCTTTTCCATGACCTCATCCGGCATTTTCTCGGATGCATCAGCCGGGACCATCACATACTCCGCATCGATGTCGCGGATAACCTTGAAATTATCCGTATGGATATACTCCACATCACCCCTGATCTGCCTCCGGACCCTTGTGCAATGGGCATCCAGTTTAGCATTCGTGTGGTAATCATAGAGCCAGTATGGCACGTAAATCCCGGTCATTTTTTCGATGGTGCTCTGCTCCCTGAACCCTTTCGGGGTCAGACCCCCTTTACGGCTCCATTGTCTGTAGATATCCTTAGCCTCATCCTGGCTGATCTTAAAGGGTATCAGCTGGGCTGGCATCAGCTCGTCCTTCAGACGGTCTTCAATAAGGGTTGAGTTTCCGCAAAATCCGCAGAAAGTTGCACTTGTATTCTCATCTGTGAGCAATTCCGCACCACAACTTGGACATTTATAGGTTTTGAAATTTCCGGTCTTCTCCCCGGTCTTCTCCTGCTGGGGCGGTTTCTCCGGCTCAGCAGTCTCCTCCGGTTCTTCTTTGCCGTCTACCTTGATTTCATCCACAGCTATTTCCGTTCCGCAATGATCGCAATGCATCTTCTGAATTTCGCTGTCAAACCTCATATTTGCTCCGCAATTTGGACAACTAATTACCTGAACCACATATATCACCCCCATCTGGCTATATTTTACCATATTTGTCTTTGATAACATATCCCTATTTTGTTCATAATTTGTTCAAATATTATTTAATAACCTTTAACAATATAAACATCATTTCGTCATGGTTGTTTTATATACTAATAAATGTAAAGCGATACAGAAGTTAAAGTCTTTTCATAAAATAGTAAGAGCCGACTCTTACAAAACCTCCCTTTTTATTATACAAAACCATTAAGAAAAAAGATGCCCAGGCATCTTTTTTCTTGTTTTTTATCACTTAAGGGAACAGCACCTTGATGGACGTCCCCTGTCCTACCTCGCTTTTACATTCCAGGGTTGCCTTGTGGGCTCCGGCGATATGTTTTACGATAGACAGACCAAGTCCCGTACCTCCGGTAGCCTTTGACCGGCTTTTGTCCACCCGGAAAAATCTTTCAAATATACGGTTTTGATATTCCGCGGGGATGCCGATCCCCGTATCAGCCACCAGGATAAATGTCTTACCATTCTCCCGTCCGATCTTTATCCGGACTGTCCCATCTTTTTTATTATAACGAATCGCATTCTCCGCAAGATTATAAACAAGCTCATGCATCATCCGCCTGTTTCCGCTGATCGTCAGTTCTTCTCCTTCTGCCTGAATAGTCACCCTTTTATCCTGTGCATATTTCTCCAGAGAACGCGCGCAATCCCTGGCAAGCTCCAGCAGGTTTATTTCTTCCGGTTCCCCCGAAGGAACCCCTTCGTCCAGCTCGGACAATTTAATGATGTCGTTGATCAGTTCTAAAAGCCTCGAAGATTCATTGTGAATTTTTCCTGCGAATCCTTTTATGTCCTCATCTCTGGCCATTCCTGATTCGATAAGTTCCGCATATCCGGAAATGGAGGTAAGGGGAGTCTTAAGTTCATGGGAGACATTGGCGGTAAATTCCCGGCGAAGCTTTTCCCTGTTGTATTTTTCGGTAATGTCCAGAACCAGACAAAGTACGCCTGCATTGACATCCTCATCCGTTACCGGATTAGCAAAAAACTGCAGCTGCCTTCCTTCCAATTCCAACTCAACATAGTTGTGCTCGCCCTGTGCCGCCTTTTCAATCGCCATCAGAATCTCGTTATTCCGGATGGAATTGAGAATATTTTCGCCAAGCCCTGTTTTTCCGTCCATCCCCAGCAAAGAGACTGCTCTTTCGTTCATGGATAGGATATTGCTTTGACTGTCAAGGAATATGATTCCTTCCGACATGTTCCTCGTAATCAGGTGGATCTTATTGTTTTCCCTCCGGATGCTTTCCATGTTCTGCTGGATATCTGCCTGCTGTTCCTTGATTTTCCGGGCAAAGGGGACGAGTTCATCATACAGTCTGATCTGGTTTATATCTTCCAGATTGCCGGCCAGGACTTCAATTGGCCGGATGATTTTTTTGGAAAGCAAATTGGAAAGTATCAGAATAAGGATAACCAAAGCCAGCATGACCGGAACCAGAATATAAACCGCCTGTCTGAAAAAAGGTTCAAAATTGCTGGCCAGTTTCGCAGTCCGCAGGATATTTCCGTTGCTCAGCCGAAGTGCATAGTAATAGGTTGACTTTCCGATGGTAGCAGAACTGCGGATGTCGGTTCCGCTACCCTTCAGTGCGGCTTCTATAATCTCTGGCCTGTCGCTGTGGTTCTCCATCTCCAGATAGTCCGTTTCACTGTCAAAAAGCACCTTTCCATCGCCTGCGATAAGAGTTACCCTTATCCCTGAAAACAAAATCAGCTCAGAGGCTGAATCCACATTCCCTTCAAGGGCCGTTTCCTTCAGTTTCTGGGCATAATTTTTCAAATCATTCAGGACATGTTTTTGGAAAAGATTGTTGAAGGCAGCTGCGGTCACAAATAGGGCTATCAGCATAGCCCCTATGACTCCAAGGCAGAACGTTATGTTGATCCTTCTCTTCATCCGGCTATTCCCCCACCTTATACCCGACGCTTCGTATCGTCTTGATATATTCTCCCTGCTTTCCAAGTTTTTTGCGCAGGGTATTCACATGGATATCCACCGTCCTGCTTTCCCCTTCGTAATCATAACCCCATACATTTTCCAGAAGCTTCTCACGGGACATTACGATTTCCTTATTGATTATGAGGTACTTGAGCAGCTCGTACTCCTTATATGTGATATTCACGGGCTCTCCCTGGACTCGCACCTCGTGTTTATCTTCATCAATCTGAATTTCCTTGTACTGGATCAGATCGCTTTTTTCCTGTTTTTCACTTCTTCTGAGCAGGGCTTTTACTCTGGCTGCCAGTTCCATGGTCCCGAAAGGCTTTGTCAGGTAGTCATCCGCTCCCACTTCCAGACCTTTCACCTTGTCCATTTCCGAGGATTTGGCCGTCACAAGGATTACCGGTATCTCTTTCGTGCTCTCGTGGCCTCTAAGCGTCTTAAGCAGGCTGATCCCATCCTGTCCAGGCAGCATGATGTCCAGAATTGCCAGCTGGGGAAGCTCTTTTCTGCATGCATTCAGAAAATCCGTTCCATTCTCGAAGCATTCCACCTCATATCCACTGCTTCTCAGCACATAAGCTTCGATTTCCGCGATATTTAATTCATCCTCGACAATATAAATGGCCATTTTCCCCTCATCCTTTCATGCTGTTATATTGTTTTTTCTCCCGTGATAGAAAATATTACCCATTCCGCAATATTAGTGGCATGATCTCCGATTCTCTCATAATATTTCGCAACCATAAGCATATCCGCCGCCGCTTCGCTTTGCTTTACATTGCTTCGGATCAGCTCAATCAGCTCGTCTTTCACCACAACAAAAAGATCATCCACTACATCATCGTAATCAATAACCTGCTTTGCAAGTCCCAGGTCCTTTTTCACATATGCATCAATGCTTTCCTTGACCATTTTGATGGTCGCTTCGGCCATCTTGGGAATGTGAATCATTTCTTTCAGTTCCGGATATCTGCCAAGCATCATGACAATCTCACTGATATCGGCAGCCTGGTCTCCGATCCGTTCCATGTCCGTAATCATCTTAAGGGCCGCCGATATCTGCCTCAAATCCCTGGCAACAGGCTGCTGCTGGAGGAGGAGCTTCAGACAAAGTCCTTCTATCTGCTTTTCTTTATCATCTACTTCCTTGTCAAATCGGATTACCATCTCTGCCTCGTCGTTATTCTGTGTAATAAAGGCATCCGTTGCCTTCTCGATGGCGTATTCAATCAGGGATCCCATTTTTATCAATTCGTTGTTCAATGTCTCCAGCTGCTCATCAAAGCGATTTCTCATATCAACCAAACCTCCCCGTAATGTAATTTTCTGTCTCTTTTTCCCTAGGCATAGAGAATACCTGCTCTGTCGTCCCATATTCCACGACCTTTCCCATAAGGAAAAATCCTGTCTTGTCAGATATTCTGGTGGCCTGCTGCATATTATGAGTTACCATAACTATAGTATATGCATTTTTCAATTCCAATGCAAGGTCTTCTATTTTTGCCGTGGAGATTGGATCCAGGGCAGAGGTCGGTTCATCCATCAGGATAACCTCCGGCTGCACCGCAAGGGCTCTGGCAATGCAAAGCCTCTGCTGCTGTCCCCCGGACAGCCCCAGCGCGCTCTTCTTGAGCCGGTCCTTGACTTCGTCCCATAATGCGGCTTTTTTCAGGGAGTCCTCCACCACTTCGTCCAGGGCAACCCTGGAACGAACTCCGTGGGTACGGGGTCCGTAGGCGATGTTATCGTAGATGCTCATCGGGAAGGGATTTGGCTTCTGGAATACCATGCCCACTCTTTTACGAAGCTGATATACGTCCATATCCTTATAGATGTCTGTGTTCTCCAGCAATACCTCCCCGGTGATCCTGCATCCCTCCACCAGGTCGTTCATCCGGTTGAGGGTTTTAAGCAGTGTTGATTTTCCACATCCGGACGGACCGATGAATGCGGTGATCTCTTTCTCCTCGATCTGCATGTTTACGCCATACAGCGCCTGCACTTCCCCATAATAGAGATCCAGGTTTTTCACTTCTATCTTATTCATATATTATCCCTTCCTTATTATTCGTTTTGAAATCGTCTGTGATGACATGTTGATCAGAATGGCAACTACGAGAAGCACCACTGCTGTCGCGTACGCCTGATCCGTATACAGTCCTTCAGAAGCAAGCAGATACATATGGATGGCAAGGGTACGTCCGGAATCCATGACGTTCGTGGCAATCTGGGCCACTGTCCCTGATGTGTACATCAGAGCAGCCGATTCTCCGATAATTCTTCCGATGGATAAAATGACTCCGGCAAGAATACCCGGCAATGATGCCGGAAGAATTACCCGGAATACGGTTCTAAGCGTTCCTGCTCCCAATCCGAAGCTTGCTTCCCTGTAGGTATCTGGAACGGATATCAGGGCTTCCTCAGTTGTTCGCATGATCAGGGGCAGAATCATGATTGCCAGGGTAAGTCCGCCAGAAATCATGGAATAGCCCATTTTCAGGGTATTTACAAAGAACAGCATACCAAACAGCCCGTATACGATGGAAGGGATTCCAGAAAGAGTCTCCGCTGTAATTCGAATCAGATTGACAATTTTGCTTCCTCTTTTTGCATATTCCACCAGGAACACTGCAGACAATATGCCTATCGGTATGGAAATGACAAGGGAAATGACAATTATAACCAGTGTGTTAATGACGGCCGGTATAACCGATACATTTTCCGTCGTATAGTTGAACGAGAAAAACTCGGCATTCAAATGTCCTACTCCGTTTATCAGTATAAACAGCACAATGTATATCAGGACCGCAAAGGTAATCAGAGCCGAGAGTTTAACCAGCATCCTCACTGCCAGGGAGCCCTTGCGTTTTTTGTACATTTCCATCTTTTGTTTGAAAGTTATCTTATTGATCGTATTCAGACTGCTCATCTATTTTTTCCCCCGTTCTTTATGATGGAGAAAATCACGTTTATTATGAGTACGAATACAAACAGCACGACGCCGGTTGCAATGAGCGCCTCTCTGTGGAGATCAGCCGCATACCCCATCTCCGCAACGATATTCGTGGTAAGTGTACGTACTCCCTGCAGAATCCCTTTGGGCATCCTCGCCTGGTTTCCAACAACCATAAGCACTGCCATGGTTTCTCCGATTGCTCGTCCTATTCCAAGGACGACTCCCGCCAAGATTCCTGATTTAGCTGCCGGCAGCACGACCTTGAATATGCTGCTTTCCTTAGTGGCTCCGAGCGCGAGCGCTCCTTCATAATAGTTAGAACTGACTGCATTGATGGCCGACTCGCTGACGCTGATGATTGTGGGCAGAATCATGATGCCCAGCAATATACATGCGGTCAGGATGCTGATGCCGTTTCCGCCGAATGTATTCCTGACAAAGGGGACCAATATGATTATTCCGAAAAATCCATAGACTACGGATGGGATACCGGCCAGAAGATCAACTGCCATCCGAAGAAACCCGTAGATTTTCTTCGGACAATATCTGGACATATAAACCGCTGTCAGCAGCCCTATCGGAACTCCGAGAATCAGTGCTCCCGCCGTTACGTAAACGCTTCCCAAAATCATCGGAAGAATTCCGAATAATGGAGGTATATCACTTGGTTTCCATTCTTTTCCCAGGAGGAAATCAAAAACACCGATTTTTGCCATTGCAGGCACGCCATTTGCAAACAGAAATATGCAAATCAGCAGAACAGCCGCCACAGAAACCAGCGCTGCCAGAAAAAAGACGTATTTCATTACATTTTCTCTTATTTTCATTTTTCCACCACCTAATTAAGTTCACTCCATTTTATTATACTCCCGTTGAATATATTCCGCACCTGCTCTTTGGTGAGATTATCCAGGGGATTTTTCGTGTTGACTACGATGGCAATTCCATCAAGTGCAATTGGCATGGCTTTCAGACTGCTCTCGCTTTCTTTCAAATCTCTGGAAGCCATTCCAATATCGCAGCTTCCATCCATAACGTTCTGCATCCCCGTTGAAGAGTCGCTGGTCTGTATCTCAACACTGACTCCGGAATTGAGCCCCATGTAGGCCTCCGCCAATTTTTCCATCAGCGGGGATACGGAGGAGGAACCGGACACCACCACTTTTCCGGAAGCGCCTGTAGGTTCATACCTGACCGTATCAGAGTTTATCTGTATATACCCACTTTCTTCAACAACCGCCTGTCCGTCCGCACTCAGGATATAATTGATGAAATCCTGCGTTTCATCACTGATTTTTTCGTTCATTGCAATATTGAAAGGTCTGGACACTTCATAGGTTCCATTCTTCACATTCTCTCCCACCGCTTCCACACCGTTTATTTTTACGGCTTTCACGCTTTCATTCAGAGAACCGATGGATACGTATCCTATTGCATACATATCTGACACGACATCCGAAATAACGACTCCTGTCTTATTGGCGATGATTGCCTCCAGTGTGGTGGTATCCGTCTGGGTGTCATCCGTTTTCACCACCAGTTCAAAGAGATCCGAAAATGCTCCCCTTGTACCGGAACCGTCTTCCCTTGAAATCACCGTAATTCCCTTTTTCGGGTCGAAATTTTTATCATTTCCAACACATCCTGTAATCATGCCCGCACATATCATGAGACCAATTAAACCCATTACTGTTTTTTTCATGATTTTCACCTCATAATCTCCTAATTCTATTATAAATATATTTTAAACAAGTAAAATCTAAATGTGAGAAATGTAAAATCTGTGTAAAGTATCCAGTGCAAAAGAGCGCTCTGTCAGAACGCCCTCGTTTTATTCCGTTATTTCATTGCTTCTGACCATCTGCACGATCAGTCTTTCCGCGTCCTTATCCGTACATGTCGACAGGGTTATAATCCTGTCTGAAGCCGTAAGTTCCCTGCAACCGGTAGCATACAGAGATTTACTTCTGGATGTATCCAGATAGGTTTTGAAGTACTCATCACTTGGAAACCCATACATATATGTATCGGATACTTCCGGTGTGACGTATACAGCGAATATTTCATATGTATAATGTCTGTCCCCTATGTAGACTTCGAATGCAGGATGCTTCTTGTAGTAGGATTCTTTCATATAATTATCCAGAGAGCCAAACATTGAGTTGTTGATCATGTCGTGTCCGTAAATGATGCAGTTTTTTGCATCCAGACCTTCTGTAATCGAATAATCTATGAAGATGGCTCCGGAACTGTTCTTCTTTCTATATACGGTGTGGGTCAGATAATATTCATTATCCGTGGTCTGCAGGATTGGATAACTGATAGTGTTCCCCATCTTGATCCAGCCTTTGATATCTGGATTGATGCTCTGCGCCTTCGCAAAATCCCACACCCATGGCACAGCAGTTTCCGCAGTCAGGGTGGTTTCCCCTTGAGTCGTGTCAGGATTGCTGCCTGTCTCCGTTGTATCCGTTTCCTCTGTGAACATGCTGTCTATTTCTTCGTAGGCATCCTTGCCTTTTTGATATTCCAGATAAATATTAATCAGTTTAAACGCAGAAAATGCAAAGATGCAGATAGCCGCCACAAGGGCCACCAGCCATATTATTTTCTTTTTATTTATATTTTTCTTTGTATTTTTGTCCATTTTCGTCCGCCCTTACTCCACTTCTGTAGTTTTATACATTTCTACAATATGCTGATAAAGCATTTTTGCCGCAGGAGCCATGAATTGGCTGTTTAGGGCGGACAGACCGATAATTCGGTGTTCGCTGGGTTTTATCCTGTAGATATCGACCTGGTAGGGGATGTCTCCCATGACCAGCTCAGGCATAATGCATATTCCGAAGCCGCTTGCCACCATGGCGATGGTCGATAAATCATCCACTACATGGCAGCTTGATTTGATATTGAGTTCATATTTCCGGAAAAAGTTGTGTATATCTGCATCCGTGCTCTCGCGCTGGGATACAAAAACCTGATCTCTAATTTCATCGATTGTGACATATTCGGTGTTTCCCGCCTTCTTGAATCCTTTGGGAACCACGCACAGCAGGTCGTCCTTATACAGGGGGGTTATCGGAAGGTTCCCCGCACTGGATACGGAGAGAAAACCAAGATCTACAACTCCGTTTTTTATCCAGCACACTACATCATCATAGGTTCCCTGGTAAATCTCTATGTCTATATCGGAATATTCTTTTTTGAAGGATTCTACAATATCCGGAACCCAGCTGGTACAGACACTGGAAAAGCATCCCAGTTTCACATTTCCCTTCTGAAGCCCGTTATACTGGGAAATCATCTGGCGCAGGCTTTCGTCACTGTTTAGAACCGCATTGATGTAAGGAAGCAGATTTTTCGCATAATTGGTCAGGGAGACTCCCCTTTTGCTCCGTGTAAACAAACTAAAGCCAAGCTCTTCTTCCATTGAAGAAACAGCATGGCTGACAGCTGATGGTGTCAGATTCAGAAATTCCGAAGCCTTTAGAAAGCTTCCATGATCCACCACCGTTTTAAAAATCTGATAAGATAATAATGTCATTTTATTTTGACTCCATCATAATATTATACTATGTACGGGAGCTTTTAAACAGCAGGTCTTCCCATCGACGGTCAACTTCCGTCTGAAATTCCTCCAACAGATGTTCATTCCCTCTCTTAAAAAGATGCCTGAATCTTCCCTGTGGCCTCAAGAAATCCTCGATTGGGAGTTTTTTCCTGGGTTCATAATTCAGGGTCCACTTTCCATTTTCAACTTCAAACAATGGCCAATAACAAGTTTCTACCGCAAGTTTGCATATATCCATGATTTCTGACGTTTCATATCTCCATCCTCTGGGACAGGGCGCCATTACGTTCAGAAAGGCGGCGCCTTTCGTATAAATTCCCTTTTCGGCTTTGGTATGGATATCCTTGAAATTTCCTAACAGCGTTGTCTGTGCGGCATATGGAACATTGTGGTCTGCGATGATGCTGGCCAAGTCCTTTCGATTCTGCATTTTCCCGTTGGAATGGCTTCCAACAGGTGTGGTCGTTGTATCTGCATACAAGGGGGTTGCTGAAGATCGTTGGATGCCTGTGTTCATATAGGCTCCGTTATCGTAGCATACATACAGTATATCATGATTCCGTTCCATTGCGCCAGATAAAGATTGCAGACCTATATCATATGTTCCGCCATCTCCACCGAAGGTTATGAATTTGAAATTATCCGCATCTTTTAATTTCCCTTTTTTCTTGAGGACGTTATAAGCTGCTTCCACACCTCCGATTGTGGCTCCGGCATTTTCGAAGGCATTGTGGATATAGCTGTCTTCCCACGCCGTATAAGGATACATAAACGTCGACACCTCCAGACAGCTGGTCGCATTCCCGATAACTGCCTGATCTTCCGGGTGAAGTCCTCTTAAAACGGCGCGAACGGCTATTGTACCGCCGCAGCCGGCGCACATCCTATGGCCGGGAGCAAGACGTTCAGGTTTGCTCATTGTATTTTTAAAGTCATATGTATTCAAACTGGCTTCCTCCCTTTTATTTTCTCAAACCCACATACTGGTACTGAGGCACTTCCCGTCCCTCAGTGACCATGGCTTCCATTTCACTAAATACCTCTATGGCGTTTTCGACGGTGAAATCACGTCCGGCCAGACCATAAATGTAATTGACTGCTTCAATATGCACTCTTTCCATGAAGAGGGCCGAACCAACTTCCACTCCCAGCGGTCCGCCGCCCCCCCGATAGCTTTCACTTCTGTCCATGACAGCAACCGCTTTGACGTTTTTGAGGGCCTGAGCGATCTCTTTTCCTGGAAAAGGACGGAATACCCTCAGCTTTAGGATACCCACTTTTTTACCTGTTTTTCTAAGCTCATCAACTGCATCTTTGGCCGTTCCTGCCGCAGAGCCGATAATCAGCATGGCATATTCAGCGTCTTCCAGGTGGTATTCCTCGAAATATCCGTATTTCCTTCCGGTCAGGGCCGCAAATTCTCTGGCTACATCCAAAATAACGCTGCGGGAATTTTCCATGGCAATTTCCTGGTTCTTTTTCGCTTCCATTCCATATCCGGTTACGGCATACGGTCCCACAGCCATTGGTTTCCCTGGGTTTAGAAGAAAGTCCTCCGGTTCATATTCCCCGACAAAAGCCTTCACCTTTTCGTCCTCAAGAAGCTCTATGTTCTCCACGGCATGACTGGTAATGAATCCATCCTGGCAAATCATGACAGGAAGCAGCACCTCTTTGTTTTCAGCAATGCGGTAAGCCTGGATAAAGTTATCATATGCTTCCTGATTGTTTTCTGCATAAATCTGGATCCATCCAGAATCCCGGGCACCCATGCTGTCTGAGTGGTCGCAATTGATATTGATGGGTCCTGACAGTGTCCTGTTCACCAGGGCAAGGGCAATGGGAAGACGGTTGGATGCTGCAATATGCAGCACTTCCCACATCAGGGCCAAACCGCAGGAAGAAGTTGCCGTCAGGGTCCTTGCTCCGGCAGCGCTGGCTCCGACAGCCGCACTCATAGCCGAATGCTCGCTTTCCACGGCTATGAATTCCGTGTCTATTTCCCCATTGGCAACATATCCCGAGACCATCTGGGGAATCTCCGTGGAAGGTGTTATTGGGAACGCAGGCATCACGTCGGGATTAATCTGCTTTATTGCGTAAGATACGGCTTCATTTCCGGACATTCTTTCCTTAATAGACATGATTATTGTCCCTCCTTCATTTCAATTGCTCCGAAGGGACAAACACTGGCACAGATGCCGCACCCTTTACAGTAATCCATTTCAAAATTTCCCCTTTTTCCATCAGCAACAGGAATGCTGCTGTCCGGACAGACAGGGGCACACAGCAGGCACTGTTTGCATTTTTCCCAATTCATTATCGGTCTGGATGTCCTCCATTCGCCTGTATGAAACTTTTTGGATGTTCCGCCGGCATATATCTTAAGCCCCTCTGTCAATTCCGCATAGGGGCTTGTTTCCGTAATTTTTGTAACGTCAGTTCTCACTTTTATGCAACCTCCTGTTGTTTCCGGGTAACTTCTTCTAATGCCATTTTCAATGCCATCATGTTGCCTTCAACCACTTCCGGTTTGCTTGCAAATTTATGCTGGAATGAAGCCTGCATTTCATCCAGGAATTCTTCCGTATCCATCACTCCGCTGACAGCAACCGCGGTGGCAAGCATCGGGGAATTCGGATAATATTTTCCCAGTGCGGCTATGGATATTTTTCTGGCATCGATTGTGTAAACGCCGCCTTTATATCCTTTTAGCAGGGGAAGTATCTCTTCTTTTGACCGGGAGGTATTTATGATAATCGCACCGTCAGCCTTTAAACCGGAGGTGACATCCACGGATTCCAGCAGCGTGTCATCCACTACAACTACAAAGTCTGGCGTGTAAATATGGGAATGAACCCGGATTTTGTGATCGCTGACCCTGTTGAATGCAGTTATGGGCGCACCCATTCTTTCCGGACCATATTCCGGGAATCCCTGTACCTGTTTTCCAGTTTTGAAGGCAACGTCCGCCAGCAGCAGCGCTGCTGTCTTTGCTCCCTGACCGCCTCGTCCATGCCATCTCATTTCTATTGTTCTGCTATTCATCACGATACCCTCCTTATAAAGCAAATTTTCTAATCATTTTATCACTCCCTTTATCAAAGTAAAGTGAAACATTTGAAAGCGGCTCACTTTTAAGGTGAGCCGCTTTCACTTAATGTGTTTTCTATTAATTTTCAAATCTGCTCAGAAAGGCTCTGGTCCTTTCATTTCTGGGATTATTGATTACTTCATCGGGAGTTCCCTCTTCCTCGATTACCCCTTTATCCAGAAAAATTATATAATCCGAAACATCCCTGGCAAAGCTCATTTCGTGGGTGACGATCACCATTGTCATTTTTTCTGCAGCAAGATCTTTTATTACTTTCAGTATTTCTCCGGTAAGTTCCGGATCCAGGGCCGAGGTCGGTTCGTCAAAAAACAGTACAGCCGGGTTCAGGGCGAGAGCTCTGGCAATAGAGACCCTCTGCTGCTGTCCTCCGGAAAGCTGGAATGGATAGGCGTTTTCCTTGTCGGGAAGCCCCATTTTCTCCAACAGCTTCCTTCCTATTTCCATTGCCTCCTCTTTGTCCTTTTTCTGGACGTTTATCAGAGGATCCGTAATATTTTTGATCACGGAATAATGCGGGAAGAGGTTGAAATTCTGAAAGACCAGACCGAAATAATTTTTGATCTTTTTGAGCTCCCTCGGAGGCGCATAAACGCATTTCCCTTTGTCATCCGTATAGGCCGCTTTCTCACCCATGTATATAATTTCCCCGGAATCGATGGTTTCCAGCATGGTCGCGCACCGGAGCAGGGTGGATTTTCCTGAGCCGGAGGAGCCGATGATGGAAAGGACCTGCCCTTCTTTTACCGAAAGGGACACATCCTTCAGGACGCTGACGCCATCAAAAGATTTTTTTATATGATTCATTTCCAATAAATTCATTCTTTCCCCTCCCTATCGGTAGTAAGCGGCCTTCTTCTCTGCCTTCTCCATTAAAATTGCCACAACAAAGTTGAATACATAATAGAATACACCCGCTATAACGAAGGGCATGAAGGTCGTCTGGGCAGCGGAAATCTGTTTGGCCATGCTGAACAGCTCCATATGGGCCAGGGCAAACGCCAGGGACGTGTCCTTGACCAGGGTAATGACTTCATTGGTGACCGAAGGCAATATCCTCTTGATGACCTGAGGCAGAATAATTCTGCCGAAGGTCTGGATTTTATTGTATCCAAGAAGCCGGGCTGCCTCATACTGTCCCACAGGCATGGATTCGATTCCCGATCGGTATATTTCTGCATAATAAGCCGCATAATTGATAGAGAATCCGATAATGATTGCCAGGAACCTTTTTCCTCCGATGTTGGCTCCCCACAAATAATAGGGTCCAAAATATACAACCAGCAGCTGAAGCATCAGGGGAGTTCCGCGCATGATGGATATATAGACTTTCACTATATTCCTTATCAGGCTGTTCTTTGACATCCTCCCAAAACAGATAAGCAGCCCAAGAGGCAGGGAGAAAATCAGTGTAAAGAAAAATATTTTAACAGACTCCAGCATTCCCGTGCTAAGCTGAAGCAGCATGGTCGTAAAATCCATACTTAATCCTCCACTCACTAATTATGAGCGCACCGTGTCAGTACGCTCATAATGTATATTTTTATTCAGCTTCCAGAATGATATAATCCGTCAGTCCGTATTTTTCAGCCAGTGTGGCATAGGTTCCGTTTGCCACCAGTTGCATCAGGCTTTCTTCCACCTGGTCTTTCAGTTCCGTATTGCCAAGTTTGAATCCGATTCCATACTGCTCCGCTGCAAGAATTTCATCTATGATTACATAGCCCTCGCCTCTGGATGAAATCTGATATTGTGCAACTCCGATGTCCATTGCGATGGCATCGATGGCACCTGCCTGAAGTTCCGTAAAGGCTGTATTGTAATCTCCATATTCGGTCAGGGAAGCGAATGTATCTTTCACTGCGGACTGATCTCCATTAAGCACATTCAGTGCAGCGGATGCGGACTGTACGCCCACGTTTTTCCCTTTGAGGTCTGCGAGAGTGCTGATTCCGGAGTCTTTTGCTGTAACGATTACCTGGCTGTTGTCAATGTATGGCACTGACCAGGTATAATCGTCCTCACGTCCGTTGATGGTAAATCCGTTCCAGATGCAGTCGATTGCGCCGGAATCCAGTTCCATATCTTTGGATGCCCAGTCGATCGGGGTCTTTACCAATTCCCATCCGCGAAGGTCACATACCGCCTGTGCCATTTCCAGGTCGAATCCGGTATATTCTCCTTTGTCGTCCATGTATCCGTATGGCGGATATTCTGCATCAAACCCTACGACGAGCTGGGTCCTCTCTGCCGCTGCAGTGGTGGTCGTCTCAGCTTGCTGTGTACCGGAACCGCACGCCGTTAATCCAAAAGCCAACGCTAAAGTAAGCGTGATAGCAAATATTTTCTTTTTCATAAAATTCCTCCGTTTTAATTTGAGTTTAACATCAACATGTTATCACAATGCCGAGGCAAAGTAAATAAAATCCTTGCAGGATTCAGTGTAATTTGCTATTATCACAGTTAAAAACAGAGGGAGAAAATATCGTGAAACATACGCTGAAAACAGCCTTTTTCAAAACAGTACCTGTGCTTTTCGGCTACTTGTTTCTAGGAATTGCATTTGGGATTCTGTTGGATGATGCAGGCTATAATTTTCTCTGGTCACTGGGAATCAGCATTTTTGTCTATGCCGGTTCCATGCAGTTTGTGTTAATCAGTTTTCTTGGCGGCAGCATGGGAATGGCTGCGGTTGCCCTTATGACCCTGTCGGTAAACAGCCGCCATATTTTTTATGGACTTTCCTTCCTGAAAAAATTCAAGCGATTTCGAAAAATCCCATTCCTATATATGATTTTTTCACTCACCGATGAAACCTATTCCCTCCTCTGCTCCCTGGATCAGAAAGAGACTCGGGAATCCGACCGGCTGTTCTTCCTCATTTCTCTTCTTGACCACTCCTACTGGGTAGCCGGCTCCCTCCTTGGGAGTCTGATCGGCAATCTGATTACCTTCAATACCGAAGGCATCGATTTTGCCATGACCGCACTCTTTGTAGTAATCTTTGTGGAACAGTGGCTGAAAGCTAAGTCCCGTCTACCGGCCATTACCGGGGGAGTGTTCGCCATCCTGTGCCTGCTCATCTTTGGTCCGGACAAGTTCATCCTGCCGTCACTGCTCGCATCCGTTTCCTGCCTGATGTTCATGAAAACCGTCATCGAGAAGCAGGAAGCATTAAAGGAGGCCTCCTAGTATGGAACATAACATCCAACCCTTACTGTACGTCATTCTTGTTGCCGTGATAACATTTTTGACCCGTGCATTCCCTTTCGCGCTTTTCGGAGGAAAAAGAAAGGTCCCCTCGCCTGTGCTTTATCTGGGAAGGATTCTGCCGCCGGCAGTGATGTGCATCCTGGTCATATACTGTCTTCGGAATGTGAATTTTTCATCCGTTTCCAGCTTTCTTCCCCAAATAATAAGTGTTGTGATCGTTGCGCTCCTGCATCTTTGGAAACGGAACAATCTGCTTAGCATAGGTGTTGGAACCATAGTCTATATGATATTGATTCAATTTGTTTTTATTTAGGTTGCCAGAAAATGATTGTCCCGCAGTTCCTCTTCGATGGTATCCAGCATTTCTTCGGATTTTGCCACAACAGTGTGATAATGTATGTCCTGGGTGAGCTTCTTCAACGGAGAGGACTTTTCATTCTCGAAATTTTCCAGGAAACGTTTAACATCCATGCGGTTCGAAAGACAGAGTGCTGTCCGGATTTCTCCGTAAACATCATGGCGGACGAACACATCCAGAATTATTCCCCCTGCATCCACGATGCAGTTCAGCTCATTTTCTATCTGGTCATCCGCATGCCGTACTTTGAATATACGCTTGAACTCTTTTTCCGTCCTGTTCGCAAGATATCCCTGACTTGTTGAAATTATATCCTTGTTATCTTGTCGGAGCATCTCGATATCCTGGACAACGATCTGTCTGCTGACGCCCAGCATCCCCGCCAGTTTCGTCCCGGATACCGGCTCGCAGCTTTTCCTTATGATTCGGAGGATTTCTTCTCTTCTTTTATCTTTATTCATATTGATACCCCAAATTATATTTCCCTCAGATTTTTCAGGGAGAGATCCAAAATTCCAGCCGAATGGGTAACTGCTCCCGACGAAATATAATCCACCCCTGCTTCGGCGATTCCGGCCGCATTTTCCATGGTGACATTTCCGGAGCACTCGGTAGTGGCCCGGCCAGCAATCCTTTTCACTGCTGCTTTCATAGTGGATACATCCATGTTATCCAGCATTATTATATCCGCACCAGCCTCCAGGGCTTCCTCCACCATCTCCAGGGTCTCGGCCTCTACCTCAATCTTTCTGACAAAGGGTGCGTATTCCCTGGCAAGCTCCACAGCTTTTTTGACACCGCCCGCCCCGCTGATGTGGTTGTCTTTAATCAGAATCCCGTCCGAAAGATTGTATCTGTGATTTAAAGCTCCTCCCATCCGGACTGCATAGGTTTCAAATATCCGCATGTTTGGCGTTGTCTTACGTGTATTTAAAAGTCTTGTATTTGATCCCTTCAAAAGATCTGCCATTTTTTTGGTATAAGTGGCTATTCCGCTCATTCTCTGCAGATAATTCAAAGCCGTCCTTTCTCCCGTAAGGATTGCCCTGAGGTTGCCTCTAATTGTTCCAATCAGATCTCCTTTGTGGATTTCGTCCCCATCTTTGAAGCGTGTTTCAAATTCTGCTGTCTCATCCAGAAGGACGAATACCCTTCCAAAGATATCCAGTCCCGCCACAATCCCGTCCTGCTTGCAAAGGAGCTGGGCCTCGCCCTTCCTGTCCACAGGTATTACGGCATTTGTTGTGATATCTTCATTGGTGACGTCCTCCCGGAGGGCCTGCATCAGAAGATTATCCACATTTAGCTTCATTGTTATAATGTCGTTCATGTTCCTTTTCACTCCTCTCCACTTCATTCAGGACATTCTCGGCATATTCCTTTTTAAGCTTTGCAAGGTCCGTGTATCCGTTCTTATTTAATTCAGGCTCATTTTCCGGTGTTTTCCGAAAATTTTCCGTTATATGCTTTGCTGCCCGCTCAGCGAATACGAGGCTTTCCAGAAGAGAATTGCTGGCAAGCCGGTTGGCTCCGTGGACTCCGGTACAGCTGGTTTCCCCGATGGCGTACAGACCATCCATAGAAGTCAGTCCGTTCATATCTGTCTGGATCCCACCCATGAAATAATGCTGAGCAGGCGTCACCGGTATGCTTTCTTCTGTTATGTCATACCCTTCCTCCAGGCAGTGTCTGTATATGTTCGGAAACCTTTTTTTGATTTTTTCCGGACTCAGATGCCTCAAAGTAAGCCATACAAATCCCGTCCCATCTTTTTTCATCTGGTTATAGATCTCTTTTGTCAGCAGATCCCTTGGCAGAAGTTCATCTGTAAATCTCTTGCCTGCCTTATTCAGCAGATACGCCCCTTCTCCTCTTACGGATTCGGAAATCAGGAATCTTCTTCCCGGTTTCTTTGAATACAAGGCCGTCGGGTGGATCTGAACACGATGCATATCCTTCACCTTAATATCGTGTTTCAATGCGATCGCCACGGCGTCTCCGGTGATATGGGGATAATTGGTGGAGTTCTTGTACAGTCCCCCGATTCCGCCGCTTGCCAGTATGACACAGCTTCCGGAAATGTTTTCCAGATCTCCTTTTTCGTTGCTGACAACGATGCCCTTGCATTTGTTTCCGTCCCGCAGAATATCGATCATGGTCGTATGTTCCCGAATCTGAATATTCTCCCGTTCACGCACTCTGGCAATCAGCTTCCCGGTAATTTCCATGCCGGTCACATCCTCATGATACAGGATTCTGGGAATAGAATGTGCCCCTTCCCTGGTGTAGGAAAGCCTGCCATTCCTTTTTTCGAATTCGACCCCATATTCCATCAGATCCCTGATGATCTCCTGGGAAGATCGGATCATGATTTCAACAGCCTCCCTGTCATTTTCATAATGTCCGGCCTTCATAGTGTCTTCAAAATAGCTGTCATAATCGGTTGAGTTCCTCAGCACGCATATGCCGCCCTGAGCCAGATAGGAATCGCTCTTCTCTGCTTCTTCTTTCGTGATAATGAGGACTTTTTTATCGCTGGGTATTTTCAGGGCACAGAAAAGTCCGGCTGCCCCGGTTCCTACGATGATGATATCGGTCATATTATCCCCCTCATTCTGCCAGTTCCAACATCCTGGCCAGTGCTACGTTTGCCTTCTCACGAATACTCTCAACCACCTCGACCTGCCCACTGCAATTCTCCAGAGCATCAGCCATTTTTTCCAGCGTGATTTTCTTCATGTTCGGGCAGAATTGCCTGTGACCCACCGAATAGAATTTTTTATCCGGGTTTCTTTTCCTGAGTTCATAAAGAATTCCCATCTCCGTACAGATGATGAATTCACGTGCATCGCTGGCTGTTGCATACTCAATGATACCCGCCGTGCTCCCAATATAATCCGCCAGTTCCAGAACATCCATCTTGCATTCCGGATGCACAAGCACCTTGGCCTGTTGGAAAATCTCCTTGGCTTTCTCTACGTTTTCTCTGGTGATGCTCGTATGCACATGGCAGAAACCGTCATTGAAAATAAAATTCTTTTCCGGGAGCTGGCTTGCCACATACCTTCCCAGGTTTTCATCCGGAATAAAATAAATGTTCTTCTGTGGAAGATTTCTGACAATCTTCAATGCATTGGAGGAAGTCACACACACGTCCGAATATGCTTTCGTCTCAGCCGTTGAGTTGACATAGCAGACAACTGCCAGGTCATCGTATACCTTCCTTACCTCCTGGATTTTTTCCATGTCTGCCATGTGGGCCATAGGACAGTCCGCATACACGTCCGGCATCAGCACCATCTTTTCGGGACTGAGGATTTTGGCACTTTCCCCCATAAAATACACTCCGCAGAACAGAATCGTCTTCTGGGGAACCGTCGTTGCTATCTTGGCAAGCGCGTAGGAATCCCCCACAAAATCGGCTATTTCCTGCACTTCATCATTTACATAATAATGCGCCAGGATAACTGCATCCTTTTCTTTCTTTAACGCATTGATTTTATCTGTCAAACTAACCATTACCTGTTTCTCCTTTCAAAATCGCAAACCTGCATTTCTGTGCAAGAAGTATAACACATATCTTTACAGCTGACAAGACAGGTGTAAAGATATGTGCAAAAAAAAATACAGAACCAGCATGTCTGTATTTTTCAGCATTACACTATAGTGAAAACATATTCCAAAACTCCCAATGCACCGGCTCCCAGCATGATCCAAATAATATTGATTCTGCGAAACCGCATGGCCGCAAAGGCCGCAACGGTAATTGCCAGCGCCCCCACATCCAGGGTCTTCATGGAAATCGTTTCTCCGTGCCATACCGCTATGTTGATTATTGCCAGACCAGCTGTGGCAATCAGTGCCACTACCACTGGCCGGATTCCCTTGAAAGCACCTTGAATAATCCTGACATTGCCGTATCTGCGATACAGCCGTGCCAATATCAATACAATAATCAGGGAAGGCAGAACACAGCCGATTGTTGCTACAATTCCTCCCAGCAATCCTGCTGCCTTCAGCCCCGCAAAAGTGGCCGCGTTGATTCCAATGGGTCCCGGGGTCATCTGGGAAATGGCCACGAGGTCCGCGAATTCCCTCATGGTTATCCATCCGCTGTTTTTTACAACCATCTCCTGTATGAGAGGAATCATGGCATAGCCCCCGCCGATACTGAAAAGGCCTATCTGGAAAAACACTATTAACAGCTTAATATATATCAATTCATTAATCTCCCGAATTATTTATTCCTATACAGAACTGACGCAAGAGCTCCGGATATTCCAAAAAGCAGAATCAGCAGAATCAGATTGGCCTTGAGAAAAAAGGCCAATATAAAAGACACAACCAAAATCAGGTCTGACACGATTTCTTTTTTCCTGAACACATTTACAATCATCGTTATAGTCACATCCAGGATAATCGCCGCCACCCCTGCCTGCAGGCCCTTGAGCAGGTACCTTGCCAGGATGTTTTCCTGGAAGGTTTTATACACAATGGATAAAATGGAAATAGTTATCAGAGGAGGCAGAACGGTTCCAAGGGTGCTGATCAGAGCACCCGGCATTCCCGCCAGCCTGTACCCTACCAGGATGGATGTGTTTACGGCCATTACCCCCGGAGCCGACTGGCCGATGGCCACAAAATCCAGCATTTCCCGTTCTTCAATCCATTCCAGCTCCTCGACAAACTTCTTCTTCATAAGCGGGACAATCACATATCCGCCCCCAAAGGTAAACGCACTCAGATAAAAGGTGGTTTTAAACAGGGTCAGATAAAACCGGACATCAATTTTCAAAGCAGTGTCTCCTCCCGGTGTGTAATCAGCATGATCTTATCTCTATACTCCTGGGCACATTCCATTTCCCTGAAAGCTGCCAGGGATTTATAATTATTCCAGAAATGCATGGGAATGGCCAGTTCGGTATATGTATTTCTCATAAAATAGTCGAATCCCCAGGAATATCTCTCCTGGAGCCTAGGATCAAGAGGCAGGAAGGCTACATCAAACCGTTCTCCTTTTATTTTATCCATCTCATGAAGAAAAGCTTTTTTCATATTATCATTGAATTCTTCACCCTCCGAATTCCAGGACCACCAATGGAGGTCGCCGCCGTGATAAATAGACAGTCCTTCCATCCGGATTATGAACGCCACTCCCAGGTCCGTGGACTGCAAAGTCCTTATACCCATGTTCTCCAGCTGCAGCAGCTCGTCCGGCCCCATATACAGTATTTTCCCTTCTGTGGCGAGGGGCAGGCTATGAACATCCACCTGTTCCCTTATATCGTCAGACAGAATAAAATAAACATTTTCATATATGTCAGCCAGCCTGAAAATCTTTTTGTTGAAATGATCCATATGCCCGTGGCTGGAAAAAACGCAGATTGTTTTCTTCCTGTCAAACTTTGGAAGCTTTCCGTTAAAATAATCAAAAATTAATACTGTCTTCTCTATTTCCAGTGTGAAACAGCTATGCCGCACGTAGGTTATCTTCATTCAGCTCACCTCTCTTTTTTCCTAAACCAATAATAGAACAATTTCGCGGGTATTTCAAGGCTGTGTAACTTAATCACGGAAATTATACACATTCAGCGTATACTTATGATATAATAATTAAAAATAAAAAAGTGCAGGAGGACATGATATATGAAACCAGTAGTAGTAACAACCAGCAGCTTTAAAAGTGAAGTTCTTGAGTCAAGCGTACCCGTATTAGTAGATTTCTGGGCAGCATGGTGCGGACCCTGTAAAATGATCGGTCCTATTTTAGACGAAATAGCTGTTCAGTATTCCAACATCAAAATCGCCAAAGTAAATGTAGACGAAGAACCAGAGCTGGCAAGACAATTCAAGGTAATGAGCATCCCGACCCTTATTGCATTCAAAGATGGTAAGGCAGTTTCAACTGCCGTCGGTGTCAGACCAAAAGCAGAATTGGAAAAAATGTTAGGACTTTAATTCTTATCCATCAAAAAAGAGAAGCGCATGCTTCTCTTTTTTGATGGATTTCCAGGATTTCTAATATCTCTTGTCGTAGTCCTGATCCTCTATCAGATCCCTGTATTTTTCTTCTTCTGTCATGACCTTTTTTGCATAAGAACATACAGGGATGATTTTTTTACGTTCGTCCCTTGCGTAGCAGGCAACCTTATCCACCAGCTGTTTTCCAACTCCTTTGCCTCTCAGAGAGCGGTCCACGTAGGTATGGTTGACTACCAGACAGTTTTTTTCCGGAATAAAGCATATCTCCGCAGTCATTTCGTTCTTGTCATCTTCCATGTAGAATTTGTTTGTTCCTTTTTTTATCTCATTCATTCTTGCACTGACCATCCTTTCTCAATCGGCGATTTCAGCCGCATGTTTTTTTGTCTGCTTTAAACGTGCAGCTTGTATTCATATATATGATTACATTTTACGTTAAATCAAAACCCTTGTCCATTTTATTTTAACGTCATCCGGAGGTTACATTTATCCCTTTCATGCTGACGGCTGCCGGTCCCTCAAAATCATTCTCTGCCTGTATTTCCCTTGACAAATACATATGGCCATGAACTCTGCCTATATTTCCGGTAACGCTTCCGCCGGTTACCGGAATCGTATCTTTACCGTCAAAATATTCCGCCAGGCGGATTTCCCCTCCGAAATCTCCCGTAATGGCATCCATAGAAAAATCAGAGAAGGTCAGAATTTCCAGATAGGGCTCCCTCTTCATCTCCTCAATACTTCGAGTTCCGCCCTTCACCCGGATGTTTTTTATCACACCGGTAGGTTCAACCTTTAAATAATGGGCATATCGGATATCCGCAGCATATCTTTTCAATACGCCTTCCTCCACGATATTTACCGGGCGTAAAGGAAAGCCATCCTCATCGAATCCAGATGAGCGGGTCGATGCAGACATTCCAGGATCAAGACTGATATTCACCGCATCCCCCAAAATCTCTCCCTGGATATTATCTCCGGGTTTCCAGTCCGATTCTCCGTTGTAAACTGCCGCCGCATTACTTTTGGCACAATAATATTCAAAAAAAGATTGTACGGCTTCTCCCGTCAGCAGGATGTTTCCGGAATCCAACGCGAAAAGCTTCTCGGCTTTTGCTTTTTTCTGGCACTCTTCCTGCTTTTTTGCAGCGGCTCTGGCCACATCTCCTTTGGAATAGTCGGAAAACTGCAGACATTTATAAAGTTCTGTTTCTTCCTTCTCCTCTTTCCAGACGGTTATGAACTCTATCATACAGTCGGCTGTTTCCTCCTGTACATCCACTCCCAGCGAGTTGACTATGCGCCTGAAATGTTTATTCAGGAAAATCTCGCTGGAATTGATTCCGCCTTTTTCATGGATATCATTTTCATACAGCTCCGTGACCAGACTTTCCATATGTACCGTAAGACTTCCCTCCGCAAATCTGCTTTTCCCGGGAGGCATGTACTCTCCAGGCTGCGCCAAATGATAAAATGGATTTTTAACAAATCCTGCCGCAAAAAGGGCGTCCGTTACGACTTTACGTATTTCTTCCTCTGTCATAGTCGGGTGAATATCCGTATTGCAGCTTCCTCTGTAAAGGATGCCTTCTTCTTCGAAATCTTTATAGACGACGACCTTGAAATGCCTGACGTTTTTTGCCCTGTCCATATCGACGTTTTTCTTAACCAAAAACAGCTCCCTGGATTCTGTCCTGTACTCCGTTATTTTATAGGCATCTGCCTTTTCTTCCGAAAGAATTTTTCTTATTATCCCCAGCATTATCCCAGCCTCACTTTCGCTTTAATATAGGGACCTCCATTGGATGTCTTGACAAATTCCTTATACCCCTTTCCGCAGTAGCCTGCCCCCTCCATTTCTACCTTGTCAGAAATCATGGAGATGGACTTTAAAAGGTCCGGGACAAAACCAGTCATTACAACCGGAGAAATCAACTCCCCTGTTAGTTTCCCGTCTCTGATTTCCCGTCCTAAAAGAGCAATGCACTGGATTCCCCAATCCTTGGGATCCTCCATTCCGCTGTACATGCCTTCCAGAAGATACCCGCACTTTATGGACGCGATCATATCTTCCACTCTGCTCTCACCGGCTTCGAAGCAGGTGTTGGTCATTCTGGCATAGGCCTTTCTCTCATAGGATTCCCGTTTTCCGTTTCCGGTCGGGTTCGTTCCCAGCTTTCCGGCGCTCAGAATATCGGAAATACCGGCCTTCAAAATCCCTTTCTCGATAATGACCGTATCGGTGCCCATTACCCCTTCATCATCGAACAGGTAAGAGGATACCTGCTTTGCGGCAGTCGCACCATCGTGCATGGTAATCAGTTCTGAAGCGACCTGTTTCCCTAAGTAATCCGCCCCTTTGGATCTTTCCCTTACAAACATATCCATTTCCACGCCGTGGCCGAAAGCCTCATGGGCGATAAGCCCCGTGATGTCGGGTGCACAGATAACATCGTATTCGCCGGGATTAAAAGGCTTTGCATCCAGAAGATTGACGCTCTCCTGAACCGTTTCCCGGTATTTATCCCGGATCTCATCCATTACCTCATATCCCTTCATTCCCGATGCCGATTTGTAATAGTATTTTATCTTTCCATTACGTGCGGCCAGAGATAGCAGACGTGCTTCACCCAGCATATAAGACTGCTCCAGTTCTTTTTTGCCGGACAGGAACAGTTTGGATACATGGCTGGAACTATAGGATGCACTGAAATTCACTACAAGCTCCGATTCGGCCAGTCCCTTGTCCCGTATATCCGTGAGATCCGCTAGGATGGCCTTCTGTCCCAGCTCTTCCGGGTTGACTTCCATTTCCCCCTGAAAGTTTTCTGCCACCTCATCTTCAACGATAATGTCATAAATATTCCGTTTGAGATTCCCCGCACGGCCCAGGCTGCTGTGTACAGCAGCCATTATATCGCCAAGATTCTCCTCCTTGATTTCGTTGAAGGAATATTCGGAGTAGTTTATGCCGTTATGTATCCTTACAACAAAACCTCTTTCCCCGAAATCATAATCCTTTATTATGGTTCCCGTCCTGGATACCCTGTAGCTCCTGCCTTTCGTGTCGGTTCCCAGCACAGAAACATATCCGTAGTCCTTTGAGAGTTCTTCAACCAGTTTCCTGATAAGGGGTTTGCATTTCCCTAAATATCCGGAGTATTCAACCTTCATGCGCTTCTCTTCCTTTACTTTTTTCTTTTCAAAATTCAACAATCCCATCTATGACGGGATTGTCGGATTCGATATTTAGTTCCGGCTGAACGCCGCAATACATTCACTTACGAGTTTCTTGAAATTCGGAGCAGCGATGTTTGCCGCTTCCTGTACCTCCTTATGGGACAACGGGGCCTTGGAAATGCCTGCTGCCAGATTGGAAACACAGGAAATACAGCAGACCTTCATTCCCATATGATTCCCGGCAATCGCCTCCACAGCCGTGCTCATTCCTACAGCGTCCGCTCCCAGGGCTCCCAGCATCTTTATCTCTGCCGGGGATTCATAGGAAGGGCCGGTCAGCTGAACATAAATGCCTTCCCTGATTCCTATGCCCAGTTTTTCTGCTGATGCCTGGATAATGTTTCTCATCTCTTTATTATATATATCGCTCATATCCGGGAACCTTGTGCCCAGCTCCTCTATGTTCTCACCCAACAGGGGATTTGGAACGAAGCAGGAAATATGATCCGTGACAATCATAAGCTCTCCCGGATTAAATTCCGGATTGATTCCACCGGAGGCATTGGTAAGAAACAGCACCTTTGCCCCTAAAAGCTTCATAAGCCTGATTGGAAGCACCACATCTGAAATAGGGTAGCCTTCATAATAATGGACCCGGCCTTTCATACATACCACTGGTACATCGTTTACATGTCCGAAAATGAATTTTCCTTCGTGGCCTAAAACCGTTGATACCGGAAAGCCTTCGATATCATGGTAATCTATTTCACATTCAACCTGAATCGAGTCTGCATAATCCCCCAGTCCGGATCCGAGGATCAGAGCTGTTTCCGGAACAAAGTCCGTAATTTTTCTGACACTTTCGTAACAAGATACAAGTTTTTCGTATATTTTATTCATTTTATCCTCCTTTGGTATCCTTAATCCAAAAGGCACTGCCTTCCGGCAATGCCTTTCAATTTTCGGGATTATTAAGCTTTTGAAAATTCTTCTTTAGCGGCTCCGCAAGTTGGGCATACCCAGTCCACGGGGACATTTTCAAAAGAAGTTCCAGCCGGCACTCCGTTGTCAGGGTCTCCAACTGCCGGATCATATTCATAACCGCAAACGCCGCATACATACTTATCCATACCATAACCTCCTGAATTGTAGTTTATTTATCGTTAATTAAATAATATCAAAATTTATGCTTCAAGTAAAGTGTAAGGGTTAAAGTCCGCTTAAAAAACGTCCGAACCGGATCAGACGGTTCATCATGGTCGGTTTGATGAGAATTGCATTCACCGGACAGACATGCAGGCAGTAATAACAGCTGATGCATTTTTCCTGATCCAGTTTCACTTTGTCCCCTTCTGTGGCTATGGCCCCCACCGGACAGGCATGAACACATTTCTTGCAACCAGTGCATTTCTCCTGATTTATCTCAAGATCCACATAGGTATGTTTAATGAGCGCGGAATTTTTGTTTATCGGCTTTTCCAAATTGGCTTTTACCGGCTTCTTAAACAGCACCTTCTTGGGCTCGCCAAGAACCTCAATATCATCAAAACTCTTTATCATGCCCCTTTTCAAAGCCTGCACAAGTATCGGGGATTCTTCGTTTTTGTAGTCGATCATTTCTGTCGCAACCACGTCCAGGGCCGCGGCATTGGTGGAGGCCAGTATCCTGCAGGTATCAACCAGTTTGCCCAGAGAGCTCGGACCTCCGTCCAGGCTGTCAATAGCATCCATGATAGACAACGCCGGTTTGACGATTTCATTGATGTCCAAAAAAACATCAGCGAGCTCCAATTCATTCCGGCTCCAAGTGTGTATTTTCTGCTTATATCCGCCCGGCAGACAGCCGAACATGTTCTTCACGGCTCCGGAAAGACGAAGGGATCCATGTGATTTCAACTTGCATACATTAATAACCATATCGGCTTTCAAAAGGATTTCAGGCAAATACAGTTCCTTCATCCAGGTGAGTCCCGTGTCGACCTTTACAAGAGGTTCCTCCTCAAAGGCTATGCACTTTGCACCATATTTTTCGGCCACCTTATCTATCTCCGATGTTTTAAAAGCTTTGCGGGTCATTCCCTTCTGATAAAAGGAAATGGATTCTCCTATAATAATAGTGCAGCCATGTTCTTGCAAAATTCTGCACAAACCTTCGATAAGGGAAAAATGCGTAATGGTACCCTGTCTTGGAGTGTTTTGTGACATGATATTCGGTTTAATCAGGACCGTACTGTTCCTTGGTATGGTAAAATCAAGTCTGTAGACAGCCTCTGCAACCGCGCTGCATACCTCTTCTGTGATATACGAATTACATTCAACTACTGATACCTTTTCCATGTCTGCCCCTTTGCTTTTCCTCATAGGTGTCTTCCATGACTCCCGATGATAATTTTAAACTCTCATCCACACCACCGGTTCTGTATCATGCCGGCGTATCGCGTTGCCATCAAGTATTGTATCACAATCCTCTTGATATCAACAACTAAAACGTATATTTTCCGACAATTTATTTTCTATTTCTGGCTGCCCAATTTCTGCCTGCTTTGACCAGCTCATACCACAATACGGCTGCACAGGAGACGCATGCCGTAAGGAGCAGCTGCCCGGCAGATAAGGGTGCTAATTTCAGAAATCCGTTCAGTGGCGTATAAATCATAATTAAAAGTCCTGCTATCGTGCCGATAATGACTGCCCACATCACTCTGTCCCTGCACTGTCTTTTGAAGGATTGGAAGGCAAACTCTGTGTTCGAACTATTTACCTGCACAAGCAGAATGTTTGAAATCAAAATGATGCTCAATCCCATTGTCCTCGCAAGGGGTGCATTGCCTGGATATTGCCTGATGAAATAGTAGTACACGGCGAATGATGCTCCAAATATCGCCATTCCCTGCATTACACTCTTGAGCAGCATTGCTGGCGTCAAAAGTTTTTCCTTTGGATTTCGCGGCGGTCTTTGCATAATGTCACTTTCCGCCGGCTGGCGCTCCATTACAATGGAACAGGTCGGGTCTATCACGAGCTCGAGTAATACCACATGCAGCGGCAGCAGCAGCAGACTCGCAGGACTTATCCCCATCATGGGCGCCAGCAGGGAAGCAAACGCTATAGGTATATGGATAGCAAAAACATATCCTACTGCTTTTTTAATGTTGTCGTAAATCCTTCTTCCATCTTTTATGGTGCCAACAATTGTTGAAAAGTTGTCATCCAGCAGTATCAGATCTGCTGCTTCCCTCGAAACCTCAGAACCGCGTTTTCCCATCGCTATACCTATGTCTGCATATTTTAAGGCGGGAGCATCATTGACTCCGTCCCCGGTCATTGCGACAACTTCTCCGTTATCCTTGAAGGCTTTGACTATCCGCATTTTATGCTCAGGAAGAACACGAGAAAAGACGTTCACTTCCTTCACTCTTTCCCGGAGTTCTTCATCATTCATCGTGTTAAGTTCATCGCCGGTAATTATCTTGTCGCTGTTTTTCATGTTGATTTGTCTTGCTATGGAGCTTGCAGTAATTCCATTGTCACCTGTAATCATCACAACCCGGACACCTGCCTCTGAGCATATCCTGATGTCTTCCTTCACCGATTCTCTTGGCGGATCAGCAAGTCCGATCATGCCTAAAAGTTCAAGACTGCATTCCGGGAGCGTCTCAGGAATATCGTTTTCATTTCGAATCCCCATCTGCCCTACAGCTATGACCCGAAGGCCTTGTCTGGACATTTCATAAAGCTTTTCTTCCGCTTTTTTTCTTTCCTCAGGAGATATGCAGCATATAGAAAGGATGTGTTCAGGAGATCCTTTTGCAGCGACCAGAATTTCGTTCCCAGTCTTCCATACATTGCCCATCATTTTTGTTGCATCCGTAAAAGCATATTCTTTTAAAAGCTGTCCTCCGAAGAGCGTCTCCTTCGAAATGCCATTTTCCTCACAATAAGCTAACATGGCCTTTTCCATTGGGTCATATGCATCGGATTTACATCCCATCCCCATTATCTTTATCAGATGCTTTGTATCACCAGAAATGCTGCTGGTTTCCCTGACAGCCATTTTATTAAGCGTTATTGTTCCTGTCTTATCCACGCATAGAACCGAAACTGCGCCCAGAGTTTCCACCGAAGGCAGTCTTCTGACAAGGGACTGTTTTTTTGCCAGCCTCCAGGCTCCCATAGACAAAAACACGGTCAATATGACCGGAAACTCCTCGGGAATCATGGCCATGGCAAGTGTAATTCCTGACAGGATGCTTTCAATAATCCTGCTTTTAAACATATGATCCGGGATATTGAAAAATGTAATAACGCCCACCAATGCAAACAAAACAGCAGCAATTCCTCCGCTGAATCTCACCAGTTTTCCCGTCTGTTTTTGGAGCGGGGTTTCCCCGGCCGGCGCGATGGCAATATTTTTGCCAATCTTCCCATACTCACTGGACATTCCTATTTTATCTACCTGCACAGTCCCGGTGCCTTGTGTGACAAGCGTTCCCGCGTAACAATAATCACGCCGCCAATATTCAGCTGCTTCATCAGTATTTTTGTCCCGGGTAACCTTCCAGACTCCCTGTGACTCCCCCGTAAGCGACGATTCATCCACGCATAATGTGCTGGCTCTTAAAACAAATCCGTCGGCAGGAATTTTGACTCCCTCCGCAATGTACATAATATCTCCAGGGACCAGGTCTGAACTGTCGATTGTCTTTTCCTCTCCATCACGAAGGACTCTGATTCGGGGAGCCGACAAATCCCTCAGTGCCTTTAATGTCCGGTCCGTTTTCCATTCCTGGATTGTTTCAATGCCGATAATCCCTACAACGAATACGAACATAATGGCTCCGTCTCTGGGTTCCCCTAAGATGAAATAGATTGCAGCCGCGATGATCAGCAGTAAGAACATCGGCTCGGATACAACTTTAAGGATTTTATGGAGGATATTCTCTTTCTTTTCTGTTGCCAGCTCATTCTTGCCATACTGTTGCTGAAGACTGGCCGCCTCTGAAGTTGTCAGTCCCTTCAGTCCACTTGTCTGTTGTTCTGTCATACTGGTTTTCTCCCATTCCATTCACTTTTAATGATTTCACTATGGCATTGCATTATCCATCTATGTCCAAAAAATAGGTATAAAAAAACCCGTGGAACATATTACTGTCCCACAGGTTTTATGCACCTGCTGCCTTGTCGGCCCAGCCCCACGAACTTATACAAAAGTTCATCGCCTGCTCAGTTTGTACTGTAGATTTATATGCAGTGCAACTAGATGCGTAAATGTTACCATTTCGATTGCTGTTTTGTCAAGTAAATCAGATCTTGAACAGTCTCCCTTTTGGTTTCCATAATTATTCTGATGTTTTTTTTCAGCGTTGAAAATTTTTCTTTCCGGTCTTCCCTGGTAACTTCAATTGGTTCGTTAAGATGAATTGTTATTTCATTGAACGGCAAGGGAATCTTAAAATCATCCCACCTTTTCTTCAGCTCAATTTTTCTTCTCACATCTATTGTTATGGGGAGCAGCTTTCTTTTTGTCAGAGCCGCCGTGGCAATTGCAAAGTCTTTCGGCACATGATATGGGCCAAGCGGCCCGTCAGCCGATATGGCAATGTTAGAAACATCTCCTTCTGCGATAGTTTTTCCAATTTTGAATATATATTGTCCTCCATCGGATGCATCGGGCACCTTTATCGTCTTGTAGCCAAAATAGCTGCATATGTCTGAGATGTAGTCTCCTCTTCTATCTTTTGTTGTAATAATGTACATGTCGGATCCTCTCAGTGCGGGGTAAAGGCAGTAACTGTCGCCATGCCAAAATAGAGCTACCACCCTTTCCTCTGAATTTTTTTTGAAAATGTCTTTATTCCCACATATCCTTACATTACTTGTATTATATACGAATTCAATATACTTTTTCATAACCGTAACCGCGGTTTTTTCAAATATATCATTAAACATTTTCGTTCTCCCTGGTCTCATTTTCATGTACACTTATCAGTTTTTTATAAAACATAGAAACATTCTCTGCCATTTTGTCCAGCGTAAATTCCTTTGAGTATTTGAATGCATTCATGCTCATTTTTTCAAGAATTTCTCTATTTTCGATCAGGTACATTACCTTTTCTGCCCATTCCGTTATATCAGGGGATGTCTTATAGCCATTGAACCCATTTCTGACCATATCATCCGTTCCGCTTGACCGTACACAGACAACGGGACATTTTCCTGACATTGCTTCCAGAAGCACCATTCCCTGGGTTTCAGACTGGGAACTGAAGACGAATAAATCCGATGCCAGATAATATCGCGGTATTTCATTCTGATTGACCGTTCCAATCAAAAGAACGTAATCCTTTAACGAATATTCATCTATAAGACTCTGTAAATCTCCACGATCCGGCCCGTCTCCGATAATAATGCACTTAAACTTTAAGGGAGTGTTTTCTTTTATATATTTCAATCCGTTTATAAGAAACCTGATATTCTTTTCAGAGGACAGCCTTGATACAGAACATAGAAGCATTTCACCATTTGGCGCATATGTTTTTTTTATGCTTTTTATTGTGCATTCGTCTATGTTTTCATAATATTCAGAATCCACACCCGTCGGCATCACAAGTTTCTCCCTGCTTACACCAATATTTTCCAGGTATTCTTTGGCCGATTCGGTAGGTGCTATGATGCCATCACATTTTTGGGCAAATTTTTTGATCATGCCATGTGAAAGTATATTTTTAAATGTCAATTTAAAAATAGGCATGTTCTGCGCATACATCTCCAGACGCGTATGGTATGTCAGAATTACTGGAATATTTTTTTTGATTCCTAATTTCAGGCCTTTTTTACCCATCCAAAATGGATGGTGGACATGAATGACATCAAAATCATATTTGTCGAATTCTTTACTGATTTGTTTCGAATAAATATTCGCAATTGCAAAGCTGAATTTGTCCGTTTTTTTATAGCGAAGAAGCTTACAGCGAACAACATCATCGTTGCTGTCATCTGCACCGGGGTAATAGGGGGCAAATATAACCACCCTGTTTCCTTTTTTACGCAATGCTGTGGCAAGTCTGTTGACAGAGACAGGCACACCTCCGACAAAAGGCAGATAGTTATTTGTAAACATAGCAATGTTTAATTTTCTGTTCAAATCAATGCTTTTATGAGTACGGTTGAAATCCCTGTAGTAATTCACGTCTTTTGAAACTTTTCTGTACATAATCAAAAAGATAAGCCAGACTGCAAAAATCCCCAGCGATAAATTCACAAATTGTGCATAGAAAACAGAATGAATATAAATCCAAATACCCTCTATCATTTTTATGAAGGGATTTTTGGAAACAGTGAGAATATCAACAGGTTTTACGACTGCTCCACCCGGTGTGACATCCACCTTCAGATAATGATAATCACCTGTTGCCGAAGCATTCAGCATCAGTCCGCCGGCTCCGCCACTGGAATAATACGTTACACCCTTCTCGATATTTTCCTCGAATGCATTTCCATTCGTAAACACACCAGTCACTTTATGCTCTGAAAATTTATCGACAAGAAATGTTCTAAAGTCTTTATTTTTTATTGCATCCTGTTTCAAAGGAGATTTGTCCATAATCACGAAAATATGACTGTAATCATCTGCTTTTATCAATTCATCAGATAGCCAGGATTCCTGCAGATCAAACGCGGTCGTCCCGGTTGTATCAATGAAAATAAAATAACTGCCTCCATAAACAAAGGAAAAGTAATAGGGTCCGAAATGTTTATAAAACAGCCTTGCTCCTCCATCCGATATTTCGGAATTCCCTATACCGATGACGGATGGCACGTTAAGTCCTTTTAAGGCAGTATTCAATATCCTGTATTTATCTTCGGAACCGTCAAGCACCGCATCACCGGTCGAAATATTAAAGGCAATATCCTTGTGCGAATTGATATTTTGTATGATTTCATTTTGAAATACATCTATTGAATTCTCAATCGATCCCTCTACTGCAAAAGAAAATACACCTGCCTCTTCACCGCTGTTTATCATTTTAATATTTTCATAATTTCTGTTTTTAAAATCCGATTCATGAAATGACAGATATACTTTATAGGATATGATGATGATAAGAATTACCGATGCACTGTATATCAGATTTTTCAACATATTTCTGCTCAATGTCCATACCTCTTCCACATTTTCATTTATTTAAACAACGAAAAGATATAATGGGCAGCCGTGGTGAGTCCCAGGCTATATACGGCTATTGACATCGGCTTTCCAAGTACAATTATTGAAATAAATTTTTTGAGGTGCATTTCCGTCAGGCCTGCAATATAGCATAACAGATCATCCGGGGCTCCGGGAAAGAAAATAGCCAGAGCAAACATTCTGTCAAACTTCTTTCCCCTCCCGGCCCAGCTTATATATTTGTCATAGGCTTTCCCACCAGCCATGCCTTTCACGAATTTCTGCCCAAATCTCTTTGAAAGCATAAACGCAAAAACGGAGCCGATGCAGATACCGATATAACTATATAAAAATCCCAACCACGGTCCGAAAGCAATAATACCGGCAATACCTCCGATTGATGTGGGCAACGGGGGGACAACAACTGAAATAATCTGGATTATTACAAACACTAAGGCTGACCACACACCAAAACCGACGATAAATTTGTGGAAATTTTCAGCCGAAGAAAACATTCCCGTCCGAAAACCGTAAAACACAAAGATACCGACTGCTGCCAAGCCTATATATGAACTGAATTTCATAAAATTATATTTCGGTTTTTTCGTCTCCATCTTTTCTCACATCCTTTTTTATTCAGCTTTCATTGCAATCTGTTATTTTTTATTTCCAAACAGCTCCTTAAACCGTTTCACTGCATATTTTCCGATATCAAGCAGCCATCTTCCCAGGGTGTTAAATGGTTTTCTTTTCCACAGATAGATTTTAACGATCAATAAAAGCAGGATTATAACAGTGCCTGCAATTATCAGAACAACAGCAGCCGGATTCTCTTCGTACATCGCATTTGCAAACAGCTGTACTGTTGCCACATACCTCGCAAGATAGGTGTTCGCCGGTGAAGGAAGCTCCACGATTGTCGCAGCCTTGGAATCACCAAGATTTTCGATAATATAATGGTAATAGCTGTTTTCCGTTAAAAGCTCTGCCCCTGCACCTCCAGTTATAAGATAACGCACGCCGTCCCTGGTGTACTCCATATAGCTGTGGATATGTGACAGATACACCGTATCCACGTGATAGGTGCTCATCAGGTTTTCAAACTTAGCCGCCTCCACCGGATCCTGAAACCCGTGATTCATGCTTTTGCTTATACTGTAGTTATTTAATTTCTGCTCCAGCCAGCTCGCATTATTTTTAATCTCATTTACGTAATTTGGAATTTCATTTTTTGTCACGCCGCTTCGCGGATCCTTTGGCGGTATATGACTGATAACAAAAATACGTTTACCCTGTGCCCTTTTCAAATCGTTTTCCAGCCAGGTATATTGTTTGTCTGATATCGCCTGTTTTTGGGCCCATCCCGGTGATGAATCCAAAAACACAAAATGACTGTCTGCGAAATCAAAAGAATAATAGGCAGGACCATACAACATGGTATAGGTGTTACGCCCATTTCCTCGGATGTCGTGGTTGCCCAGAGTCGTGCAAAGCGTTGTGGAGAGGTTTCCCACCGTTTTATTGAACAATCGGTACTGGTTTGCTTTCCCGCTGAATACAAGATCGCCATTATCGATAACAAATACAGGCTCTAATGCATTTGACTGCTGAATAATCTGTGCAAATATGTCATATCCATCCCGGTTATCCCCAAGTATCAGATATTTATGTTTTCCCGCCGGCTCTACCGGTTCGATGTCGATACTCTCACCGGCATGCAATGCTACACTTAGCTGCAAGGTATTGACCGTCACCTTTGCAGTCGGCAGATTGTTCGCAATGATGCTGCCTGCATAATAATCAGGGTTTATGTTTTCAAGTCTCAATGAGATATTTTGCGCTGTCTTTCCCTTGATTTTCAAAGACGGCAAAGGTGACAGCGCCCTAATGACAAGGCTTTCTGATCCATTTTTTTCCTTTTGGATTCCTTTGATAAAACCGCCATAAACGGTGACTTCTGCATTTCCCATTTGATAGGTTGATGAAGAATCGTCCGGATTAAATTGAAGCGGGATGCTTGCAAAGTCGTTGTTTATTTTATACGAACTCACAGTATTGTATATAAAGGAACCTATCCCGGCCGCAAGGCATACGCATAAGGTAATTATAGCTATGTTGATGATTTTTTTCATTTTCATAGTCACACCTCACTTTTTTTCTTTTCCTGCTTTCAACCGTATGTATTCTAAAATTATCAAAACAATTATCGCCACATCGATAATGATGATTGGAACCATAATTGGTGACTGGGTATGTACATAGCTGTATATTTCGTAAGCAATAAAAAGTCCGAATACGGCCACCGCCGGAAGGTATGCCCACGTTTTTTTCTTCCACAGAAACCATATTACTATCAGCTTGGTTATTCCATGCAGCAGCATGTATATGGCAACGGAATGCTGTGAGTTGATTGAAAGGTTTTGTCCTAACCTTACGAGGTAATTCATTATAAAATCATTTGGATCTTCTCTTAATTCAGGAATGGCGACAAGCCGTATAAGCCTGTTGAGCCAATCATGATTCAGAACAATCATCATTAAACCGCCGACAAATTCAATCAGCGCATTTATAGCTTTGATGGCCAATCCTGCATAGAAGCCGATATCCAGACCATTTATCTTTTCAGGCGATCTATTCACAATCTCCGCCACCCTTCATTATTAAGATCTACCCCTTCGTCGCAGCGTAAACCTGACCCTTTTTATATCAATCACATTGAACCTGGCCATTTTTAGATAGCACAGCGCTGCCGGGACGAAAATTACCTGGAATAAGACTAATGTAATTATATAATTATTTGGTTCATTTGTAAAACCGGACACATATGCCAGAACAATGCCTACCCCTGCGTTTCCAATTGTCCTCCCAATACCGCCTATGAGATTAGCCAGGCTGAAAACCGTGGCTCTGTGTTCCGGAAGGTTTACTTCCGTTATGAGCGCCATCCAATTAGGGGTATTGGCCGACTGGGCTGCCGCTGCGACAAAGGATAGTACGAACATCAGCATAAGCCACGGATTCAGGATTATTTCCTTCAAAAGCTGCAACAATACCATGATTTGATTGCCATTATCAGGCAGTGATAAATTCTTCATCGGAATCATAAACATCGCTATATATGCAGGTGCGGCCAGAAAAACAGCGATTGCAGCCAGATATGCTCTTCCCTTATACGTTCTGCGCTGGAAAACATCGCCCAGATGTCCGAAATACGAAGATGTAAGGCCTCCAAGCTGGAACATGGCAAAAAGATATCCTGAGGCAATAACAGCGGTTTGGACACTGAATCCGGCATGCTCTATTTTAGATATATATAATGTAGGAAGCCAGATCAGAGTACCCGTTGCAATGTTCATGAAAAAACCCTGAAAAAGGAGCCAGATATTACTAGGCTTTGAAATGATTCCATTCAGCTGTTTAATTTCAATTTTGTAGTTATAATTAAGTCCTTTTTCCTTGAGTTCTTTCAATTCAGGTTCCGATTCACCCATATCCGGTTCTCTTACAAACAAATATAAGGGTAAAAGAAGAAAACCGATCACACCTACGATTTCAAAAGGAATTCTCCAGCTTGTCGAAGAAGCTATCAACGATGCCATCAATGCTCCTGCAATCCCGCCAAAACCCTGCGACATGCCCCAAAGACTTAAAAGCATTCCTCTGTACCTGTTAGGTATATAATCGGTTAATATGCTGTATCCTATGGACGCTATACACCCCAAGCCTACCCCGGTAAATATCTGTAAAACAAGAAGCTGTGCATAGTTTCTGGAAAACGATGTCAGAAAGACCGATACTGCCCAAATGACCGTACCAATTATTATATATTTTTTACGGTTTCCTTTCCCAGCCAGATATCCCCAGTAGACAGACGATACACAGGTAACCAGTATATTGGCTGCTGATACATATCCTAAAGCCGAAACATGCACATCGAAATCTTTTGCAATCAGTGAAAACAACGGCGGAAAAAGTCCGATAACAATATTGTCGAAGGCTGCCAAGCCTATAAACACACTTATGGTGTATATTATTCTAATTTTTTTTCTATTGAATGCCATTACACCTCCATAGTTTTTCCCTTTATATTTCCAACCCCAGAATAAACTCAACTATGTTCTTGGCTGTATCAGGATTAGAATACTGTCTTTGAGATTTTTTTATTAGATTCAATTTCCTGGCATTATCAGAAAGCAAATCACTGATCACTTTTTGCAGATTTCCCTCATCTTTGCAAACCACTCCAAGATCATTTTTCAAAGCATAATCTGGATTTCCTTCCTCCTGTCCAGGTAACGCACCTACAATTACAAGTGGGACGTTGCAGGATACTGCCTCCATCATGACATTAGGACTTCCTCTTGTAATGGCAATATCTGAATCCATCATTAGGTCTTGAATATGATTGATAAACCCATATATCTCAACCCTTTTCCCATATTTCCCCAGCAAAGCACTCTCCAGTCTCCTTCTTGCTGCAATATTCTTACCAGCGACAATCTTTACTGTACAATTAAAATTATCTAGGAGAATCGAAGCTATTCTGCTCATATTTCCAGAGCCTTCACCCCCGCTCATGACCAGGCATTTCAAAGGTCTGTCCGATTTATATTCCTTTTCTTCCTGTGATCCCGCCTCATCCTTATAAAACCTCGATCGCACCGGGAATCCCAAAACCTTTATCTTTTCCTCTTCCACATTTAATCGCATGCATACTTCTTTGGCTTCAAAGGTAGGGCAAATAACATAATCCGCTCTGGGATCAGCCCATAATGGTGTTATATTTACCAAATCCGCCAGGAGGGTGATGAACGGAATCTTGAGGTTGTTGTGTTCCAGCACATTCAGTACAGAACCATTGAAATTCGGATGAACCGTTAGAATCATGTCGGGTTTTACCTTCTCCAGCACCTCTAACAGATTTTCCTTTATGATTATTTCTATGGCATCGTTAATTAATGAAGGCTGCGCCAGAGTTATTTTCCAGATTATTTTCCATAGATCTTTGGCGTTTCTGGTAATTGGCCCATATGATTTTGCCACTTGGAGCAAAGGCTTCCCTCCGAATGAAAACCCATCAAAAATATGAACTTTCAAATCTTCATATTGTGCAAATTCTTCACACAATGCCTCCGTTATGCTTTTATGTCCATGTCCGGTATGGTCTGAGGAAATAATCAATAAATTTTTTATCATGTTATGACTCCTATAAATTTATTTTTTCTATGATTCGTTTATCCTAAATTTTGCGCTAATATAAATATGAGATGGCCTTACCACAAACATCTGCATTACCTGGATAATGCACATGGTGTTATTATACCAATATTTCTCGTCTTTTTGTTAAGCAAATACAAAAAAAAGAGAGTAATCTCCAAATCAGCCTTTCGTAAATATTATTTAATGATTATAATCGTCTTAAATGAGATTTTAATGAGAACGAGACTGCAATAAAAGGACCATGGGAATCATCTGATAAAATGTTATGCTTCTATCGGCAGCTCAACCATCATTTTCGTCCCTTTTCCAATCTCACTTTCTGCCTCAATTCTTCCATTATGTATATCCACTATCCATTTCACAAGCGACAAACCAAGTCCTGAACCTCCAATTGACCTTGACCTGGCTTTGTCCACCCTGTAAAAGCGGTCGAAAACCTGAGCGAGGTCTTCTTCCGGTATTCCGATGCCTTCGTCGGATATCTCAATAACAACCTTTTTATCTAATGCCCAGTATTCTATTTCGATTTTTGTATCCTGAGGCGAATACTTTATGCTATTGTCCATGATCGCCCTGAGCATCTGTTTGATCAGCCTTCGGTCCCCTTCCATTTGAAGTTGCGGATAGGCGCTGCAAAAGATATGATGTTTTTCATCTACGAGAGTGCTCTCCTTAACAAGCTCTTTTATCAGATCATTCACCCAGAATTTTGTTTTTTCCACTTTATAAATTTCATTGTCGCCTTTTGACAGAAAAAGCAGCATGTCCAGAAGACCGGTCATATTTGCCAGTTCAACCTTTATGGACGAGATACTTTCATTTAGTACTTCTCTATCCCCCTTGCCCCAGCGGTCGAGGACATCAATATAGCCTTTGATAACCGCCAACGGCGTAGCTAATTCATGAGAGGCATCCAATGTAAATCGATTCTGTTTTTCGTAGGAATGCTGGATTCTGCCAATGAGGTCATTAAAAGTATCCGAAAGCCTTTTCAGCTCATCATCCGGCCCATCTATATGGATTCTGGCAGAAAGGTCGCTGGCACTGATCTTTTTCGCCTGGTTTGTAATCTTGTCAATAGGGCTTAACGCTCTTCTGCTGATGATGTAGCCGACTATTATTGCCAACAGCAATACTACGACATCCATTATGAGCATGATTACGGCAAGTACACGGAGAAAATCCTCTTCATTGTCCATATCCTTTACGATTTGAACAGTGATTGTCTCGCCACCGTCCAAGATAAGGATATTATTCAGATACATGATTTTATTATTTCCTGATTCGCCTTTCAGGGTTCTGCCAATCGTGGATGTATCTACAGCAGGCAAATTATAAAGCTCGCCCGTGTTATAGAGGCTCCTGTCGTTGTATATAAGATTAATATCTGTGTTTTCGGCAATCTGTGAGAGATTTTTCAAATCAATATTGGGGATGTCATTTAATGTTTTTACATCGGTCGCTATAGCCTGATCGACTCGCCAAAGCTGTTGGGCCGAGGTCTGGTTTATATAGTAATTAATACTGAACAGGGTTGCGAAATTCACCAATGCGAGTGCCGTAAAAAAAAGCACTGCATAAGTAAGCGTCAATCTATGCGATATTTTAGTCGGCCTGAATTTAAACATATTTTCTCTACTCCTTAAGTGAATAACCCACACCCCGGACTGTGTGAATAAATTTTGTCTCGTAAGGATAGTCGATTTTATTCCTCAGATATCTGATATAGACATCCAGGACATTGCTGTCCCCTACAAAATCATAGCCCCAGACATGTTCAAGAATCTGATCCCTGGTTAGTACAAGACCTTTATTCCGAAGCAAATACTCGAGCAGATCATACTCGGTTTTAGTAAGTTCAATGCAATCCCCCTGTTTTATAACCTCTCTGGTCAAAAGATTTATGCTCAAATCAGCCAGCTCCAATATTTTCTGTTCTCCAGTTTTGGCCTTGCTTCTCCTGAGACCTACCCTGATTCTCGCCAGCAGCTCTTCCATTTCAAATGGCTTGGTGACGTAATCATCGGCCCCAAGATCCAACCCAATCACTTTATCTGTGATGTCTCTTCTTGCTGTCATCATGATAATCGGTATGTCCGAGCCTTTGCGTACCTTTCTGCATACTTCCATGCCGCTGATTTCAGGAAGCATTAAATCAAGCAAAATGATTCCATACTGACCGGTCTGAAACTTTTCAAGTCCTTCCTTCCCGTCAAAGGCTATGTCATAGGTGTATCCTTCATGCATAAATTCAAGTTCCAATATTCTTGTAATCGCCTTATCATCTTCAATTATCAGAATGTCTTTGTTCTTCAACAATTACCACCTCACTGGCAAAGGAATCAGAACAATAAATGCCCTAATTCCAACCTTTGGATTTCGTTTATGTATGCTGCATATATATAATCTACTATACACTTTTTAACAACTTTTTCAAAGCTTTTAATCTGCCACTTCGGCAGTACCTTTTGCTTTTTCAATCTGGAACGTCATCGGCTGGAAATCTTTTGCGTGGAGCTGGATATCAAAGGTCAATCCATTTTTAGAATTTCCGTAAAGTCCGTTCATGTTCATGTAATAATGTCCTGCTTCTGAAACCTTATTGTCAAAGTGGATAGTCTTCGTTTCTCCTGCATTCAGGGTTAATCCATTCAGTACCTGGTAATAGGACTCCAGTGTTTTATCAACCTTATCGGTCATCGTATAATAGATATCAAAATTGTTTAAATCCGTGTTTCCGTTGTTTGTCATCGTAATTTCCAGATGATCCGCCGTTGCATTGTCTTCTACCTTGGCATCTGTAACTGTCACTTCCAGCGGTGCGGTGCTTGTCTCTTTCATTAAGTTTTCCGTTTTTAATGGTTCCTTATCCTGCTTGTCGTTGACTCCGTCACCGTCTGAATCGGAAGTGTATGGATTGGTTCCATATGTTTTCTCCACTGAATCCGGCATGCCATCCCCGTCGGTGTCCGTTGAACTTTTCGTGTTTGTGCCTGAAGTGACTGCCGGTAAAGTGGCAGCCGTACTGGAGCTGTTTCCTGATGAGCATCCGGCAAGCGCAAATGCCGAGAGTGAAAGGATAAACGCAACCGTAAAGGTTGTCTTCCATGTTTTGCCCGTATTGATTTTTTTATTCATTTTTATTTCCTCCAAATTACTTATTGTTTTCAGTTTGATTGATATATATTTTCACGCCTTAAAAAAGCGATATAGGTAAGCAGCCAAATGGCAACGCTCGGTGCAAGCAGCCCCAGCAGATTGATCCATTTCAAGCCAACAACCTCCCAGGGTGTATTGGTTTCAAAACCTGGCTTCACGTTTAAAAGTGCATAGCTTATTCTTTCATAATGTTTGGTTGGCGACATCTCTTCCACCCCGTCTCTGAGCGTTTCATAGAATTTGAATTTCTGAAGCACCTGATGCTCCTGATCTCTGGACATTCCCATCGTGCTGAAGAAGCCTCCCGGTATTTGATTGTCCATGTCCATAGTATCGCCTATCTGGGGTAAAACAAAGGACAGTACAAGCCATACGATTACGGTTATAAGGAGCGCCCGGCTTCCTTTCGTGGAGACCGTCGCGATCCCCATGCTTAATACGGTAAAAAAGGTCATATACAGGAAAGACATTCCAAAAAACAACAACATCCTCGCCACTTCACTGGCCGTAAGAGCGGCGCCTCCGATGGCTATAAGCGATACAAAAGTAATGATTCCTGTTAAAACTGTGATTCCAGCCAATATGGAAAGGTTTCCCAGAAGTTTCCCGTTGAGAAAGGTATCCCTGAACACACCCCTTGATAAAATCAACCGCAATGTTCCATTTTTATGCTCCTTCGAGATGGAGGTGTTGCCCAGCACAATGGCCAGCAGTGCACCAATCATTCCGATATAATTAACAAACCCTTTTGAGGCGGAAATCGGATTCAGATTCGGCATGGGCGGCAGCTGGGCCTTCCCAAGTGACTGCAGAAAGCTTATAGAATTGTTGTAATTGTCCATTGCGGCCTTTACCTGGCAGGATCCAAGCACGATTGAAACGCCTGTCAGAACCAGAAGCATAGCGAGAATGCTGAGAAACAATTTATTTCTGAAAGCATCTCGCATTTCTTTCTTCGCAATTTCGATAATCATTTCTCACTACCTCCTTCCATGCCTTTTGAATTGAAAAACAGTAAATGCTGCAATCAGGACCAGAATTCCAATCGCCCAGTAGGCAATATTTGAACTGGTTTTCACGGTTGCCGGAATGCTGACCTGGATGCTGCTTGTTTCATCGCTCGCTGCAGTGAAACTGGCCGTAAAATTCCCGGCTGCCTGTGAGCTTGGTACATCGATTTTCATCGTAGCAGTACCTGTTTCTCCAGGCTTTAAATTCATTGTGGTTTCAGCACCCTGGCTGACAACCCATTTATATGGCAGCTCCGGTTTAATCTTAATGTTGTTCAGATCCTTTGATCCGTTATTCGTTACTGAAAAGGTGAATTCACCAGACTTTCCACTCAAAATATCAATTTTATCCAGCATGCTTTTAACAGAAAGTGCATAATCTTTGTTAATCATTATGGAAAGATTAATCACATTTTCTTTCCCATCATCCCGGACAGCTTTCACAGACAGCTTGTCTTCAATGACCGACACATTCCCATTCAGGGTTATGTTCACATCGACCTGGCTGCTCGTACCGGCTGGAACCGTCACGTTTTTTATTGCAGCTCCATTCGAAGAAAAATACAATTCATAACTGTTTGCAGAACCTTCTGTGGTCAGTTTATAGACATGTGGGGCTGCATCGTCATTTCGTATGAAAAGTGCTACCGCTTTGCTTTCTCCAAGTGTCAGATTGCAGCCGGTTAAAAACTCCGTTCCGCTCGCATCTGCTGCAAACACTGTCGAAACGGAGGACACAAGCATAAGTGCCAGCACACTCAAAACCAGCATTGCATTTCTTATCCTGTTCATATCACTTCCTCCTTTTGGGCAGCTTTGTAGGAGAGAAGCAGCACCGCCAATCCAGGTATCAATATTTCTACGATGGCCCCTATCTGCTTAAGAAGCAACGCCCCGATACCGATGTCCGATGTTTCAGGAATCACTTGAAGAAGATCCTTGCCAATATTCTGGAACTGTACGGCTGGCGAAAACAGTTCTATCATTTTTGAAACGGACGTGTCAGATGGAACCTGTGTTACTGTCTGAGAAGCAGCATTTAAAGCATAGGCGAAGTTCCTCTGACTCTCCGCAAGCTGAGGCAGAACGAACGAAATTGCGAGCCATATGATCATCATCAGCATGAACCCGAAAGCGCTGTCATTTGTCTTAATTGAAACATACATTGTTGCTGTATAAAAAACCATCATATAGACAGATGCGAGCAAAAAGAAACCCAGCAATCTTATGATCTCATCTGCACCTGGAGTCATACCTGACACAAAAGTAAACAGCACAAGGTTAAAAATCAGGATGATACCAAGAAGAACGCCAATAACCATCCCCCCGCCCAGAAGTTTTCCTGTCACGATCTGATCCCTGTATACCGGTCGTGCTGCAATTAATTTCAAAGTGCCGTTGTTGCGCTCTCCGCTGAAGGATTCGAAACCGAGAAAAATCGCCACAACCGCTCCAATCATACTTACATAGCTTACGATGTTGCCTAACACGGACAGCGGATAAATCGCTGGCGGGGACGGCAGGGTTGCTGCGCCCTGGCCTTTTAACAGCTGCACAATATCCTGGTATGCCTGCAATTCTTCATTTTTCGTGCTGGATCCTATATAGACTGAGATAACAGACAGCAAGATGAACAGTCCTGTGACAATCAGGAATATATTATCCCGAAATGCGGTTTTCACTTCCTTTCGGGCCAGTGTCATGATACCATTCATCATTTTCCCCCCTCAATTTTAAAGTATATCTCTTCAAGAGATTTTTCTTCCGGGAACTCCTTTTCGATATTTTTGATGGAATCGGCCAGGAGAAGCCTCCCCTTGCTTATAATGCCGATATCCGTACACAGCTTTGTCACTTCTGACAAAAGGTGTGTATTCATGAAAATCGTCGTTCCCCGTTCCTGATTCAGCATAAGCAGTATATCCCTCAATTCTTTTGTTCCCTGAGGATCAAGGCCGGACGTCGGCTCATCCAGAAACAGGATTTTAGGGCTGTGTAAAATTGCCTGTGCTATGCCGATTCTTTGTCTCATGCCCTTGGAATATGTTTTTACTTTGCGGTTTTTCCAATCGGTAAAATCAAGCAGCTTTAAGGTATCTTCAATCCTTGCATCCACGTTCTCCACTCCGGAAAGCCTGCCAAAAAACCTCAGATTCTCCACCGCGGTAAGGTCTCCATACAATGTCACGTTTTCAGGAAGATATCCTATCAGATTTCTTACCTTCAGATTGTCTTTTACCACATCGTAACCGCCAATGGCTGCTTTCCCCGAGGTGGGTAGGATTAATGTTGTCAGCATCGATATTGTGGTTGTTTTTCCTGCTCCGTTATGACCAAGAAATCCAAATACCGAACCTTCCTTTACCTCTAAATTCAGGTTTTCGACCGCTGAAAAATCCCCGTATTTTTTTCCTAAATTTTCTGTCTTCAGCATTACCGTTCCCCCTTAAATTCATTCTACGACTATCGATGAATCTTTCTTGGTTTTCGTCAAATAGACGACAACGCTCAAAATTGTAAGAAGAAAAATAGCCGTCGTTCCTACTGTTCCAAGCCCCAGACCCCCAGCCTTATGTGGCTGCGATAGCAAATCACCGAGAGAGGCGCCTAACGGACGTGTCAGAATATATGCAATCCAAAAAGCAAGCACGGTGTCCAGTTTCAAAAAATAACGCGAAAGTGCTACAATCCCAATCAGTGCTGCAAATATTAGAGCGGATACTCCATATCCCAAGGCAAGCCCTTCTGCGATAAGATCTCCGGCAGCAGTACCTAATGCAAATGTGAACAAAATGGTTATCCAGTAGAATGCTTCTCTTTTTGCCGTTAAAATCGAGTGGATCGACAGGGTTTTTTCATTTGCATACCATATGAAAAATGTGGCTGCTAAGGCGACGGCAAAAAAGACTGTTGTTGTTTCAAGCGGAACTCCAAGATTATCCACCAGATTATCTGTAACCAGCGTGCCCACGATACTGATAAGCACGACTACCAGCCAATAGAGGCCGGGAACATATTTCTTTGATCTGAACTGAAAAAACAATGAAAAAGCCAATAGGCAGGCCATAATCACACTTGTGACTGCAAGTCCAAGGTTTAGGTTTTCACTTAAAAAATCGGCGGCCGTTTCACCCACCGTTGTTGCCAGTATCTTAATTATCCAAAAGAAAATGGTTATTTCAGGCACTTTATTCAACAATTGGCGTACTACGGGTGTATCAATACTGTCTTGCATATTCCTGTTTCTCTCTTTCATCTTGAATCTCCCTTTCGCAATCTATATTAGTTGTCCTGCGGTTTTTGGTACTGCAGTTTATATTGACAAGTCTAAATAGGCAATCTAATAGAGTTATGAACTCAATCTGAGAAATTTCTTATTTGCCAGTTTTCATTGTGTTTTCTTTTGAATCTTTTTCATAAAAAAAACGGTCAAGAGCCTCCTCTCAACCGTTACCTTTTAATAAGTTCTTTGTTCCCGTCTCAATCCCAAAGCATGACTTGTATTTAATGGTCAGCTTGTCGCTGTACACTTCGCCATTTCTCCTGAACAAAATCTATGAACATTTCATATTTCATTAGCCCTTTGATTTTTAATAATTCTAACCTTGTCGGTACGACAAATTCGACTTGATCGAAAATTTCAGGATTATTAATTAATTCAACTCTTACTTTATATTTTCCTGCCCTAATATTGTCAGAAATTTCCAACGTATTCCCATCTATAGTAATTCCTTGACCGTTATTGCCAATTACAGAAAACTTGTATACACCTGACGAATCACCATGTTCAATCGCTGGATATGAATATACGCGTAACTGAATTTTTTTCTCATTCGTCAAAATATACTTATATATAAATGTTTGCGCTGTATTATCAAGCATGATTTTTATGAAAGAAGGGGTAGTTGCTCTGCTGTTTTCAAATACCTCAAGCTCACATAACCCTGGTTGGCTGCCTTCATATTCATTTATTTTGAACTGAACATATTCTATATCTTTCTTGGTTGGAAAGTCTATCCTGGTAGGCTCTCCATTTTTCTTAAGCGGACCAGTATCTATTTGGCTTCCATCGCTAAAAACCAATTGACCTTTTAGTATATTATCTTCCGGGCCAAAATTATCATATAACACCACTGATGAAATATCTTCTGGCCTATCAAATATTACTTTTGCTGATTTTTCCGTATCACTTTTTTCAGGAAGCCAGATGCAATGGTCAAACTCGGCATTTCTCTCCGTAATGTCCGAGCAATCGATCAGCTTAAAATCATTTAAGTACTTGGATTCACCTGACGATGTAATAATCTTTGAATTATACGTGATGCTTTTTGTATCTCTTTCCCAAAAGACCTGATCCGAATTAATAATTTTACCTGCTTTTGCCTTTGCATTTTGGGACTTATGTTTTGTAAGTGCTTCAAATATCAAGTTGCTTCTTTTTGTATAGCTGAGCATTTCGTTTGGTACAGGAAATCTTACTCTATTCTCCCACTCATAGCTTGGTATGTCCAATCTGTAAATCGAGTTCAATACCTTGGCTTTATCTGGCAAAACAGTAGATTCCATATTAATATTATAAAAATCGTCTTTTGCTTTCCATGACGTATTATATGCAAATCCCTTATAAACCAGGGGTGTGTATTGTTCATTTTCTTTTAATATTTCACACATGACTTCCTCAAAAAACAGAGAGGCCGCCCTATGGTCTGGATGCGAATCAAAATCTACTGATATCAATATGTCCGGATGGGTTCTCAGTATTGCATCCTTCAAATTTTTCTTATAATTATTACGGGTATATAAAGAATGGCTGCCATAAAAATCAAAACTGAAATCATTATATGACGCCGTTCCATAAGTTGCATTTTTCCCGATATATGACGTGATTACTTCATTTTCAGGAGCGTTATATATATGCTTATAAATAGTATCCCAAGTGTCACCGTAACCTAAAAAAATCACATTTTCTTCTTTTACACCCAGTGTTTTCAACGAGCTGACCGCCTCGTTTATTCTCACTTCGCTTAAACCATGTTTATCGCCGTTTGTAGTATATAGTACCACGACTTCATTCCCTGCATCAATCAGCGTCCTGATCAATGCGCCTGTCACCATAATTTCGTCATCCTCATGAGGAACTATAACCATTGCCCTTTTTTCTTTCAAAAATTGTAATCCGTAAATGCTATTTGAAAAATCGTTTCCATAACTGCAGTCATCCAGGAAAAGATATGGAATTGATACTGCTATACACAAAATAAATATAAACAGTTTTTCGATACGTCTATTTTTGTGTTTTTTCATGATTCCCCTTCCAGGTTCTAAAGAGCAAATATGATATAGTTAAAGCTTCCTGCTATTAATTCTGTATTTTCGGTCAGAAATACAGCTTAATGCAAACATGATAAAACCGATTACAGACACTGCCATCCCTGCCCTTTTATACGGGGAATTATATCTAATTTCGATATGATGCTCACCCTTATCAATTGGAAATCCAATAAAGGCAGTATTCACTTTTTCATAATTTTGTTTTTTACCGTCCACGATGACATCAAATCCTTTATCAAATGGTATTGTAATTGCAAAATACCCATTTTCCCTTACTTTAATATCCCCAGTTATTTGATTTTCCCCTGTGTTCTTCATATCGACAAGAAAAGGATCCTTTTTTTTGATTGCCTCTCCAACAGCCGCCGCTGATAAAACGTATGCTTCCAAGTCAGATATTTCATATTTGCCCGGGGAAAATTCAACGGTCAGACGATCCGACTTTTTGTTTGATGAAAGAATGTAAACAAACTCACGGTTGCCATTTGGGTACGCAGCCAACCTGCTTGACAGTTTATTTTTTAGTCCATTAATAGTAACAGAGGTATCGACATCCTCTTGATTTTCTTTGTCTGACACCTTGAATTTGACAACCAGAACAGTATCCCTAAGGTTTATATCCAAAGGTATTTCAATGGATGCACCCTGCTTTGCCTTAATATTAAAATGCCCTTCTTCATTTTGTATCAGTACATTTTTTTGATTCTCTATTAACGGCATATTTTCCTTTAAATCAATCCTCTTAAAATCAAAACCGGATGGACTCATTTCTGCATTCACAGCTTTAATTTCTTTGCTTACGATAATATTCTCAAACACTGCTCCCATACCTTGAGGAAAAGATATTTGGTCGAAATTCTTCTGGCTTATTGTCCTGCTTGTTGCAAAGCCAAGCGGCATGGTATTCTGATTTTCATACAATTTATACTCTCCCTTTTGATCAATCAACTTGTACCCTGCTGTGGCGTTCCCTTTTGCGATTACATATTTTACATTCATAAAATTCTGAAAGAAGATATTTTTTGACGAAACACTTATAACCCGATTTCTAGCTACGAACGGGTTATTCATAACATCATAAAAAAATACGTTGTAATCCTTATTATAAGTTGAGGAGTAGATAGAGGTCTGATTATAATGTGCCCCATATACGTAATTGCTGGTAACATTACCATCTGCAATTTCATTTATTCTAAAAAAAGAACTGTCATTTTTTAAAACTTTCTGAATCAGCGAAAGTTTCTCCGGGTTGTTATAATTCATGTATTCATCAACCTTTACCAGTTCATCCTTTGCATTCACAAGTAAGCAATTTAGTGTCGCATAGGAAATGACCAGTAAAAGCAATCCGACAACAAGTATTCCTTTCCTGCAAAACTTTTTTATTTCGAACCTGTTGACTGTCTTTTCGACCTTCCTCAAAAATACTGCCGTTACAAGAATATAAAGGGGCAATAAAGGAATCAGCGCCTTTTCACGAATATAAATGGTTCCGTTAAGCAGATACAAAAAAAGAGGGGATATCAAAAATAAGGTTAAAATAAGTGCTATAATCTTCTCATTTCTTTTCTTGCCAAGCAATGCCGATATCAACGCAATAAGGGAGATGGCAGTCAATCCCAGTGAATATTCCCCCTGCATTAATGCTTTGAAAGGTAATGTTGGAATAATTAACGACAGCCACGAAACGGAACCTCCACCCCTCCCGTTCACGACTACATAAAGTGTGGGCAGCCAAAGCACTCCTGCCATAAAAACCGCGATAGCAATTCCTTTAATAAAAGGAATCAGCCCTTTCGATAATTCCCGCAGACTGGAATCTGGCCTGCTCTTTAAATTTACAAAAGCAGCATAAATCAATAGAGTCAAAATACATCCCACACTAAAAAAGTAGCTTGTCATGATACAGCAGAACGCACCCAAAATAAACATCCCTTTTTTATGAATTCTGCGGTACTGATCCACACCAAAAAGTCCCAAAAATAAAAACGGGAAGTAGTCCACGAACATTATCTGCCGATGTGACTGAAAAATGAGCGGTCCTGCACAAATAAAGCAGATTGCAGCCGTAAATGCTATTTTACGAGGTATTTCATTAGCTGTCAGCCATTTGTAGCATAAGCAGCCGCTTGAAATAACAATGATAATACTCGTTGCCGAAATATAGGCTGTCATAGATACCCATGGAAGTAAATAAGAGAAAAGGACAATTGGACTCAACAGTCCATAGTAGGAGAAATTGTAAATATTTTGCCCGCCACCCAGATTCATTGCAAAATCCGGGAAAAGATTCCCCGTTTCATAGAATTTCTGTCGAAAGTAATCTGGTATAACGCTATGCTGAGAAATCCAGTCTACCCTGGATCCATACAAAAACCCATCTTTTTTAATTATAAGGATTAGTATTGCCGCAAAAATAATCAGCAGTAAATACGCTATTGTATCCTTACCGTTTTTGGTGCTCGGCATTGGTTTTTTCACAAGGTTGCCTCCGAATGTCACTTTGATTTACTTTAATAATTTTTGAAGTATCAAATCCCTTGGAAGCTGCAAATGAAATCAAATCGTTATATAATTCTTCGCTGATCCTGGGTTCCCGGCTCAGAATCCACAGGTAATTCTTTGAACTGCTTGTAACTATGGCAAAACTGTAGTCTTCATTGAGTTTGATAATATTATACTCACTTTTAAACGGTCTGAAGAAACTCACAAGCAATTTCCCCGTACAGTTTTTATCAGGTATCCAGGCGGTCGCCTTCGCAGCTTTTTTTTCGCCGTTTTTCATCCCAGCGTTTACAACCTCGATATTTCCATCCGTTTTAAGATTGTACGTAGCTGTTACATTATCAAGTCCTTTTTCAAATGAATGGGGCAGTCTGGCAATCTCATACCACGTCCCCAGATAACGTTCAAGATTCACATTGCATATTGCAGGGATCTCACTCGTACTGTGTTTTGATCTTCTTCTGAATATTCCCATTTATGCCATCCTCTCTGACCACGGTAACTGGAGGAAAACAATTATTGTTCTTCCTCTTTATATGGATCAATATGAACGTTTACCCTGGTATTATTGAATTTTTCACCAATCTCTTTTTTGAAGCACCCGACAATATCATGGGACTCTCCCACTGTAAGCCTGGAATCAAGGACAATATGAAAATCTATATGTCTTTTGTTCCCTGACTTTCTCGTTTTGAGTTTATGATAATCCATAACCTGGTTGCCCTGATCGGCAATAACCTTCTGAATAATGCTTTCTATTTCCTGTTCCTCTTCATCTGTCAGCCTGACATCGATCAGATATTCGACACCTCTATAGCATAGCTCCCACGCCTCCCTGATAATCAGGAGGGCTACCAGTATGGCTACAATTGAATCCAGAATGTGAAAGCCCGTCACTTTAATAAGCAGTATGCCGACACCTACGCCCAGCGATGTGTATACGTCTGTTTTCAGGTGAAGAGAGTCCGCTTCAAGCGCCATGGAATCTTCTTCTTTTGCAACCTTGTGCAATTGTCTCGAGACGAAAAAATTAACGATTGCGGCAACGACCATTACCCCGATGGCTACATATGCCTGCTCGATCTCTACCGGTTTGGATATCTTTTTTATCGCTTCAAAGATAATCATACCGGAAGCTACAAAAATCAAAAGCCCCTCCGCTACACCTGAGAGATTTTCAATTTTTCCATGTCCATAAGGATGCTCTTTATCGGCAGGCTTTGAAGAACTCCTGACAGAAAAGAATGCCACAATCGATGCCACAAGATCCATTGCCGAATGGATCGCCTCCGAAATAATGCTGACAGAACCGCTCAAAATTCCTGCCACTATTTTAAAGATTATTAATATTGTATTTGAACCTACTGACAGCAGAGCGAACCTACTTTTTTTATCCAATTTTACCATGATAATTTTTCTCCCGGTATAAAGTATTTGCTTGTGTTTTATACAATATACATCGTTTTTAATGACATCACAAGCACAACATGGCATAAAAAAGCACCTATATTAACAGATGCTGATTTCTGACTGACCGGCTATTTATTTTTTGTAAGTTCTTCGAGTTTAATCAGCATTTCGGTCTGGTTTTTAAGTTCCCGCATCTGCTCATCCTGTAAAGTGGCAAGATACGTTAATGTCTTATGGTCTGAATCGGCTTTCGCTTCATTTTGAGATTGGATAACGTTCTGACCAACCATAATTATCGGCAGAAGCACCAGCTGAAGAACCGTTTGCGCGATATATGTCACCCAAATCATTACACTGTTGGATTTAATAACCGGTGGCAGCATAAAAAGATCAAGTATGAAGAACACATATGCGCACCACATGGTACCAACACCATTGGTAATCCTGACCGCAAGCCAGTAATTAAACTTGTATATACCCTTAAACTCTTTATTTATGAGTTCTTCAGGGTGTGTGACATTAGGATGTGTTTTTTCGTCGTTCACTGAATTCATGCAAGCAATCACTCCTCTACATTTTATAGTTTGAATAATCATACCATATCTGTAACTTTCCTGAAATCGAAGAATGTTACCACCTCCCATTTTTATATGGGTGCAGAATTATTTCATATGCTTTCACTCAAACAAATAGCATGTCATGGACATTGACCCCATCGTACATGTGTCATTGAAAATGGAAATCTGGTCATCTTCCCTTGACGCCCCCAACACATAAAGCAGAGGATAAAAATGTTCCGGAGTATAAAATGCCAACTCAGAAGATTTTCCGGCTGACTTATAATCTATTACATCCCGGTATTGCCTTTGTATTATCTTTTGTTTGATATACTCATCAAAATCTTCCGCCCACAGATAACCGTCCTCCATGTTCCAATTTATTTCCGAAAGATTGTGGACCACATTTCCGCTGCCCAAAATCAGAACGCCTCTTTCCCGCAGAGCGCTTATTTCCTGCCCTATTTGGAAATGCATCTCGGCACTGGAATTCCTGTCTATGCTAAGCTGATACACAGGAATGTCCGCCTCAGGGTACATCCTCCTAAGAACGGACCATGTACCGTGATCATAGCCCCAGCTGTTGTCAATCCGCACATCCTTCTTGATCAAATCCCTTGTTATGTGTGAGAGTTCGGGCGATCCCTTGGCTTTGTATTCAACCCTGTATAGTTCATCTGGAAACCCAAACATATCATACACCATTTTGGGGTGAGTCTCATCCATTATTCTGCTTCCATCTGTATACCAATGGGCTGAAACCGAAAGAATTGCCTCCGGTTTTGGGATTCTTCCAGCTATCTTCTGCCAGTTCCTTGTATATACATTATCTTCTACTGCATTCATGGGTGATCCATGTCCAATAAATAATGCCGGCATTTTTTTTCCAGTATTTGCCATATTCATGCCTCCTTTAAATAGTTGAGCAACTAATTTGATTATACAACTATTTCCAGCGCCAATCAATTCCATTGACATATATCACTAGTTAGTAATATACTAAAAATATGAAGAAAAATGAAATATCCTACGGTGCATTAAATGACTCGAATCTAAAGGTGTTTATCTGTTTAAGCAGAGCTACACAGGCGCTTCACAAAAGAGCTGGCAAAATATTTGGCGAAGGAGGTCTGACTACTTCACAATTTGCTGTTCTGGAAGTCTTATACCATAAGGGCGAGCTTACAATCAACGAGATAATTGAGAAAATACTCTCCTCTTCCGGAAACGTGACCGTTGTGATCAATAATCTTGAAAAAGATGCATTGATAGTAAGGCGCATCAATCCTGCAGACAAAAGATCCTGGATGATTTCCATCACGGAAAAGGGGAAACAGCAAATTGAAGAGATCTTCCCTAGCCATCTTAAGGATTTAGGAATAAGTTTTCAGAACCTGACAGAAGAAGAAAAATTAACATTAATTAGTATTGCCAGAAAAATTGAGGTATAATTATATGGAAAGAAGAGATGAAATGAAAAGCAATAAAAAAATTGACATAATCGAATTCACAGATCCTGTCTGTACCTGGTGCTGGGGCAGTGAACCATTTTTACGTAAGCTGGAAACCTGGTATGGAGACCAGCTGGAAGTTAAATATGTGATGGGAGGTCTGGTAAAGGATATAAGAGACTTCTATGACAGCTACAATGACATCGGGAGAGACCCTGAACGGTCAAACAAACAGATCGTAAAACATTGGGTTGAAGCTTCCGAGAGGCATGGAATGCCGGTTGAAAGCGAAGGATTTCATTTGTTTTCGAACGAATATCCATCCACCTATCCTCAGAACATCGCTTACAAAGCAGCCCAGATGGAAAACCAGGTGCTGGCTGACAAGTTTTTAAGGCGGATGCGGGAAGCTTCCTCCGCAGAAGCAAAGCAAACAAGCAGGCCGGAGGTGCAGATCGAATTAGCCTCCGAGGTGGGCTTGGATATATCGAAATTTTTAGAGAGATTATCTGATGGTTCCGCAGAGGCAGCATTCCAGGAAGATTTAAAGATAACTCAGAAATATGGTGTCCGGGGTTTTCCAACCTTTTTAGTAAGGTATGGTGATAAAGAGATTCTGCTGCACAGCTATCAAAGCTTTGAATCCTTTCAGGCTGTAATCAATTCCCTGACTGCGGGATCGGTTACCGGTTCCAGGCCTGAAAAGACTGAAGAAAATGTATTGGGTTTCATATCTAAATATGAGAGAGTGGCACCAATTGAATTGCAAATGTGCTTTGATATGACAACGAGGGAATATACTGAAATGATTGATAAACTTTTGAAAAAGAATCAATGCAGGACAATTCGCGCCGGAAACGGAGTTTTTATAGAGGCGGTTACCAGCCCGCTGTCCTGCGATACCATTTCTGGAGTATGCAGCTTATAGGAATATAAAACCAAGCAAGAAAAGGAGAAAAACACTATGAGTAAAGTATTGTACATTAAAGCAAACGCCAAAGAAAAGGGCCAGTCAAGGACCTTCAAGATTTCAGACAGCTTCATCGAGGAGTACAAAAAACTAAATCCCGACGATGAAATTATCACATTGGATTTGTACAAAGAAGGAGTTACCCTGCTTCCAGTCGGACAGCTTCAGGAACTGCACATTCCCGCTCCAGGATTTGGCAGAGACCATCCAATCCTGAAATATGCATATCAGTTTTTAGAGGCAGACAAATATGTAATCGCAGAACCATTATGGAACCTGAGCATTCCGGCTATCCTCAAAGCTTATATCGATTATATTTCCGTTACCGGAATCACCTTTAAGTATACGGCGACAGGTTCAGTGGGATTATGCACAGGCAAAAAAGCCGTTAACATTTCTGGCAGAGGAGGCGATTATTCAGCAGGTCCCGCCGCAACCTTTGAAATGGGTGACAGATATCTACGGACAATACTTGGCTTCCTGGGAATTATTGATTTCACAACTATCGCAGCAGATGGTTTAGACGTCATTGGAAATGATGTTGATGCTATCGTTGGAGCGGCTATAGAGAAAGCGAAGGAATTTGCAAAAACGTTTTAAGACTTTTTTTCTGAATGCTGTTCTGCCTGCATTCGGTCATGATGTGTGGAATTCCTTTTGCACGAATGTATGCCTGAATATATAATTGAAATGAATCAGAATATTGTGAAAAGGTGGTGGCGTAATGGACTTTATAACGGAATCAGCTGACATTTTTGAGAACATACTTACTTTTGATGACTATCTTCAGGATCCAGCCAAGCAAGACTTCGCGATAGGCTTAATTACAGAAGGCATAAATTTTGTAGCTGTGAAGAAAGAACAGGGATATAGTTTTTACCCAAGCAGATTTATAGGTTATAAAAACAACAGCTATGATGCCCATACAAAATACAATCGTGAGGCAAGGGATACGGGCCCGGCTATAAGCCAGATATTAAAACACAATCCCAATCCCTCACAAGATTTGGAAACAGAATACATGAATTTTTGCAAAGAGTTAGGATTCACTGCAAAGAGCAAGGGAGCCGGCGGGGTTGAACGAAAATTTTGGATTACCCGCATCGAAACATGACACTTTAGGATTTACCAATCCAAAAGGACCGGAGACTTTTAAACAGAAAAGTCTCCGGCTCTTTTTCCACCAAATATTCACCTGACATGTTCCTCACCTCTCCCGAATTGTCACCTTGACCACATCTCCTGGATGCTTTCCGATTTTCGCCCTGATTTCCTTTCTGATTCCGATAATGTGGCAAGGCGTTTTCATTTTCACAAGACTGCCGGTGTATGGTTCCCCATCGAAAGTAGCCCTTACGGGCACTCTGCCCTTTCCAAACTCTGCCTTCACGTCAAAAGGGATCTCTATGTAGGCGCCATCCATATCCGGCACTTTTTTGATTTCAGCTTCAAACTCATAAACCCTATCATTCATCTGGAATTCACCTCTCCTTACTCATAATTCATATTATATTCATATATCGAAATAAAAACAATGCCCGGTTAAAGCAATGCGCTCTACCCGGGCAGTATCTATCTGGTATGTTCAATTTCTGATTATTTTGATACAGGTGCAATTCCAGCCAAATCAAGAATGTCCGGAACCTTGCTTTCCCAGCCTAATGCCATGATGTGTACGCCCTGGCAATAGTCCTTGCATTCTCTAATGATCCGGGCGGAGATTTCAACTCCGGTGATGCCTGCTTTCGTTTTCTCTTTGTCCTGCTGCAATTCCGCAATCATTTCATCGGGAACATGAACGCCTGCTACGTTTGCATTCATATATCTGCACATGCCTACATTTTTCGGGATGATGATGCCCAATTGAACCGGCACGCCAAACTGTTTTGCTTTTTCCATGAACTGGATGAATTTTTCCGGCTCATATACACCCTGGGTCTGGAAATATTCAGCTCCGGCTTTCACCTTCTGCTCCATTTTCGCCAGCTGTATATCCACAGAGTCGCTGCATGGAGACACGACTGCACCTTTGGCGAACTTGGGAGGTTCTCCATCGAGAGGATTGCCTGCCAGATCGAAGCCTTCTTCCAATCTTTTCACCGTGTGGAGCAAAGATACAGAGTCCAGGTCGAAAACTGGTTTCGCCTGCGGATTATCCCCAAAAGTGGTGTAATCTCCTGTCAACAACAACAGATTATCGATGCCAAGCAGGGCAGCACTCAAGATATCGGACTGCAGGGCAATACGGTTTCTGTCCCGGCAGGTTATCTGAAAGATTGAGTTATGTCCCTGATCCTTCAATACTTTACAGGTAGCCAATGAGCCAAGTCGCATTACGGAGGACTGATTGTCCGTCACGTTCACCGCATGAACCCGGTCCTTTAAATATGTATTCGCTTCTTCAATCAAATGTTCTATATGAAACCCTTTTGGTGGTCCCACTTCTGCCGTTACTACAAATTCGCCACGTTGAAACAATTCGGTTATTCTCATTTATTATCACTCCTACTCATCATATTCTTAAATAAACACCAGCAGATGTCTATTCTGCATCAGGATTTCCGTATTTACGCACTTTGGGGGCATATTTCAGGGTATCCAGTTTATCCAGTTTCTCCAGTTTTCTGTAGATACGTTCCCATCCGCATTCCATGTTCTTGTCGACTTCACACATGCCATTTTTGGCACCCCCGCATTGGCCGTTGACCAGACTTTTCGAGCATGCAGTAATCGGACAGATTCCTCCAGTGTAATTCAGATAGCATTCCCCACACTGTGCGCAATCCACATTCAGCGCAGTCACACCCTGAAATCCAGGTAATGGATAGGTATCGCAGCCGGCGCATACTCTTTTCTCTGTGAATTGATCCGCAACGGTCTGAACACCCACACCACAGGAAAATACCAGTATGGTGTCTGCCGCATTAAGATCGGCCATATACTTCTCCAGCTGCAGCTTCAGATTATCCGGATTGCAGATGTAATCCCTTGTCATGATCCGGGTCACTTCTTTACTGTCCGAAAGTTCCTTCTGCAGTTCATCCGCCTGGTGTTCCGGAAAATAAATCTCCTTACATCCATGGCAATTAATGACCACAGTTTTTCCCTTAGCCAGCGATTCGATTATTTCTTTTGGTTTTAGTTGGGTAATCAGCATATTATTTACCCTCCCTTATGGCAGTTTTTCCAATTTTGATTCTCTCAACAATTGGGATTTTTGAGGAACAAATATATTCGCAGCATCCACATTCAATACAATCCATCACGTTCTGTGTTTTCATGCCTTCCCAGTCTTCTGACAGCGCATATTTTGTGTAGTACAATGGGCGAAGCTCCATCGGGCAGACGTCAACACAACGTCCGCACTTGATGCATTCCACCGCTTCTTTGCAAATAGTTTCGACAGCGACGATTCCGTTAGAGCACTTCAATGCCGGGACATTCAGATTTTCTATTTTGATTCCCATCATTGGACCGCCTATTTTAATGGTAACGTCATCACCTTCCACACCGCCGCAATAGTTGATGATTTCTTTGACTGATGTACCATTTTTTACGATATAGTTGCCAGGATTGATCATTCGCTCACCGCTGACGCTTACAGCACGTTCAATGAGCGGCATGCCTTTTTGAATGGCATCAGAAACGGCTTTGGCTGTACTCACGTTGGCTACGACAGCTCCGACATCCATCGGAAGTCCTCCTCGTGGCACCTCTCGACCCATTACACGTTTGATCAGCATCTTTTCTGCACCCTGTGGGTATTTCGTTTTCGCAGTAACGATCTCGATGTTTGGCATATCTGCCGTTTTTTCCTGCAGCAATTCGACTGCATCCGGTTTGTTGTCTTCTATGGCTATCACGCCTTTTTCCGCTCCCGACGCTTTCATCATAGCTTTCAAGCCATAAATCACTTCATCTGCATACTCTAGCAGAACCCTGTGGTCCGCCGTTAAAACCGGCTCGCATTCGCAGCCGTTGAGTAAAACCAAATCAATAGGTTTAGGTGCTTTGAGTTTGACGGCAGTAGGAAACCCTGCGCCACCCATTCCGACAATACCCTTGTCCCGTACAATTTCGATGATTTCATCCGGAGTAAGACTTTCAAGCTCTCCAGCCGGCTTTACGGACTCGTGGAGCGTGTTCATTCCGTCTGACTGGATGATGATGGACAACGTTTCCGTTCCATTAACCGTATGCGGCCGCATTTCTATGGCTACGACGGTACCGCTGACGCTGGCGTGAATCGGACTGCTCACAAAGCCTTGGGCTTCGGCAATTTTCTGACCCATCTTTACATGCTGTCCGATTTCTACGATGGGCTGAGCCGGTGCACCAGTATGCTGCGCCATCGGAACGACTAATGTAAGCGGATCCGGAAAACGCACTAATGCCAGATGGTCACTTAATTCCTTGTGTTCGACCGGATGTATTCCACCATAATATCCTTCGTACCGATTTTCACGGACCGATTTCACGTATTCGCTGACGAACTTGAAATTCACCTTGGAATAATCACGGATTTCCACAGGCTGGTTCAACAGTTCATCAAGTCTTCCCTGTTTTTCCAGTCTTTCATAGATGAGCTGCCATCCGCAATCCATCTCTTTGTCCACTTCACATTTTCCGTTTTTGGCACCTCCGCATTGTCCGTTCAACAAGCTCTTTGAACAGTCCACGATAGGGCAGATTCCTCCGGTCATGTTCAGATAGCACTGACCGCATGCTCCGCATAACGTGGTTGTCAATGCCATTCCGTGATGTCCATCCACGGCAATGGTGTCGCTTGCAGCATAAACCGGAATTTCCGCCAACCCTGTAATCGTCTGAATTCCCAGACCGCATGAACTAACAAACACATTTTTGGTTCCTTCTGGAAGAAGCCCTTGAAAACTTTTTGTTGTCAACGGTTCGTTGCACAGAAAATCAATCTTTGCACGGCCGACGACGTTTTTGCCCTGTTCCCTGGCAATGTCTTCAAACAGACCACAGTCCGGCTCATCAAAACTGACGAGTTCCTTAAAGCACTTGTTGCAGGCCACAACAAACAAGTCATCCTTGTCTGCCAGAACCGCATCCAGCTCTTCCCTTCTCTTTAACTTAAATTTCGTGTAATCCTCCAATTGCATGCCTCCTTAAACTTAGACTAACCAAATACCTATACACTCAAATCATACTATACTTGTACTAATTTTAATACTAAAACTATTATGAATTTTATCACAATATTATGTCATTTTCCAGTATTGTTTAATAATTATCTATCATCCAATGCATCCTGCTTCTTATTCTCCACTTTCAACCTTCCGTCCGTCGCTTTATATTATTAGGCGGCTGCCCGTTGAAAGATAATTCACACTCTCTCCCATCATTGATTTTAAACGTTCATATGCCGGGATTCCCGTGCAGTGGCAGGTGTAGAACATGGCGCCGGTACTTAACAGATATGATCCAATTTCTGCCATCGCGTCAGAATTCTCATATTGTTCCGCGCCCCGGTTATAAAGATGAAACCCGCCGATAACATGACTTGGCTTCCCGTTTTTATCTGCACGGAAGTGCTCCAGTATATTTACAATCCCGGCATGAGCACATCCAGCAACCAGAACCGTATTTCCATTTTCTTTGATTACAAGGTTCTGTTCGTGAGAAAAATCATCCAGTTTATACGATTCGCCCTCCCTCATAAATAAATCCTGATTGCCTGGCGGTTTCAGCCTGTTGCCCTTTACGCCCGAAAACAGCTCCAGCTCCTCATCGATGACAATCTGCCCTTCCCCAAAAACAAAACGATCATCTGACATCAGGGTTTTGTCCAGACCAATGTATTTCTTTTCACCATTGGATCGATTTGCATAGTAGTCGCCAAACGCCTTTTTGCCGAAATAGATTTTTGCACTGCTATTCATTTCCAGGAAAGTCCTGAGTCCCCCGCCATGATCATAATGTCCATGAGAAATAACCGCCAAATCCACCTTTGATAAATCAATCTGCATTTTTTCTGCATTTTCAGCGAACAGCCCACTGGCTCCTGTATCAAATAAGATCTTATGATGATCAGTCTCTATATATACGCTTAATCCATGCTCGCTGCCTAAAGATTCAGCTGTTGAGGTGTTTTCCACCAGCATTCTTATTATCATATCTCCACCAACTCCCCGCTTCGTTAATCACACATCAGATTCCTTTGTTGCGTAATTCTTCATTAATAATAACATTATCAAAGGGAGTTTTATATTCTGACTGATTTTCAAAATCCATTACTGCCTTTTTAACTCTGTTCAGGGATGCGATTGTTCCCGGTCCAGCAATGCAGCCACCAGGGCAGGCCATGCCTTCGAGCAAATAGCCGTTCTTTTTACCGGCTTTTGCCATTTTCATAAGCTTTACACATTCCTCCAGAGTCGATGCACCTTCCACATTGATTTCTCTTAAAGGATCCATAATCATAGCCGTCCTTTTTACTGCATCAGCCACTCCGCCTGCTATTGCATATCCCCGCCCCAGCGTAGAAGCATCCTGTATTTCTCTGGATACCTCAATTTCCGATAATTCTATTCCTTTGGCAACAATCATGCCCATAAGTTCTTCAAAGGTAATCACAAAATGAACATAATCCTTAACATCTTCTCTCAATGCCTCTAATTTCTTTGAAATACATGGCCCTATAAATGTTATCTTTGCATGTGGATCTTTTTTCATAATATGCTTTGCAGTCTCGACCATCGGAGAAGCAGAGTCCGATATATACTCGTACTGGTCGGGAAATAACTTTTCAACCATTAATGTCCAGGAATTGCAGCAGCTTGTTCCCATATAGGGAATTTCACCAGGTACTTTTTTGAGGAATTCTTTTGCTTCATGAAGAGTTGTGATGTCTGCACCCAGACTGACTTCTATCACGTCCTCAAATCCCAGCTGTTTTATTCCTTCAAATATTTGAACCGGAGATGCCAAAGGTCCAAACTGCCCCAAAAATGAAGGGGCTATTATGGCGTACATGTGAACATTGGTCTTCAGTGATTTGATCAGCTGATATATCTGAGATTTATCTGCAATTGCTCCATATGGACAAAGAGTTACGCAGCTGCCGCATGATACGCACCTGTCTCTGTTTATCTGGGCCCTCCCTAAATAATCACTGTCTATTGCGTTAACGCCACAGGCAGCGGCGCATGGCCTTTCATATTTTACAATTGCACTGAATGGGCAGGTTTCTTTGCATCTGCCGCATTTAATACATTTTTCATAATCGATAACCGCCCTGTTCTTTCCCATAGAAATCGCATTTGTTGGACATACATTCGTACATGGATGGGCCAGGCACTTTCTGCAATTGTCCGTCACATAAAAAGCTTTCGTCGGGCATGCCTCACATGCATGAGTGATGACATTTACCAATGGCTCAATAAATTGCGTTTTATCCACATCCACTTCAGAAATCCCATCCGTAATGCGGTGGTATTCTGTTGGCTTTCTTGCGTCCAGGCCCATTGTCAACCTCAGGCGTTCTTCCACTATTGCTCTTTCTCTGAATATGCTGTCTCTATACCTGCCAACCTCACCAGGCAAAAGATCAAACGATGATTTCTCTAATTCACTCAAATCAGAACCGTCATATGCCATCTTTGCAATTGTTGCAAAAACTTCTCTTCTGATATTAATCAGATTAACATAGCTTTCTTTCATTGAAATATTTCCTCCGAGGTTTCCGATTACTGGGTTCTCATTTTATTGATGATTTTTTCCATTACAGTCTGGCCGGTAGCATTGAATATCGGCTCGTCATCAATTACTACTACGGGAGCAATCTTTTTATTCGTTTTTTTGCAGAATCCTAAGCACTTGACCACCTCAATATCCAGCCCTTCCATATCGAATTCGTCCATATCCTCATTCACGATGTCCTTCAATCCCTCTATCTGATCCAAAATCCCCATTGCTCCCAGCAATGTGCAATTTGAACCTACGCAAACCTTCACCTTCATGTTGTTCCTCCCATTTTCATTTTCCTGTGTCGCTTATACCGAGCACCTCTTAGCACATTATATCTCTGTTCATTAACATTTACAATAAAAGCAAAATATCGGATATTTCGTCTGAGAGCATTGATACGTTTTACGCATTAGACATTCTGGATTAATTTGATATAGTGTATTTATTAGAGCTGTTAAATATTATACAAATCGTGAAGGAGCCTGTCATCTTGGATAAACAAAAACATGATTTGCTTGAGATTTATGAAGAGTTTCATGCGAATATGGACAAACCTGGTTTTCGTCCGCTTATTCGATGTGCAAGTAAAATATTTGATGCTCCTGTTTTGTTTACAGATAATCAGTACCGGCTTATTTCTTTATTCCCAGCTAAAAAAATTGGTGATTTCGTCTATGACACACTGCTGAAAACCGGCTGCCTGCCCGATGAAACCATCAAAGCTTTCCATGAAGAGTATCTTAAAAAACCTGGCACAAGGTATCAGCCATTTTTTGAAAAAGATGGTCTTGTCAAAAACTTTCCGAGAATTTTTGCAGAAGTATACAATGATGCGACCGTTATTGGCCATATCGCTGTTTTTCTTGAGGAAAAGGATTTTAAGCCATGGCACCTGGAGGCAGCGTCAATCCTGACCAGTACTCTGAGGATTAAAATAAACCTGACGAGTCAGGTTCCCTTAGTTCATTCCTACAGTTTGCAAAGTTTATTAAATAGAAATACAACAAAACAGGAAAAAGCTCGTGCCATTGTTCAACTGTCCAAAATAAACAAGGAACCTGCGTTGCTTCTGGTAGCACCTCTCGACCAGATAAAATCACAGCATGCCTTCGCTTCTGTTGCGATAAATTATTGTTTGCATAATTTCCCTAGCTCCCTGCCAATAATATATAACGACGACCTGGTGATCCTGCTTACAAACGAAAACGAACAGACCCTTCTGACAGCCGTTGCTGAAAAAATTTCAGAATACCTGATGCAATATAAAATTCTTTGTGGCGCCGTCAATCCTGTGACCGATATATATTCTCTTCCCGATTATTATCTTCAGGCAAGGCTGACTGCTATCTTCCGTTACAGAGACGAGGTCACAAACAACAATTTGCATACACCTTTATACTATTATCACGAAATTGCTCCGTCTCCCTTGTTTTTGTATCTGAGCCAGCATGAAGAATATGCGTGTTTCATTCACCCGGCTCTTGAGAAAATCAAGAAATACGATTCAGAAAACAACACCGAATTTTACATGACTTTGGAATGTTTCTGCAAGAATTTGTTTCAGAAAAATGAATCCTCGGAACATCTGCATATTCACAGGAACACACTCAATTATCGACTGAACAGAATTGAAGTACTGTTCGGATTAGACCTTAATGATTACAAAACATTATTGTCCCTCTTAATAAGCTTAGAAATGATAACATATCAAAAATAAGATGGAGCTCCTGAAAAAATGGAGCTCCATCTTAAATACCGGTTCTTTAAATGGACATACCTACTCTGGCACCTTCATATATTGCTTCCAAAGCGCTTCTTGCCTGTTTTGCATCGCCGATAACATACACTTCTTTTGCAAGTTTTTCTACATTGTCAAATTGTGCCTCTGGCTTGGATCCCACAGCAAAAATGATGTTGTCGAAGCCTTCTAATGCGATTTGCTTGCCATCTTGTTCTGCAAATACTGTTTTACCCTCAATCTTTAAGACCGTAGTATTTTTATATACCTCAACGCCTTCATTCTTAAAGCGTTTAAGAAGATCGTCGCGAACGGTCATATATAAATCCATGGCAATATCTTCTTTCATTTCAACCACGGCAACTCGCGCGCAATAGTCTTTACAGAATTCAGCCGTTTCAACCCCAACCATTCCGCCGCCAATCACCAAAGCGCTGTTTCCAAGTATTTTATTTCCAACAAGTACATCATTGGCCATAAACACATTCTCTGCATCATTTCCAGGGATATTCAATTTGAATGGTTTTGCTCCCGTGGCAACAATGAGCACATCTGGTTTTTCGGATTGTATGAATTCTGCATCAACGGTTTTATTATAAACCATATTTACGCCGTTCTTTTCACACATATGTTTGTAAAATTTGATTGGTCTGGTCAATTCCTGTTTGTACGGAGGATAGGAGGCAATTAAGAACTGACCGCCCACTTTATTCTGTCCATTCTTTTCATACAAGGTCACATCATGTCCGCGTTCCGCCGCTATCCATGCAGCTTCCATGCCGGCAACACCTGCACCGATTACTATTACTTTTTTAGGAGTTTCGGTCGGATCATACTGGACATCTTTACGGTTGTTGCTCATTGGATTGAATATACAGGAAACCCCCCAGTCGCCCTCCTGCAAAGAGTCATGGTCATTAAAGGACATACATCTTTGAGTGCATCCCACGCAAGGTACGATATCAGCAAGATCCCCACCCGCCATTTTGTTTGCGAATTCCGGATCAGCAATGGATTGACGTCCCAAACAGACAAAATCCGTGTCACCGCGTTCAATGGATTGTTCTATGACAAAAGGATCGGAAAATCTACCTGCAAGCATAACCGGAACATGGACAGATTCCTTTATCCTTCTGCAAATTCTCCAGTTCCAGCCCTGTGGCCAGGCTGTTGGAGGAACAATTACATCCCATGCGGCGTATGTACCAGCAGAAATATTCAATGCATCTGCACCATATGACTCCAATAATCTGGCAAATACAACTGCCTCTTCTTCCTCGAGACCGCCTGCTCTTCCCTCAATGGAATCCATTCTCACGATAATGGCAAAATCTTCACCACACTCTTTGCGGATTCCTTCAATTATTAATTTGTGAAAATATGATCTCTCTGAAACTCCACCGCCAAATTCATCAATTCTTTTATTTGTGCGTGGACTCATAAATTGAAGTCCCATATAACCATGAGCGCTATGGAATTCAATTCCGTCAAAGCCTGCTTTTTTACATCGAACGGAAGATTGTATGTAAGAATCAATCAGCTCATATACTTGTTCCGTAGTATACTCATTAACCGGTTCTCTATAAACAACTGAAGGGATGGAGGATGGTGCGGTTGGTGTCTGCCCGATCATTGCAGAAGAAGTTTCCCGTCCTGCGTGATGGAGCTGAACGATCGCTTTCGCTCCTCCAATGTGAATCGCATTTGCTAATTTTGTCAACCCTGGCAAGTACTCGTCTGAATATAATTTGGGTTCGCCCGGCATGCCCGGTGCCCGTTCATCAACCGCAGCAATTTCGGTAATAACAATTCCAAATCCGCCTTTGGCTCTGGCGCCGTAGTAATCACAGGCCATTTTTTTGATTGTTCCATCTTCCTCACACATTGCAGAATCCATAGCCGGCACTACCAATCTGTTCTTCACAAGCATTTTACCAATGTAAAGAGGTTTGAATGTTGATTCAAAATTCATCACTTATCACTCCATTCTAATATTTTTAGCACATTTATCCACTTTATTCAGAGGATTTTCTAATTGCTTACTTAAATTATAACTATTCGTGCTGGTTTTGTCCATATTCATTTTGACAAACAATTAACGAGCCTTAGTGCATTTTACCAAATATGTGTCGCTTCCATATAGATAATCAGTCATATTTTTCTGGTATTCACCACTTTCTTTCGATAAATTTATTTAATAAAGAATGGCTGTATGATATATTATTATTAGAAAATCCAATCCGTAAAACCATTGATTGCTCATGAATTATATGTACATCACAGGGGGGTGGAATTAATGTCCAAAAAAAGCACCGGTTCAAGCCATTCCAACAACCAAAGCAGTGAATCAGCCAGAACCTTTTCTGCAGAGCTGTTGGAAATGGCCAACTTGGAGACCGAATCCGTCTTGGGACACCTTGAAACCAGACTTGCAGGGCTAAGCACTTCCGACGCTGATTTGCGTCTGAAGCGGTATGGAGTCAACGAATTTGCCAAAGAAAAACGGCTATCTGTTTTGATGCATCTAGTGAACAATTTAAAGAATCCTCTGGTCATTTTGCTGGCCGCTCTTGCGCTTCTCTCTTATCTCACCGGAGATCTGCGTGCAACACTTGTCATCTCCGTAATGATCGTGTTGGGAATCATACTTCGCTTTTTTCAGGAACTTCGTGCCGATAATGCGGCGGCAGCACTCAAAGCAATGGTCAGCAATAAGGCAACGGTTGTACGCGATGGAAAAGAAGAAGAAATACCACTTAAGCTTTTGGTGCCCGGAGATATAATAAGTATAGCTGCAGGGGATATGATACCGGCAGATGTACGCATTCTATCTGCGAAAGATCTGTTTCTCAACCAGTCGGCGCTCACCGGAGAAGCAATGCCTGTTGAAAAAAGTTCCGATATTGCCGGCGACGAACTTGATAATCCTCTTGAAATTCCCAACCTCTGCTTTTTAGGATCGAACGTGGTGAGCGGAACGGGCATTGCTGCAGTTATACATACAGGAGGGAAAACATATTTTGGTGCACTTTCTGCCAGTATTGTCGAGAAGCGGGAACTGACAAGTTTCGATAAAGGGATTAACGGAATCACCTGGATGATGATCCGCTTTATTGCGGTCATGGTTCCTATTGTATTCCTTGTAAATGGATTCAGTAAACACAACTGGATGGAGGCCTTCCTTTTCGCCATGGCCGTGGCAGTAGGGCTGACTCCGGAAATGCTGCCTATGATCGTATCGGTCAACCTTTCCAAGGGTGCCATGATGATGTCCCGCAAGAAGGTCATCGTAAAGCGCCTGAATTCCATTCAAAATTTGGGAGCCATGGATGTGCTGTGCACCGATAAGACCGGCACCCTTACAGAGGGAGAGATTGTACTGGAGAAGCATCTCGATGTGCACGGAGAAACAAGCGCAAAGGTGCTGCATTACGGATACCTGAACAGCTACCACCATACCGGGTTGAGGAATATTACCGATGAAGCGATTCTGAAACATGGGGATCTGGAAGAAACTCTTCAGGCAAACGTAAAATACCACAAAATTGATGAGATACCTTTTGATTTCACCCGCAAACGCATGTCTGTCATTGTGGAAGATGAAACCGGCATGAATACACTCATTTGCAAAGGTGCTGTTGAGCAAATCATGTCGTGCTGCAGCCGTGTGGAAATTGATGGCAATATTCTCCCTATGCTGCCTGAATACAAAGATAGTGCGACGGAAACCGTGAGCGGACTCAATGCGCAAGGCTTCCGTGCAATTGCCCTTTCATACAAGGAAATGCCGGGTGCGCCTGATGAGCCTGTCTATGAGATTGGGGACGAGTCAGAGCTTATACTTCTGGGCTTTTTAACCTTTTTTGATCCACCTAAAAAATCGGCACCAGAAGCATTGAAGCAGTTAGAAACTCTGAGTGTGGATGTAAAAATCCTGACAGGGGACAATGAGGTTGTAAGCACTTATATTTGCAAAGAGGTCGGTCTTTCCTCCGGCGGTATTCTTCTCGGTCCTCAAATAGAGGCCATGAGCGAGGATGAACTTGCAAAAGCGGTAAACAATACGAGCATATTTGCCAGGCTGTCACCTAATCAAAAAGAGCTTATTATTCATGCCCTGCAAAAAAACGGTCATGTGGTAGGGTTTATGGGTGACGGAATCAACGATGCTCCTGCGCTGAAAGCTTCTGACGTCAGTGTTTCGGTAGACAGTGCCGTGGATATCGCCAAAGAATCGTCAGATATCATTCTTTTAGACAACAATCTGCTTGTTTTGGCTCAGGGCGTAATGGAAGGGCGCCGTGTATTCGGAAATATTATAAAATATATAAAGATGGCGGCCAGCTCCAACTTTGGAAATATGTTCAGTGTAGTGGGGGCTAGTGCATTTCTCCCATTCCTGCCAATGCTTCCTATTCAGGTCCTAACCAACAATTTATTGTACGACTTTTCACAAACAACAATCCCGTCGGACGAGGTTGATTCAGACTGGCTCAAGAAACCCCGCCAATGGAAAATCAGAGGGATCGAGAAGTTCATATTAATTATAGGACCGATAAGTTCGATATTTGACTATCTGACATTCTTCATCATGCTTAATATTTTTAACTGCTGGAATAATCCGGCTTTGTTCCATACTGGCTGGTTTGTGGAGTCGATTTTTACGCAGACCATGATAATCCATGTTATCCGGACCAACAAAATTCCGTTTATCCAAAGCCGGGCAAGCTGGCCGCTTATTATTTCCTCCGTTGCCATTGTTTCCGCTGCTGTTTTTCTTACAATTTCACCTTTAGCAAAAACTCTTGGTTTCGTACCACTGCCCTCTTTTTACTGGTTTCTGCTTGCTGTCATGATGGTATGCTATGTAGTTCTCACACAGCTGGTCAAAACATGGTTTATCCGGAAATTTGGTGATTGATTGAAGTATTGCTTCCATTATGATTGGATGTGCTGCAGCTCCCTATCTTCGTACGGATTTCTTCATCTTCTTTAAATATACCGGAATCATCAGCAAAATTATCACTGATCCACAAGCTGCAAAGCCTATCCTGGGATTGAAATGGTCAGCAAACCACCCGGCATATAAATTGCCAAAGGGTGTCGAACCAGCAAAAACAAGAGTATAGATGCTCATCACTCTCCCACGGTATTCATTGCTTGAATTAATCTGTAAGGTTGAATTGACGCTTGATAGAAATGCAATCAGGAAAAAACCAGTAATTCCAATCAGCACTCCCGTCACAAAGAACAAATGAGTATATCCAGTAATTATAAGCAATGCTCCCACCACCACAGGCGCTGCACTGACCAGTAGCTTGTTGGGGCCTGTTTTGCTCGATATGGCTATATACATGGCCCCCAAAAATGAGCCCACCCCCATAAACGACATCAACAGCCCAAAACCCATCTCTCCTGAATTCAATATTTCAGCCGAAAACACCGGAATAAGAACATTGAAATTCGGAGCAAAAGTTCCTACTATGGCTAAAACAAGCACAGCATAAGAGAGCGTTTTGTTTTTTAAAATATATCTTACACCGCCTTTTATTTGTTCTGCTATGTTCACCTTTGCCTTATATGCGTTTTGTATGTAATTTGGCTTAATAAAAAAAAGACTTATGATGACTGCCGCAAAGGAAATGGAGTTGACGAGGAAACAAGTTCCAATCCCCCAAAAACTCATGACCAGCCCAGCAACTGCCGGTCCAATAATCCTTGCCAAATTGAATGTCATTGAATTGAGTGCAATTGCATTCATTAAATCTTCCCTGCCAACAAGTTCGATAACAAACGACTGCCGCGCGGGCATGTCCAGGGTATTCACTATACCAAGTGCTGTTGCTAAAATGAGGAGATGCCAATACTTTATCTGACCACTCCATACCAGAAGCACAAGAATGAGCGTAATAATCAACGAAGCCAATTGCGTTAAAAAGATAATGTTTTTCTTGGGAAATCTATCAACAATAACGCCTGCAAACAATGCAAAAATAAGCATAGGTGTAAATTGCAGCGCACCTATCAGACTAAGCAACAGCGGCGATTTCGTCAATGTATACGCAAGCCATGGCTGGGCTATGTTCTGCATCCATGTTCCTATCAACGAGATGAACATGCCTATAATGTAATATCTGAAATTCTTATGTCTCATCGAGATAAACGGGTTGTTAAAACTTTTCTTTATTGAAGACAATACATTCATAAAATCACTTCTTTCAATTTGCTGACTCATAATCACAAGCTTAGATTTTCTGCTGATCTAGAATAATGTTTTTTCAATTATATAGCGGGGTCTGTTTTTTGTTTCCAGGTACACCTTGCCAATATATTCTCCAACAACACCAATCGCAAGCAACTGCAGCCCTCCAATTGCCCAAATGGATATTGCCAGACTTGTCCAACCGCTTACCGTCTGTCCTGAGAAGTGCCTTATCAGGATGTATATAAGAATACATATACTGATCACAAAAAACAAAGCTCCAAGCGATATAATCATTTTGATCGGCTTGATGCTAAGGGAGGTGATACCTTCCAGAGCAAATGCTACCATCTTTTTCAGGGGATATTTGCTTTCTCCTGCAAATCTTTCTTTCCTGCCGTACGTTACTGAACCTGTTTTAAACCCCAGCATGGGAATTATTCCGCGTAGGAACACATTCACTTCCTTATATTCTTCCAATGCCTCGAGTGATTTTTTTCCCATCAGTCTATAGTCCGCATGATTGAAAACCAATTCACATCCAAACAGACTCATCATTTTATAAAATCCTTCTGCCGTAAAACGTTTAAAATGGGAGTCTTTTTTTCTGGAATTTCTGACTCCATAAACCACCTCGCAGCCATTCTTAAATTCTTGTACGAATTGATCGAGTACTTCAATATCGTCCTGTAAATCAGCATCCAAAGAAATCACCATATCAGCAAATTCTTTAACTGTTTTCAAACCCGCCATCAGCGCATTTTGATGTCCGACATTTCTGGAGATCTTAATTCCCACAATCATTGGCGTTTTTCTATGTAATTCCTCAATAATTTTCCAAGTGTGATCTTTTGATCCATCATTTACAAAACATATTTTGCTATCTTCTGATATAAAGTCTTCCGCTATCATTTTTTCCATTTTTGAGACCAATCGTTTTGCTGTCTCAGGTAAAACGGCTTCCTCGTTATAGCACGGTATTACCAAACACAATATATCATTCATTTTACGTACGCCTCCCGGTCATTACACTCAAGATAAATTTTCCAAACCTTCGATTCTCCATTTTTTTCGAAATAAAAAGCCACCCCTGCATTGATGCCAGCAAAATCAATGGCAAATATTGTACCAGATATCTCGGTCTTGTTTCCCAGATCAGCAAAAAAGAAAAAAGCCCCAAAATACCCAATTTAATAAACCAGTTAAAGCCTTTGTCTTTTCTTTTAAAGCCACAGATTCCGGAATAAAAAAGTGACAGCAATAAACAAATATGGATCCCATTACTATACATATGTACATATATATGATTTTTGCCATTATAATCTGTAAACGTATGCATCCAGGTCCCTTCCTGCTGATTCATTTCCAGATAATAATCCATATCGTATTCTCCGTTGGACCAGGTATATACGGATTTTACCGCCAGATGTTTTAACATCCCAAAGAAACCATAGGCCTTCACGCGTTCCTTGATCACTTCTATATTTGCATCCATTTTTTCTTCTTTTGTTGCAAAAGAGGTTGTGAATATTTTTTCTGATTCCTGATATTTTCCAACTCCCTGCAATCCCATCATTATCCAGTGTGTCACCGGGAAATTCTGGGTGTTGTAATCAGCAGTGTCAAATATACCCATTTTTGTTACCATTTTATTTGCAGTTCCAACGCCCGCCGCAATTACCACAATGATTATGCATATATATACAATCGCTTTTTGAAAATGTTTGCTATAAAAAATATGTATTGCCAATGCAACGAATAAAATAATCACTGTAGCTTTTATCATATAGCCTGTGGCAAAAAGAATTCCTAGAATCAATGTGATTACCAGCGATTTCACAGACAGTAATCTGTCTTCCTGGAGTAATATGTGATAGAGATATAAAATTGCGGCTACTATCGGCAACACCAATGTATCAGTATAAAAAAACGGTACATACGTGTAGAACGGCGTAAACGCAAAGCAGAATATGGCTAGCATCATTGCAATTCTTTTATTCCATATTCTCTTGCTTAAGAGAACTGTCAGAATAACAGCACTGTCTATACATAAAATATTCCATCCAGAAAGACTCATAAGGTAGGATTTGCCAAACCCCAAAAGATTCATCAGATATAGATATCCCGTTTCCAATATCAAAAACATTTGATTGTTTGTATATTTCAAAAAATAATGGTTCCATCTTGGGGCTGTATGCAACGAATCCCGATTTATCATATCCAAAGCCTGCCGAAGTATTACCAGCCTGTCATTGCTCGGTTCCATTCTTAATATCCACGCTACAAACACCTGTATGATTATCATGCAAAGCATCATAAAGATAAGTATGATGATAAAAACTTTGTCCGAACATCTGATTTTCGCATTTTTAATCACTATAAATCCCGCAATTGCCAGGAAAAACATCACAAGTCCCATCACCAAACTAAGAGGCTGCGTGACCATATAAAACCCAAAAGTTCCGATACATACGATTCCAAAGAATATGAAATATATTACATAGGATATATTGATAAAAAGTTTGCCCTCTTTTATCATTTTATTTTACTCACTTTCCTGCCCCAGCTTATTTACTTGATCAGACTGTCATTTTATGAATTTAACGCTGGTAAAGATTTCCTTTAATTTTTCATCTGGGTAATGCTCATCTAAATATTTTTCAATTTTATTCTCGGCTGGGATACCTGATTCTCTTTCTTCCATCCTGTTTATGGCAAATTCGGATAAAGTCAGATCAAAAATCATGAACAAAAAAAACAGCCACAAAAGCGTTTTAATTAATTTTTTATTTATCCTGCTCAGGACTTTGCAGAAAAACGGGTAAGCATTTTTAATATAAAGCATCCCAAATATACCCCATGCCGCAGAAATCAGCAGGCAGACCCGTCCCTCAAAATTAAAGGCGTGACTGCTGTAATCCCAGGACGCATATCCTGCTATTTTTTCCAAATAAATCGAAGCCACATATTCAAAAATCGTCCCTATTGCCATGCTGGCCAAAAAGACGATATACCATTTTCTATCCCTGATTTTATACAGGCAAACCAGAAATACTATGACCCCAAATCCATAAATCTGGCTAAACGGTCCGTAGATGACGCCCTGTCGATTGATAAAATGCCCAAGGAGATAGAAATATACGATGGTTTCCAAGCAAAATCCAAAAAAGCTCCCCAATAAAAAATTCCATACTATTGTATAGAAAGTAATTTTAGAAATATCCATTCTTCCCTTATTAACTCCATTGATATCCGTCTTGTTTATCATCGTTGCCACCTCAACTTCATCAGATATTTGGAAAATCAGTATATGAATAATTTCTCTAAATTCAGTTCTTATTTTATTATCCCATAAAAAATATATTTTACAATAATTATTAACTTAAAGCCGCCACCTCCAGATTTACCCTTAAGGCGACGGCCAATAATTTTGTGATTTATTTCTCTTCACGTTCTCGCCACTTTGCTAAAGCAGCCTGATCAATATTCATCCTTTACCGGCTTACTTCCTCCGGAACGTTTCTTCAGGAACAGGGCTGCTGCAATAATAAAGGCCAGGCCAATCACCACAACGGTTATTTTCGTATACTCTCCTGCACCTGATACTATTTTCTCCCATGAACTGCCTGCCAGAGCACCAAAATTAACAAGGAGCGTATTCCATACCAGGGATCCAATGATGGTCATTACCGAGAAAAACCACAGGTTCATTTTTGCCATGCCAGCTGGAAGAGAGATAAGACACCGTACAACCGGTATGCATCTGCAGATTAGTACAGTCCCTCTTCCTTTGCTGTTGAACCAGTCACAGGATTTCATGACATCCTCTTTTTTCAAATGAAGGACGCGTCCGATCTTTCCCTCCATGATTTTTCCTAATCTTTCTGCTGACAGAAATCTCCCAATCCCATATAATACGACGGAACCCAACCAGGAACCAATCGTAGCAGTAATTATGACTCCCAATATTGTAAGGTTCGAATAGGTCGTCATAAATCCGCCAAATGTCAGCGTGACTTCTGACGGGATTACCGGGAAAACATTTTCTAACGCTGAAATAAACGCAATTCCAAGGTAACCGAACTGGTTCATGATATGTATAATAAATTCCTGCATTTATAATCTCCTTTTTTGTATGTGATAAGCATTTGTCGCTTTTTTCTCTTATCATATACCCTATCATAAACCACAAATATAAATTTGCATATAATGATATATAAATTTTTTCTAAACTTTTTGGATTTAAATGAGAATATTGAAAACAACTGCAGCCACCAAAATCCAGAATAATATAATTGGTATTGCATAGTACCACTTTATTGGCTTTCCATCTTTCCACATTTCTTCTGCTTCGGCTTTGCATTCCTCCATTATTTCATTGGGGATGAATTTTATAGCCAATGATGCTAATAACGGAAGAATGACAATATCATCCAAATAGCCCAACACAGGTATGAAATCCGGAATCAGATCAATTGGTGACAATGCATATCCCACCGTAATCCCTGCAAAAATCTTTGCAGCAAGCGGCGTATCTTTTCTCTTCATCGCAATGAAAAGGGCTGGAATATAAATTTTTAAAGCCTTTGCTTTCTCCTTTAGATTCACGCCCCAACCCCTGTCTTTTGTTTAAAAATTTTATCGTTTAAGGAAGCATTATCAAAAAATCAAGACAATTATTCAAACTGGAAAGGCGGATATTGATCCGTAACCAAAAGAGCCGCATATGCCGAAACCCTCAAAGACCAGCGGATGACGCCCACTATAAAATCAAATAAACTCCTGGGATATCTGCCGGTAAATATGATTGCGAACCAGGCAATAACAACACAGATACCTGCGGCAATCCATAAGAAAAACAAAATAAAATAGTGTGGTATGGCCAGAAACCATTTAACCAAGGGAAGCCCCCTGTTCAAATCATTTTTTGCATCCGGATAGGGTACCGAAATATGAACAGATTGCTCTTCATCTGTTGAAGGATAAACATCTGTTAAAAGACAAATATATGAACATACACGTATGCTGAACTTCGTCAGCTCCAGATTGAAATCAAACCACCATTTGGGATATTTCTGCCTAAACAAGATCATTAACAACGTTGGCAGGGCTAGAACTCCGCCTGCTGAAAACGTGTAATGCCACGCTTCTTGGCCCGCATTGCTATCCCCGCCATTGCCTCCCACAACCAATCCTAATATTATCGCAATAGGTATGACCGTAAAGAGTCGAAAGAAACTGGTCATTCTGTCAAGTTGCCGCTCCGGATACTCGATTGACAGCTTAACCGGGTATGTGGCTGTATTTTCTTCCATGCCTGTTACCTCCTTCATTTTTTTAACATTTCCCTGGACAGCTTGAGAATATTTTCAACGGTGAAACCCATTTTTTCCATTACTATCTGTCCGGGGGCCGACGAACCAAACCTTTCGACCCCTAAAACTACTCCCTCGGAACCGACAAATTCCAACCATCCCATTGGGTGGGCCGCTTCCACTGCCAGACGATTCTTAATGCCGGGAGGCAAAACATCATCCTTGTAATTTTTTTCTTGTTTCCGGAAAAGCTCCCAGCTCATCATGCTTACCACTCGTACAGAAACGCCTTTTTTTCTCAACTCGACACTAGCTTCCATAACCAGGGATAACTCAGAACCGCTGGCCAGAAGAATGATGTCTGGATTTCCTCTATCCTCCCTGCTTACTATATACCCACCCCGGGCGGCTTCCTTCCCCGTCCCTCTCAGCTGGGGCAGCTTCTGGCGGGAAAGGACCAGAACCGTCGGCCCTGCTGCATTTGTGACAGCTACGAGCCAGGCAGCCGCAGTTTCCTTGCCGTCTGCCGGTCTCAGAACTCTCAAGCCAGGGACGGAGCGCAGATTAGCCAATTGCTCAACAGGTTGATGGGTAGGACCGTCCTCGCCCAGGGCAATACTGTCATGCGTGTATACCAAAACAACAGGAAGACCCATCAGCGATGCCATCCTGACTGCAGGTTTCATGTAATCATAAAAAGCCAAAAAGGTTGAACCAAATGGACGCAGGCCTCCATGTAAAGCTATCCCTGAAAGAATAGCGCCCATGGCATGTTCCCTGATGCCAAAATAAATATTGCTGCCAGCAGGATTATCGTGCTGGAAATCCCCCCGGTTTTCAAGGTATGTTTTCGTAGAGGCATTAAGATCGGCTGAGCCGCCCATCATGTTAGGAAGGTAATGCGATAACACCTGCATTATCTGGCCTGAAGCATCCCTGGTAGCCATCGGCTTATCAAACTTCCATAATTCAGGCTCGTTTTCCAGACCCATAGGCACACTTCCGGTCATCCATTCCTGCCAGCGTGCCGCCAGCTCCGGATATTCTTTTTGAAAACTGCCCATTAATTGCTGCCAGGCTTGTCGGGCAATAGCATTTTTCTTCCCAATCTCCTCAAAATGCTTTTTCACCTCATCCGGAACAAAAAACAGCTGTTCCTGCGGCCATCCCAGATTTTTTTTGGTCCGGGCGGTTTCTTCCGCACCCAGGGGTGCCCCGTGCACTTCAGACGAACCCGCTTTGCCCGGTGAACCGAACCCGATTACAGTCCGTACCATTATTAATGTCGGCCGTTCTTTCTCCTGTCTCGCTTCTTCGATTGCCCGGGTTATTTTTTCTACATCATTTCCTTCCGGCACCCTGATGACCTGCCAGCCGTATGCTTCAAACCGCATGCCCACATTTTCGGTAAAGGTAATCTCTGTTTTCCCGTCGATGGTTATCTGGTTGTCATCATAAAGGCAAATGAGTTTTCCTAACCGCAAGTGGCCTGCCAGAGAGGCTGCTTCAGAGGTTATCCCCTCCATCATGCACCCGTCTCCGGTATAAACATACGTATTATGGTCCACTATGGAATATCCGGGGCGGTTGAACTCCGCCGCCAGTTTTTTTTCTGCAATTGCCATACCCACCGCATTGGCAAAGCCTTGTCCCAGCGGACCTGTGGTGGTTTCTACCCCGGGAGTATGTCCATATTCCGGATGTCCGGGTGTTTTACTGCCCCACTGCCGAAATTTTTTAATATCCTCTAAAGAAACATCATAACCGCTTAAATGGAGCAAAGCATAAAGAAGCATGGAACCGTGCCCAGCTGAAAGTACAAAACGATCTCTATCCGGCCATTTTTGATCTTGAGGGTCATGTTTCAGAAAACGGGACCATAAGGTATAAGCCATTGCCGCGCCGCCCATGGGCAGCCCCGGATGACCCGATTGGGCTGCTTCGACAGCGTCTACCGCTAAAAAACGAATGGTGTTTATTGACATTTCATCCAAAGTCTTCATACGCAATACTCCTTATTTTCACTTTTGTGAGGGGAATGCTTTTTCTTTTTATTGTCTCATTTTCATTATACTCGCCAATCCATACGCAGACAAGTTCGGAAACTTCTGGAATATCCGGGCGATGTAAACGTCACAAAAAAGCAGGTGATTATGATGACGTCGAAATATGACGTACATAATCACCTGCATGGAGTGTGAATCTAAATCACTGCTGGTTGTTTATTGATCTTATTAATTGGCTACCTTGGTAAAAAACTCGGGTCCTGTCAGGACTTGCTCAATCTTAGGCAAGGCTATTCCCAACGCCTCTTTCAGTACATCCTCGATGGTTTCCACTGCAATAATTTGGATTTTGTTTTTCACTTCCTCCGGAACATCTTTTAGATCGGCAACATTATCTTTTGGAATCAAGACTTTCCTGATTCCAGCGCGTTCTGCAGCAATCAATTTTTCTTTCAATCCACCGATTGGCAGAACAACACCCCTGAGCGTGATTTCCCCTGTCATGGCAAGCTTCGCATCCACCATGATCCCGGTAATCAAAGAGGCGAATGCCGTAAATAGTGCGATTCCCGCTGACGGACCGTCCTTGGATACCGCTCCGGACGGTACATGTACATGCATGTCTTTATCTTTAAACTGAATGGCATTCATCGGCAGCCTGGATTTCAGAAGGCTTAAAGCAATTCTCGCCGATTCCTTCATAACATCTCCTAACTGACCTGTTAAAATGATGTGGTCACTTCCAGGCATTTCTGTCACTTCAATAAACAGAATCTCGCCTCCCACCGGCGTCCATGCTAATCCGGTGACAACTCCAGGTGAATTGATCTCCTGGGCCACATCATGCCTTGATATTTTTCTTCCAAGGATCCCCTCCAAGTCATCCGCATCGACAACATAAGGCTTTTCTATGGTTCCGAGTACGATTTTTTCGACAACGCTCCTTGCGATGGCGGCCAACTGTTTCTTCAGTCCCCTGACTCCGGCTTCCATAGTGTAGTCTGAAATGATTTTCTTTAAGGTTTCATCGCTAATTTGAACATCCGCATCTGTTAAACCATGTTCTTCTAAGGCATCCTTAATCAAGTGATTTTTGCCAATGTGAAACTTTTCATTCGTTGTATAGCTGGAAATCTGGATGACTTCCATTCTATCCAGTAACGGTGCCGGAATGCTTTCTATTGAATTCGCAGTGGCTATAAAGAAAACATCAGACAAGTCATATGGCAGGTCTAAATAATGGTCTGTAAAGCTGTTGTTTTGTTCTGGATCAAGCACTTCTAACAAGGCACTGGCCGGATCACCGCTATAACCTCCGGTCATCAATTTATCCACCTCATCTAAAAACATAACCGGATTGCTTTCCCCCGCCTTTTTGATGCTTTGAATAATCCGCCCCGGCATAGCTCCGACATAAGTCCTGCGATGCCCTCTAATCTCAGCTTCATCCCTGATTCCGCCCAGACTTAGTCTGATATACTTTCTATCCAGCGCTTCTGCAATGCTCTTACCCAGGCTTGTCTTTCCGGTCCCGGGAGGTCCTACAAAGAGCAGAATGGAACCTTTTTTGTCTTTTTTCAGCTGCATGACTGCTAAATGCTGTATGATTCGATCCTTGACCTTGTCCAATCCATAGTGCTGTTCATCTAAAATTTGTCTTGCTTTCGCTAAATCAATCGGTTTGACCTCCGCCTTTTTCCAGGGCAGCTGTACCAATAGTTCTAAATAATTCCGAATGACATTATATTCGGGGCCATTAGGTCCTTGCGTCTGCAATTTCTCCAATTCGTCAAGCGCAGCACTTTTTATATCACCCGGCATCTGTGCCTCTTCGATTTTACTCAGATAGTCTTTATCCTTTTTTGGCCCTTCTCCAGTCCCCTCGTTCAATTCTTCTTGAATGACTTTTAATTGTTCTCTGAGTACAGACTCCCTGTAATGTTTGTTTGCTTTTTCAGAAAATTTTTCTGCCATCTGAATCTGCAGTTCAATGGATTCTTTTTGCTTCAGCACATAATCCATAAAACGCAGGCTTCTCTCCTTCAAGGACTGTGTTTCAAGTAATTCATACTTGTCCTCGTTTGATATCGGCATAAATGGAGACATATACACAATAAATGAGTTCAAATCCTTAAACTCATCAATGACCTTGCTGTGTTGCTCTCCGCCTGAAAATTTTTCACTTATTTCATGCATGACTTTTTTCAGGTACCCCAGCATATCTTCCTGACTCTTTTCATTCATATCTATATCATCTGGGTAGCTGTCATATTCAGCAAGTATAAAATCATTTGTGATGATTTCGAGTGCTTTTGTTTCAATTCTATCCAAAACTTTGATTTTAAGATGATAGCCCTTTTCCGTTTTTTCCACTTCTTCGACCTGAAAGGTTACGCCGATCCGATAAAAATCTTCTTCTTTCAATGTTTTTTGACTGAAGTTTTGTTTCAATGGCAATGCAATGTTTACAGTACCGTCCTTTTCTAAATACCTGAGCTGCTCCTCACTTAGCCTGGCTACTCTAAGCACTGACATTACTCCTGGCAATAATACTGTATTAGAGATGGGAATAACCATTCCTTCTCTATTGTTTTCATTAAAATTCCGCATTGTATCCATCCTTTCTGAATATTCATAAGTGAATATTCGTTTAATTAAAAGTTAAATAATAACGGGATCCCTTTGCAGTGATTTCACAAAATCGTCCCGTTTAAAGGTTTTCCTCTTTATATAAGCAAGGCATCCTGTATGATTTGAATCATTTCCTGGAGCAGAACCGCTCTTTCTGACTCGCTTTTGTGATTATTCACTGCGATTGCTTTTACCGGATAAAATATTATAGCAAGCAAATTATCATTGCTGTAATCCCTGATTACCTGGTTGTTTTTCATCTCAGCAATCAGATTATTGATGTTGTTGATGCCTTTAATTTCTACGCGGCAGCTGCCGGCCAGCGAGGGACAGGTCGAAAACTGTTCCACAAAACTGAAAATTTCTTTGTGTTCCCGTATATAGTTGTAGTAGCTTTTGACAAGTACTTCAATCAGCTGTCGTCCTCTCATTTCTTGATTTACCCGATTCAGGAGATACTCAAAAATTTCTTCGGAATACTCGCTGTAAATATCCTGAAGCATGACCTCTTTGTTTTCAAAATAGATATAAACCGTTGCCGGAGAAACCCCAGCCACTTTTGCGATTTTTGAGATTGAAGTACCATGAAATCCTTCCTGAAGTATGAGCTTAATGACAGCCTCTTTTATGCTTTTCTCTTTTTCATCATCTTTTTTTCTCATTTCACCACCTCTATACATTTTCAATAATAAACGACCGTTCATTTATTGTCAATAGGATTTTTTTACCTTCGTCTGGGATTCAATAATTTGCAGGACAGAGATGTGCAAGCTTGCTATTTTCCGAAATGCTCTTCTTCAAATTTAAGCATTCGTTCCTCATATCCATCCAGTTTCCAGTCAAGCTTGGCCAATACGTCATTCATCTCATTGATACGTGCCACGATCTGCTCCCGCTGCTCAAGGAGCAGTTTTTTCCGTTCCTGAATCGTTTTCGCTCCCTCATGAAACATCCTGACGTATTCAATCAGTGCTTCGACTGAAATTCCGGCAGCACGCATGCATTTTATATATTCGACCCAGCGACAATCCTCTTCAGAATAATCCCTTATTCCACCTGACGTACGGCGCACATTCGGAAGTAATCCTATACGTTCATAATACCGCAGGGTATCAGCCGTCAACCCATATTTTTTTGCTACTTCAGCGATGGTCATCATATTTTCACCTCCCTGACTCATTTCATTAATACTCTTTTCTATTCCAGCCTATACCCTGCAGTTAACTCCAGGTCAAGAGATATTCGCAAAACGATATTAAAATCTGCTTATGTACTCATCTCTGAGCAAACTGTGCATGCAGGCATCAACAATACCATGATTGTTGAAGTCCGCCTGTCGCATTGTTCCTTCGTATTTCAGACCACACTTTTTCATGACTCTTCCTGAGGCGGGATTGTCCGGATCATGCTGCGATTCTATGCGATTAACTTTAATCTCATCAAAGAAGAACGGAATTACCGTCCCAAAAGCCTCGCTTGTAATTCCCTGTTGCCACCATTTGCTGCCAATGCAATATCCAATATGTACTATGTCAAGCCTTTCGTTTTTATCAACTACGCTGATTGTACCGATAGGTTCTCCGATGCTCTTCAGTACGATAGCCCACTGATAGAAATCCAGACTTTCATATCCGTAAATCCAGTCATCCAGTACTCGTTTTGTTACAGAAATGTCCTTGTGAGCCGGCCAGCGCAGGAACTTGGTAACAGCATCATCCGAAGTCCAGTTTTTATATGCCAAGTCTGCATCCTCTTTGATAAACGGACGAAGGATAAGCCTCTCCGTTTCAATATTTTTTGTACCTTTATGGTCCATGGCGTTTTCTCCAAATGTATTTGTCTCTATTATTTGACTTTTCTCGACTTCCATACTACCGTCTCCACGTGCGTCATAACAACCGTTTTACTTAGCAAAAGATATTTGAAATACACCCCACTCATGGACAAGTTTACCCCCACATTATGCTCGTAAAACGCTCCCTCATCCCTAAATCATGCTATGTCCATCTCTGGTTTAATATCAGTCTGCAGAGTTTAATATTCCATTAAATTCTTTCACTTTTTCGCTTGAACCTCCATAATTTTTGATATTCCCTTTAACCAGCTCATTTGCTTGTTCTATTGTCAAGTGGTACTTATAGCCATTGTAAATAACATCAACCTCATTAAGATTTTCAATCAAGGCCAATGCAAAGTAAGCATAATCTATTCTATCCATATTTTCGAATTTTGTTTCATCTCTTGCATTTTTCAATTTTGAATAATCCACCGTCAATCCATAAGGCTCTTTATCCGTTTTCATCGCTATTGTATATTCCCCCATTTCACCAACACCAATAATGTCAAGCAATGCAATCACCTTAGAGTTATCACCTATATATTGAACTCTAGCATTATAATATTCTTGAAATTTTTCGTTTACCTGGCCTTCTTGAGAATTTGAACAAGCAGTCATTGCCATAATACTAATTACTATTAAGGTTAAAATCAGACTTAGCTTTTTATGCATTTTTCCTCCTCTTATTCCTGTATCCTGCGTATATCGCCATTAAGTTACTGATGGAATGTTATAAAGAACAAATTCATGAAAAGCTGACCCGAATACGGCCGACAACTACCGTAGCTATGAATACTGGAATATTTCCTTGATTTACAAAGAGGACAACCGAAAGTTCTGTGCAAAACTTGTCAGTAACTTCCCAAAATAGTTTAGGCATTCATCACCGGCGGCGTGACCATAACTATCGTTGAATTCCTTGAAGTACTGTGCCTGACTCTTTTTAACAAACATCCTGACCACCCAATCCATTTCACAATTTACCCCTTTAAACGGTCATGTAAACAACTGAGGGAACCAATTTCAAGGGAATGTACCTTTAACTCCTCAAAACCTTATCAAGTGGCTTTCCTTTTGCCAATTCGTCCACTAGTTTGTCAAGCCGTCTGATATGCTGCATGAGCGGGTCTTTGATTTCCTCGACGCGGTGTCCACAAATTACGCCTGTAATTTTTGCAGCGTTTGCATTCATCTGCGGGGCTTCGTCAAAGAAAGTTTTATAATCAATATTTTTCGCAATTTGTGCTTGTAAGCCAGAGTGATCATAACCCGTCAGCCAGCAAATCACAGCATCAACCTCGGACTGGGTGCGCCCTTTGCGTTCCACCTTTTGGATGAGCAACGGATAGACCCTCGAAAACGCCATATTGAATACGCGTTCATTTGCCATATTGTGTCACATCCTTTCGTTTTTCGCCAAATAATCTTTACTTATTCGATTTGTTGCAATCCTGATACTTTTCTACAAAAACATATCTGCATCGTGCCATTTGGTCTTCAACTCTGCCATACGAACGTCTCCTTTATCCCCACGGAGAATTGACGATGAAAATTCACATAATAAGTTTATTTTATTGATTCATATAGAGACTCAATCTCCTCCTGATTCTGGATAAAAATATCAACAAGCGCTGGATCAAAGTGACTTGATCCATCACCGGCGGCGTGACCATAACTATCGTTGAATTCCATCCTCAGTCCTGAAGCCCTGCTCTGAAGGCCTGAACCTCATATATTTCAGCTCGCTCTTACAAATTCTAATTTATATGTTTGATTATAAATAATACTTTAGTCGCAATAATCTAATTCGTCTTAACTATAAATTAAAATTATGATGACCATAATAAAAAGCTATCATTTTTTATTATTTTATCAACTGTTTCTTCCACATTCAATAAAGTTGTATCAAGATAATATTTTTCATTATAATCCTGCATTATAAACTCATTTAATAATATAATAGAGCGTTCGCCCATCTGATAGTCCAAGGGACGCATCTTATCACGTTTTATTAAAGTTTCTTCATTAGTTATCATAATACACAACTTTATCTTTGTATCTTTAACTTTGTTTTTTATGTATTCTATGTCTAAAGGCGTACAGATATAATTAAATACCACATCATATCCTCTATTTAAAAAATTCATAATTAAATCTACACAATTTTCCCAAAATACTTCTAAATGATTGCCCTCAAGCCACGGTTTTACATATCCTCCACATACCAAGTGGTATATATCGTCTCCTTCAATTAGTGCTGATTTTTCCATTTTTTCTGCTAAAGCTTTAGAAATCGTTGATTTACCTACACCTGCTGGGCCAGTAATGATATATAAACAACTCATTTATTTTCCTCCATTGGTACAATGTAAGCAAATGGCAGCAAATCTCCTACTGCTATCATTTCAGGACACGCACCATGAAATGAAATCCTCTCTTGAACAGTATCTTATTTTACTCCAAAAAATACCCTCGATATTTTCCCATGAACATATATCGAGGGCTAAGGTCGAGTGGACAGCTGTCGCTTGGTCAGTTCTAATCTGCTCTCGTCGTCCCTTCGGTCCTGGACAGCAGAACAACTGACTCAACGTGCACCGTCCCCGGGAAATTGTCTACGGGCTGTACTTCCCGTACTTCATATCCCTGGGCTGTCATATATTTAAGATCCCTTGCCAGGGTGGCTGGATTGCAGCTGACATACACCATCCTGGACGGGCCAACTTCCACGATTGCTTTCAGAAGCTTCTCGTCGCAGCCCTTCCGGGGAGGATCCACTACCACCACATCCGGAATTCTACCTTCTTCTTTACACATCTGAGGAAATACTTCCTCGGATTTTCCCAGGATGAACTCCACATTTTCTATCTGATTTGCTGACGCATTTTTTTTGGCATCTTCAATTGCCTGCGGTATGATTTCGACTCCGTATACCTTTGCGGCCTTTCCCGCCAGAAAAAGGGATATGGTTCCAATTCCGCAGTAGAGGTCCCATACCGTCTCTCTGCCGGTCAGTCCCGCATATTCAAGGGCTTTTTTGTATATTTCCAGGGTCTGGACCGGGTTGACCTGGTAAAAGGATAAGGGCGATATCTCGAAACGCAGGTCTCCTATGTAATCCGTAATGGTTTCTTTTCCATACAGGTGGATTATCCTGCTGCCCATGATGACATTCGTCTTATCACGGTTTATGCTCAGGGAGATTCCCGCCATCCCCTCCACTTTCTCCAGCCTCCCAATCAAATCCTCGCTGAAGGGAAGGGACGAGCCGTTTATCACGAGGCACACCATGATTTCACCGGTCGAAAACGCGTTTCGGATTAAGATATGCCGGACCAGGCCTCCGTGGGATATTTCATCGTAGGCACCTATTCCATTATCCCTCATGAAGTCCTTGATAATCTGTATGATTTTGGCATTGATTCGGGGGGCTATGGCACAATCGGCCGTATCGATAATGGAATGGGTCCTGCCCGCATAAAATCCGGTCACAATTTCTCCCCGGCTGTTTTGTCCCACGGGGAACTGGGTCTTGTTGCGGTACCGAAAAGGATTTTCCATCCCGATAATAGGATGAAGCGTGTATCCGGACAGCCCTCCCAGACGCCTTAAGTTATTGTCCACAAGATTTTGCTTGTATTGCAGCTGCCTTTCATAAGAAAGAGACTGCAGCTGGCAGCCTCCGCACTGTTCCGAAACATCGCACTGCGCCTCCACACGGTAGGGGGAGGGTGTCAGGATTCTTTCCACTCTGGCGAAGCCGTAGTTTTTATTGGCTTTTAAGACTTTTGCCTCAATCCGGTCACCGTCCAGGGCTCCTTTGACAAAGAAAGTATATCCGTCCAGTTTTCCGATTCCTTCGCCCTCTACCCCCATATCCTCTATTGTCAGTTCAATTATTTCATTTTTTTTGTACATGATTATTTTCCCGTTCTCCTGATGTTGGATTCAAGCCAGCGGTTGTATCCCAGCCAGTCGTCGGAGCCTTCGGAGGCAGGAGAGTTCAGAATCTCTGCCATCGTCTGGAGCTTTGCATCCGTATTGTCTGCAAAATTCAGGGCTATGGCTTCAATGATGGCTGGTTTTTTGGGGGAGCCGTATTCAAATTCCCCATGATGGGAAAGTATGCAGTGCTTCAGTTCATTTTCCAGCTTGCCCGGAAATCCCTCTATTCCTCTTGTCACCCTTCCGATAAGCTCCACACCGATAACGATATGGCCAAGCAGCTGTCCTTCATCGGTGTAATCATTGAACGGGAAGGAAGAAAGTTCCTTTGTCTTTCCGATATCATGAAGTATAGCGGCCGTTATGAGCAGGTCCCTGTTGAGCAGAGGGTACTGTTCACAATAGCAGCTGCACAGCTTCGTGACGGAAAGGGTATGTTCCAGAAGCCCTCCCATAAAGCCATGGTGTACGCTTTTGGCTGCAGAATGCTTTTTGAATATTTTTATAAATGGATCGCTTTCCATGAAGAACTTTCCAAGGAGGCTGCTTAAATGGGGGTTTTTGACGCTGGTGATGTACCCGGTGAGTTCCATGTACATCTCTTCGATGTCCCTGCTGGTTGTAGGCAGGTAGTCGTCCTCCACATATTCTCCTTCACTTGCCCGGTCCACGTGAGTAACGCTGAGCTGCAGGATTCCGTTAAATTTCTTTACGTCTCCCTTTATATGGATAAATTCCATCGCTTCATATTCCTTGATTCCGGGTGAATCCGGCGCCCAGATTTTGGCGTCGATTGTACCTGTCTTATCCTGCAGTATGATAGATTCATACTGACCCCCATTTTTGTTTGTGGCACTGAGCTTCGATTTGCACAAATATATACCCTGTACCCTGTCTCCGTCCCTGAATTCTCCAATATATTTCATTATAAAGTCCTCTTTCTGATAATCTTATCGTTTGCCTAATATTACTGTATATCTGTATTCTTCATATCCATCCCGGACTTTTCGCATTATGGCCACTTCTATTTCATCACCGGGACGTTTTTCTCCCAGTATGTCTTCATAGTTTTGGAAGGTAGATACAGACTTGCCATCCATTCTGACAATGATGTCCCCCCCGGCGATTCCGACTTCAAATGCCGGTGAATTAATCCCGGTGGATTTTACATATATGCCTTGAGGCATTTCTCTGCTGGCCAGATTCCGGATTTCATCCGTTATCTCCTGGCCATTCACACCGAGAAAGACCATCTCTTCCTGTTCGGCGAGGTGATCCATTATTTCCCGTATATCCGAAATATACAGGCCGGCGAGCACCCCTCCCGGATCCTGCTTCTTAGCCACTGGCGAAATCATCCCTATTACTCTGCCCTCCGCGTTGATGATAAACCCGTTTTCCCGGCCGACAGCAGCTGCATCCGTCAGAAGGACTCCGTACGAGTCATCCGTCGTGTGAACGCTGCCGCTCGTAGATGTCAGCAGACAGAGAGTCATATAGACGTTCTCACCGCAAGGATTGCCTACAATGATTGCCGGTGTTCCGGGTTCTGAAGCAGTTGCTTCTCCAATGGGCGCCTCTGTCATCCGCTTTCTAGTGTCACTTTTAAGCTCGTCTGAATCCAATGTCAGAAAGGATATTCCAGAATTTGTGTCATTACCCAGAATTCTGGCCCGGACAACATCGCCATTCTGAAACTTGACCACAATCGTGTCTGCATGCTGTATGGTATCATAATCCGTAAGGATTCTGATTTCTTTCCCAATGCTGACAATAATCCCTGAAGTAACCCCTTCCCCTTCCATGTAGGAATCAATCCAGTCCTCATCACTGACGACGGCGCGGACTGTCACCATGTAGCTTCCGGATTCTTCCCCTATCTCTTTCAACTTCGCATATTGGTCAGTTCCAAGGTTTTTTCCCTGGCTTCCGTCCAGAATCACCTTTAAAGGCTCCCCGGTTTCGTTTTCGGATAAGGTCGACTCGTCAATCGGCCTGTCCCAAAAAAATTGGCCTATCGCCAGAACGGTTCCCGAACCCAAAATAATAAGAGCCATAATTACGAGCAAAGCCTTCTTCATTTTCTGCTTCTTTCGCTTTTTCTTATCAACTATGGTCTCTTTAACATAATTAAATTTATTCTCTTCATAATTATTCATTTTTCAATCCGTCCGCATAATGCAAATAGAAATATTGATGTTTGTCTTATTATAAGTTAAAATAATTTATAAATCAACAAAATGAATTATTAAGGAGAAAGATGAACAAAAAAGTACTATCTACCCTTGAATATAATAAAGTAACGTCCAGACTGGCCGACTTTGCCTCATCCGAATTGGGCAAGCAGCTTTGCCTCGACATGGAACCCCTGGATGACATCGGAACCATTGAGCTTCTGCAGACGCAAACCTCGGATGCACTTTCCTTGATTTGGAAAAAGGGAAGTATCTCCTTCAGAGGCATCCACGATATCACCCCCTCCCTGAAAAGGCTGGGGGTAGGGTCTCCCCTGAACGGCAGGGAGCTTCTCCAGATAAGCTCCCTGCTGAATGTTGCCCTGAAGGTTAAGACATACACCCGCAAGGAGGAAGAAGACATCCCTGACAGCTCCCTGGATGAAATGTTCCGTTCTATAGAGCCCCTGTCCAACCTGAACAACGACATCAAACGCTGTATCGTGTCAGAGGAGGAAGTGGCCGACGATGCGTCACCGGAGCTTAGGACCATCCGCCGGAAGATACGTCAGGCAAATGAGCAGATTCACACCAAACTGAATTCCATGGTGAATTCCACTTCCACAAGGACCTATCTTCAGGATAACGTGGTGACCATGCGGAATGGCCGGTACTGTATACCGGTCCGTCAGGAATACAGGAGTCAGGTTCCCGGTATGATCCACGATCAGTCCTCCAGCGGTTCTACTCTTTTCATTGAACCCATGGCCGTTGTGAAGCTAAACAATGATTTGAAAGAGCTCTTTGCAAAAGAACAGGAAGAAATTGATGCCGTGCTGGCCTCCCTGAGCAACCAGACAGCCGTGTTCTCCGAAGAGCTTGCTTCGGACTTGTCAATTCTGACGGCGCTGGATTTTATTTTTGCCCGGGCTGCCTTTTCAAAGAGCATCAAAGGCAGCCGTCCTTCTTTCAATACGGAGGGAGACGTTTATCTTAAGGATGCACGCCATCCTCTGCTTGATCCCGACCGGGTCGTGCCTATTGATATCTGGCTTGGACGGGACTTTACCATGCTTATCGTGACCGGACCAAATACCGGAGGTAAAACCGTTTCCCTGAAAACGGTTGGGCTTCTGACGCTCATGGGGCAGTCCGGCCTCCATATACCCGCCTTCGATGGTTCCCGTCTGGCTGTATTCAAGGAGGTTTATGCGGATATCGGAGATGAGCAAAGCATTGAACAGAATCTGAGCACATTCTCCTCCCACATGGTCAACACCGTCCGCATACTGGAGCATGCAGATAAGGATTCCCTTGTCCTGTTTGATGAATTGGGAGCCGGAACGGACCCGACGGAAGGGGCCGCCCTGGCCATTGCCATTCTGCATTTCCTGCATAACATGCAGGTTCGCACCATGGTGACTACCCATTACAGTGAGCTCAAGGTTTACGCACTCTCCACGTCCGGCGTGGAAAATGCATGCTGTGAATTCGATGTGGAAACGCTGCAGCCCACCTACCGGCTTCTGATCGGCGTTCCTGGAAAGAGCAACGCCTTTGCAATTTCCCAAAAACTGGGATTGCCGCCATTCATCATAGATGATGCCCGAAACCGAATCGATCAGAACGATATTGCTTTTGAGGATCTTCTGACGGATCTGGAAAACAGCCGGATTACCATCGAAAACGAAAGAATGCAGATCAACGCCTACCGGCAGGAAGCGGAACTACTGAAGAAACAGCTGGAGCAAAAATCCCAGATACTGGAAGAAAAACGCAGGAAAATCCTGAACCAGGCTAACGAGGAAGCTTATCGTGTTCTGCAGGAAGCCAGGGAATTTGCTGATACCTCCATAAAGAACATCCGGAAACTGGCTGCATCTGCCGATACAAAAGAGCTCGACGCTGAACGATCGGCTCTTCGTCAAAAGACGTCCGAAGCCGGCGGCAAACTGGCCATAGGGAACAAGCCAAAACCAAGCAGAAAATACTCCGCAAAGGACTTCAAGCCCGGGGACATGGTCAAAGTATTGAGCCTTGGCCTGACGGGCACGGTCACCACGGTTCCAAACGCACGGGGCAACCTATATGTACAAATGGGCATCCTCCGTTCCCAGGTAAACATCAGCGATCTGGAGCCTGTCGACGAACCAGTCATTTCCGCACCAAATATGCAGATGTCAAGCAGCGGCAAGATTAAAATGTCTAAATCCGAATCGGTTGCGACAGAGATAAAACTGATCGGCATGACCGTGGATGAAGCCATTCCAAACCTCGACAAATACCTGGATGACGCTTACCTTGCCCATCTTCCTTCTGTCCGGGTTGTGCACGGAAGAGGCACCGGTGCCTTACGAAATGCCGTGCACAAGCATTTGAAGAAACTCAATTACGTTAAGTCCTTCCGTCTCGGATCCTTCGGGGAAGGCGACAGCGGGGTAACCATCGTGGAATTCAAATAACAGACGGAGGCATAAAAACTAGTGAAAAAGCAAAAGATAATGATTGTGGATGATGATGCCAGCATTGCTGAGCTGATTTCCCTGTATCTGACCAAAGAATGCTTTGAGACGAAAAAAGTGGCGGACGGTAATGTCGCCCTGAAAGCTTTTGAAACCTTTAAGCCGGATCTGATCCTGTTAGACCTGATGCTTCCCGGAATAGACGGATATGAGGTCTGCAGGGAAATCAGGCGAAACTCCTCAATCCCCATTATCATGCTGTCTGCCAAGACAGAAACCTTTGACAAGGTCCTCGGACTCGAGTTGGGGGCAGATGACTATATCATCAAGCCTTTCGATGCGAAAGAGCTTGTTGCAAGGGTTAAGGCTGTCCTACGGCGAAGCAAAGTGTCTGCAGACCCGGGTCCGCTGCAGCGGCATGACGAATCCGTCCGTCTCCCGGACCTGATTATCAATCTGGGGAATTATTCCGTGACATATATGGGCGGGAATGTGGACATGACCCCCAAGGAAATCGAGCTCCTGTATTTCCTCGCTTCCTCTCCCAATCAGGTATTTACACGGGAACAGCTTCTTGACCACATCTGGGGGTATGAATACATTGGGGACACCCGTACCGTAGATGTACACATCAAACGAATCCGGGAAAAGATAAAGGATCATGACAAATGGGCTCTCATGACAGTATGGGGCATAGGGTACAAATTCATTACCAAATAATTTTCTGAAAGAAGGCAGTACATGAACAGAACCTTATATTCAAATATCCTGCTGGCATACATCCTATTCGCAGTATGCGCCTTTTTGGTCCTCTTCCGCTTTACCTCTGACCGTTTTTATTTACACCTGGTAAAAAATGAAGCGGAAATTATGTATGATAACGCCTATCTCATATCAAGCCAATACGATCTCTACGATATCCAGTCCGGCCCAGAAGATAAAAGGCTGTCAGCTTTCCTCAGCACCATGTCCGGAACCCTGGATGCCCGTATAAGAATCCTGGACGAGTCAGGCACTGTTCTTGTGGACTCGAAAGAGGCCTCCCCTTCGGGCACCATAGTCTCCTTTGACACGTCCTATTTCGAAGGAAATTATTACCGGATCGGGACCTTTTTTGACACCTTCAAAGAAGATGTCCTGAGTGTTTACCTTCCCATAACCGGCAATTATACCACGACAGGCTACATTGTACTTAATGCTTCTCTGGACTCGGTAGTGCCAGAGCAGGAGTACATTCTGGGGCAGATTTATATTTCATTCCTGATTATTCTTCTGTTATCTCTGGTATTTCTTGTGATTTTTTATCTGATGGTATATAAGCCGATCAGGAAGATCTGTGGCGCCTTAAGTGAATATGCAAAGGGCAACCTGAGCTATCCTCCCCCAGAGATCAAGGCAGATAATGAGTTGGGGATGATTTCCGTATCTCTGGGGCTGGTAGCTTCAGAGCTGAAAACGCTCAAGGTAGAACAGAACAAATTCATCGCAAACGTTTCCCATGATTTCCGTTCCCCGCTCACCTCCATAAAAGGATATATCGAGGCCATGAAAGATGGCACCATTCCTCCGGAAATGCAGGAAAAATATCTGGATACGGTGCTCTTTGAGACTCAAAGACTGACCAAGCTGACGGAAAGCATCCTGTCCCTGAACACCGGTGAAAAAGCGGGAAGCCGTCTCCGTTATCAGGTTTTTGATATTAATACCATTGTCAAGCACACTGTAGAAGCCTTGGAAGGCATTTGCCAGAAAAAGAAAATAACGGTCCACCTCACCTTTGAGGAGCGCAGCTATATGGTTTGGGCTGATATGGAAAAAATCCAGCAGGTCGTTTATAACCTGGTGGATAACGCAGTTAAATTCAGCAATGCCAAATCAAAAATCAATATAAGCGTATATGATAAGGGTGAAAAAGTATTCGTATCCGTAAAGGATAACGGAGTCGGCATTCCAAAAGAAAATCTGAACAAAATATGGGAGCGCTTCTTTAAGACAGATCAATCCAGGGGACGCGACAAGACCGGAACCGGCCTGGGGCTTGCCATTACCAAGGAGATTATCCAGGAACACAATGAGAATATCAATGTCATCAGTACGAAAAATGTAGGAAGCGAATTCATCTTCACCCTGCAGAAATCAAAGAAAAAAGCCTGACGAATTATTTCCAGTCATAATTCGTCAGGCTTCCCTTCATCTGCATTCCGGGAAAATTATTTTGTCTCAGAGCTTCGTACAGGACAATCGCTACTGAATTGGACAGGTTCAAAGAGCGGATAGTCGGCATCATCGGAATGCGGATAGCCCGGTCGGGATGCTGCGCCAGTATCTCTTCCGGAATCCCCGCACTTTCCTTTCCGAACATGATATAACTGTCCGGGCTGTAATGCACCTGGGAATAATCATTGGGTGCCTTCGTGGAGCCCAGGTATATGTCCAGTCCTGGATTCTTTTCCATAAAATCCCGGTAACTATCGTACACATGCAGATCCAATGCATCCCAGTAATCAAGACCGGAACGCTTTATCATCTTTTCATCCAGGCGGAACCCCAGAGGTTCTATCAGATGAAGCCTGGCACCCGCTGCAACGCAGGTTCTTCCTATATTCCCCGTGTTCATTGGAATCTCCGGCTCCAACAGTACTATGTTCATCATTTCTTTTCTTCGTCCATTCTCTTGATGAATTTATCCAGACGGCCGAGAGCCTCTTTCAGGGCTTCCAGCGAATATGCGTAGGATATTCTCAGGAAACCTTCCCCGCAGTCGCCAAACGCGGTGCCTGGTACTACCGCGACCTTTTCCTCCTGTAAAAGTCTCGTGGCAAATTCATCGCTTGTCATTCCGAAACGCTTAATATTAGGGAACATATAAAAGGCTCCGAAAGGCTCAAAGCACTGGAGGTTCATTTTTTTGAATTCATTGATAAGGAAACGCCTTCTCTGGTTATAGCTTTCCCTCATCTCCTGTACGTCGTCATCACCATTTTTGAGGGCCTCCACAGCTGCATACTGGCTGGTGGTCGGTGCGCACATAATTGCAAACTGGTGGATCTTCAGCATCTGTTCAATAATCAGTTCTGGACCGGCCGCGTATCCCAGTCTCCATCCGGTCATAGCATAGGCCTTCGAAAAACCGTTGATTACAATGGTTCTTTCCTTCATTCCCGGAATAGATGCTATGGAAACATGGTGGGTTCCATAGGTCAGTTCTGCATAAATCTCATCCGACAGAACAAAGATATCCTTTTCGATACATATTTTCGCAATATCCTCCAGCTCTTCCTTTTCCATGATTGCGCCGGTAGGGTTGTTTGGGAAAGGAAGAATCAGCAGTTTTGTTTTTGGAGTGATGTTATCCAGCAGCTGCTGCTTTGTCAGTTTGAAATTATCCTTTTCCTGCAGTTCAATCGGAACCGGTTTGCCAAGAACAAGCTGTACACAGGGAAGATAGGACACATAAGACGGCTGCGGTATCAGCACTTCATCTCCCGGATCGATCATGGCACGGACTGCCAGATCAATCGCTTCGCTTCCTCCTACGGTAACGATGACCTCCTTATTGTAATCATAAGAAAGACCGAAACGTCTATCCAGATAACGGCTTATCTCCACTTTAAGCTCCTTCAGACCCGCATTGGAGGTGTAGAAGGTGCGCCCCTTTTCCAGGGAATAGATGCCTTCCTCCCTGATATGCCAGGGAGTATCAAAATCCGGTTCGCCTACCCCCAGGGATATAGCGTCCTTCATTTCACTTACAATATCAAAAAATTTTCTGATACCCGACGGTTGAATCCCAACCACAGTATTTGACAATGGATTTCTCAAAACGTAAACAGCATCCTTTCATCTTTTTTGGGATCCGAAATAACCGTCCCATGGTCTTTGTATTTTTTCAGGACAAAGTGTGTTGCACAGCTTTGTATCGCATCCATAGGTGCCAGTTTGTCGGAAACAAAGCTTGCCACCTCTTTCATTGTCCTTCCTTCCACTATAACCGTAAAATCAAAACCGCCGGACATGAGGTACACAGAATCCACTTCATTGTAATTATATATCCTTTCCGCAAGCTTATCAAAGCCAAGACCTCTCTGTGGTGTGACTTTCACCTCTATGAGGGCTATAACCTTTTCTTCCTCCATATTGTCCCAATTTATCAGGGTATGGTAACCGCATATTATGTTTTCTTTCTCCATTTCCCGGATTTCATTTATGACCGTTTCTTCCGATTCTCCCAGAAGAACTGCCAGCTCCTTGAAATCAATTCTGCTGTTTTTCTCAATAATTGATAATATTTTTTCTCTCATGGCGAATGTTTTCTCCTTTGCTATATGAGTTTTTCAATTTCATCATTCAGTGGCGGCATCAGATATCTTTCTTCTCCGTCGTTAACAATTACACGGTCATTGCCTGGGGTCAATCTGCCGATGACACTGGCAGGTATATCCTCTTTCTCAAGCTCATGGACCAGGGCTTCCCCGTCATCTGCAATCATCAGCAGGGAACCTTCCGATAGAAGCTGATAGGGGTTCAGACCAAACAGTTCGCAGACCTCTATGGTCTCCTGCCTGATGTTTATCTTTTTCAATTCTACCCGTATTCCTGTCTTTGCGGCGGTTCCTAAATCCCAAAGGGCCCCAAAAACCCCAAATTCTCTTACGTTCTGCATGGCTGTAACCCCATGCCTTCCCGCGGCTGCAGCCTCGCGGGCTACGGAAAATTCAGTCTTGTACCGGTTGATATCCATTATGAACCGCTGCGAAAATCTTGCCTCCAGGGCTGCCTTCTTCATCTGTCCAATCAGCCAGGTTCCTTCCATTCCAGCATGCTTGCTCATGACTATATCCTGACCCGGTCTGCAGTCAGAAAGGCTTAGAAGTCTCCCTTCCTGTGCCTTTCCCAGACCCGTCAGATTAATGACCGGTCTCACCACATTGTCTGTTACTTCTCCGTTGACGCTTAAAATCGGCATCCCCTGTCTCGCGCACTCATCATCAAAGCTGTGGATTGCGGATTTCAGCTCACCCTCCGTATAGCCCGGAGGGTAAAGGAGGTTAATGATAACCCCGAGGGGTTCGGCCCCTCGGGATCGTATTTCGTTCACTACAGATATGATTCCAATCGATTCTGCATCCGCACCGATATTCCGGCTTGAGAATCCGGCCGTAACCAATGTATTCCCATCGCCGGAAATACGCATGGCGCTGCTGGTTCCCGGCAGGGTAACCCCTTGGAGGACTTCAGGCTTTTTAAAATGGATCCCCTTGATTATCGAGCGCTTATAAACCGTCTCGGAAATTTTTCCCTGCTTCATGTGATTCCTTTCGAACTGCCTCTGCCGTTATATCTCCGGTGTCGTTGTTTCCGGTGTTGTTGTTTCCGGAGGCGGTGCCGGTGTTGTCGTTTCCGGTGCCGGTGTCGTTGCTTCCGGCGCTGGCGCCGCTGCCCCGGTTCCTACCGTTACCAGTGCCGGAGAAGCGCTATATGAGCTCTTATTTACCTGCTCCACACTCTGCTGCACTCCGTTCAGATATACATATTTCCAGAGTTTTGCCACATATCCGGTGTGTCCGCTTGCGGTAACTGCCCTATAGCCCACAGGTTTTGAAGGATCTTCTGTAATAGCTTCTCCGTATGGAGTAACGCTGATGGTTTCGCTGATGAATTGTATTGTTCTGGCCGGATCCCTTGTTTCATACCCATACAGGTTGAAAGTAAGGCTTCCACTGGCCGAGAATATCGCTTCAATGTAGATTGGAGTATCCGTATTGTTTCTGAATTTCAAATCTTTCCAGGTTCCCGCGATGGCTGCATCGGCCGCCAGAGGAACATAGCCTACTGACATCGAATGGTTGGATCTCTCCACCACTTCCAGCTCAGCTCTAAGCACTGCATTATATAGCGTAGTGGATACCTGACAGACGCCTCCGCCAATACTGTCCACCACCCTGCCATTTTCATAGGAGCCTGCCGGATAGTATCCGTTACCCGTGGTGAATGGACTCATGGCCGCATTGGCTGAAAACGTTTCTCCCGGATATACCACGGTTGCATTGATCAGTCTCGCGGCATTTTTAATATTCTGATTTCGGGCCCACGCCGAAACGCTGAAGCTCGTCGTATAGGACCCGAGCATGTCCCCTACCCTTTCACAAGCCTCCAGGGAAGCCGTTGCAGCATCCGCATTTACAACCAGCACCAAACCTGTGTTTTCATTGTATTGCTTTTCCGTCAAAAATTTTCTTGTTAGTTCTGCCGATGCAGCCTGGTCAAGAGTAACTCCCGTTGCTGCATTTCCCACAACACGGAAGCCTGATCCTTCTTTTACGATGCCCGGATTCATGTGGGCTACGTTGTACTGGGTTCCGTAAGAAGCCATCATTGCAGCCAACGTCCCTTCATCCACAGCAAATTGGGCTTCAAAAACCTTTCCGGTTTTCTCCAGATCCTTCTTATCCTTAAATCTTTTTATTATGTTGCCGGTATTTCCCGTCGCGAGGACTTCAGCCACTACTTCTGGATTTGACCAGACATATCCCAGGCTCTGTAGTGTCGCCGTCGTCTCATTTTCTCCGATTTTGACCGCAACAGTCTTTCCCAGCACACCATTTACATACGTATCTACAGCTGTCTGTAACTCTTCCTTCGAAAGTCCTCCCAGATCCATGCCATCCATTGATACGCCTTTGTTTACCACGGTGGGAGCCACCACACCGCCCAGGTCCTGTGTCACCGATGTTTCTTCCGAAGCGGTTTCTGTCGCAAGCACCGGAATGGACATAAGCAGAACCATACAGAACAGCAAAACAATCCGACTAAATCTTTTTCTCATCAAAAAATCCTTCCCTTCAAGATCAATATAATGCCGGCAAAACGGCTGTCAATACCATCGCAAGTACAATAAGTATGATGATTATGCCTGATATTGCTTTTTTTGTTTTTTTATTATTAAAATTCAACATTGTTTCCCTCTCGTACTTTTAATCAACTAATATCAGAGTAGATTATAACACAATCAATATCAAAATCCCATCGTTTACATCTATTTCATTCTGCCATAATTCAGAATTATTTTGTCGATAATTCTGGAAGCCTCGTTTTTACTGAGCTTATCTACTTCATACTCCTCCAACAGATTATGATGATTAATCAGGGCTCCCAAAAATGCTTTTTGCTTAGGAGTGATGGGACAGATTTTGGCACCTTTATAGCTGAGCTTTTCCACCTCAAATATTTGAGGATTTTCACCACCATACCTTTCCAGCAGGCATCTGTACAAGAGACTTGCCGCATTGGCATCATTGCATGCCCGGTGGTGCTGATCATCCTTGATATCGAAGACTTTGCAGAGGTAATCAAGGTTTCTTTTTTCAAAATCTGGCAGAAGCTTCCTGGCAATCTTCAAGGTGTCCAGTCCGGAAGCCTCGAAATCCATACTGAGATTCAGGAAGTTCTGTTTAAGAAAACTATAGTCAAACCGGATATTGTGCCCCAGCAGAACCATGTCCCCACAAAAATCAGCCAGTTCTCCCATAACTTCCCCCACGGCCGGGGCTTCCAGCACCATTTCGTCCGTAATGCCTGTTATCTGAGTGATCCTCCAGGGAATATCCATTCCCGGATTTATCAGGGTGGTGAACGTCTGCACCACTTCAAACCCAACTACCTTTATGGCTCCAATTTCAATCAGTTTATCCGAAACCGGATTCAGACCGGTGGTTTCCACATCAACTGCCACATAATCACATATCATCTTTCCGTCCTGTTACCTTCCTTCCTTCTCTGCAGTATCCTGCAAGAAAGCATTCCCCGCATTTGGGTTTTCTAGCAGTACAAATGGTCCTTCCGTGGGCAATGATCTGGGTATTGTAGCTTATCCAATGATCTTTTGGCAGAACCTTCATCAGCTCGAATTCTATCTTTTCCGGATCCTCCTGGTCAGTAAATCCGAGTTTCTTCGATATCCGCTTTACGTGGGTGTCTACAACAATGCTTGGCTCACCGTAAATATTTCCACGGATAACATTTGCCGTCTTCCTGCCGACCCCGGGAAGGGATGTAAGTTCTTCCATGGTCCGGGGAACTTCTCCTTCGAATTTCTCCAGCAGCATATTCGTGCTGGCAAGAATGTTTTTCGCCTTGTTTCTGTAAAACCCGGTTGAGAATATATCCTGCTCCAGCTCACTTATGTCTGCAGCGGCCAGCTTTTCAAGGGTATCATATTTTTTAAAGAGCTCCTTTGTTACCTGATTGACTCTGTCGTCGGTACATTGGGCGCTGAGTATGGTGGCCGTCAGCAGCTGCCAAGCATTCTCATGGGAAAGATAGCATCTGTATTCCGCCCCATAATAATCATCCAACAGTTGAAGAATTTCCCTGATATATTTCGCCATGTTTCTGCTCCTCTTCCTACAGGTTCACTACATACAGCTTTGCCTGATTGGTCATTTCGTCTTTGTTCCGATAATCAAAGAGTATGCCCGTCACCGATCCATCGTCGCTTCCCGTCTCCACAAATCTGAAGATATCCCGTTCAAATACCTCTATATGCGTCATTCTGGCAATCTGCTTCGAATCAAATTCTTCATATCCTCTGAGATATTGCGAAACTTTATCCGTATCCCGGTAAAAATTCTTTATATCCTCTTTAAAGCGGTCCTGGTTTTTTGCAAACCCGGGTCTGCTCTTCAGATTTTCTCTCAAATACAGATCCAGAGTCAGCAGTTCCCTGTAAATTTCTTCCTTATTCGCATCAATTGCAGACCGCAGGAGACATTCATAATAGTCACCCCTGGAATGCTTCATATAGCGGTTCATTTCCTTCAGGGCGACAGCAAGCATCCTATACATCTCAAAAGGGCTTTCAAAGCTCCTCTCCAGACACCTGAGCGTGTTCACGAACTGGCCGCTGTTATAATAGATTTCCAGCGCCTCTTCCACTCCTTTGAGAGCATCCAGTTCATCATAGGTCAGCCATTTCGTCTGCATGACCTCATAAGGAGGGGCAGACTGGGAAATGAGGCCGTATTCCGACGCTTTGTCGTGCATTTTTGAACCTCTCAGCACCTTCAGGAATCCCAGCTGCAGCATATCCGGTCTGAGGCTGTACACTTCGTCAAAAGACCTGCCGAAGCTGTCAAAGGATTCGAAAGGCAGGCCCGCAATCAGGTCGAGATGCTGATGTATATTTTTAAAGGATCGGATTCGAACGGTTGCCTCTTTGACTTTATCCAGATCCATCCTCCTGTCGATTTCCCCCAGCGTCGCTTGATTGGCCGTCTGCACTCCTGTTTCAAGCTGGATCAGGCCCTTGCGCATCCTTGAAAGAAGGTGCAGCTGTTCCTCATCCAGTAAATCCGCTGAAATTTCAAAATGAAAATTGGTTATCCCATTGTCATTTTCCAAAAGGAATGTCCAGACCGCGTCTGCATGCCTCTTGTCCGCATTGAATGTCCTGTCCACGAATTTGACCTGTCTGACCCGGCTGGACAGAAAGAACTCCAAATCCTTTTTTACCTTCTCAACACTTCTGAACCGCAGCTTCTTCTCTATGGACGAAAGACAATAGCTGCAGGAAAACGGGCAGCCCCTGCTGCTTTCATAATATATTATCCTGTGTTCAAAATCCGAAAGATCCCCATAAGCAAACTCCAGGCCGTCCATGTTCAGTACATCCCTGAAACCCGTATCCACGATTGAGGAACCCTCCCTTAGGACGATTCCATTCACGTCCTTCAGGCTTTTTCCTTTTCCGTCATAAAACCTGAGGAGTTCATAAAAAGTGTGCTCCCCTTCACCCAGCATGATTCCATCCAGCTCCTGATTTTCCTCCAGAAGTTTTTTTGCATTATAAAAAGCTTCCGGACCCCCAAGCCAAATCCTGGTTACCGGAAGAATCTTTCTGATATCCCTGACAACCCGCATGGTCTGCTCGATGTTCCAAATATAGCAGGAAAATGCAAGAACATCCGGACCCGACACATAGAGCTGTCTGACGATGTCTTCGTTTTTCTGGTTTATCGTATATTCTTCTATGCTTATGTCATTTTTATATTCTGCCGCATTTGCTTTCAGGCTGTAAACAGCCAGACACGAGTGAATATATTTTGCATTCAGGGCTGCAAGAACAACTTTCATGGCCACCTCCCGAAATTTGGTAACAAAAAATGCCCAGAACCGGAATCGAACCAGTGACACGAGGATTTTCAGTCCTCTGCTCTACCGACTGAGCTATCTGGGCAGTCATGATGACAAACCGATTGTAAAATATTTTTCTACCTTTGTCAACCAATTTAAGGCCTTCCATTTAAAATGAGACAGCCCCGGAAGGCTGTCCGCATACATCGTTTTTTAGAAGTTATCCTTTTCCTCGGCATAGATTTCCGGAAGAAAATTCGCAAGATTCGTGTATTCCTTTATATTGTGCTGGAACAGTTTTCTGGTGACAATTTCGGGAATTGCTTGTCCTTCCGGAACCACTTTAATGAATTCACCGTCCTTTGCCGTGTATCCGATCCAGAAACGGGATTCAAACATCACACCGCCTTCCACCGGATACCATTTATGCACCATGATGGCAGGAGTTCCGATGCCATAACCGCATACGAGGGAAGCACACTTTTCAGTGCCAAGTATACTTTCATCAAATCCCATGTCTTTAGGGCGTTTGAAGCAAAGCAAAAGCGGCTCCGGACCGGACCCGATGTCCTCCAGTATCTGATGGTTCACTCCCCAGGTTTTCTGGCTGTTCGGCACATTCGGGTCTACAACATATTCCACCTTATCTGCTTTTGCGAAGTAATGATCTTCATTATCCCATATTTTATATCGCAGATCAGAGCCAACGCTATGCCATGGAAACCACCAGTCCAGCATCTCACCGGTAACTCCCTGCATAAATGTCTTATTCGCCACAAGTCCTGTTCCATTTTCCATTACACAGAATCCAACCTCAAATCCGGGCGCTTCTCCAGACAGGTATTTATTCCTGTCTTCTAATTTTACTCCGTTTCGGGGATCATTCTGAGGACCCTCCCCGATTTTTACTTTTTCAGCCGGTGCCTCTGCCATTTCGCGGTTGAAATATTTGTAATATGGCAATGCCTTTTCTTCCCTGGTTACAGCTACTTTTTTCATTGAATCGTCTCCTTTATATTTCTTTCTGTAATTTTAACACGAAGGACCTCAAAGTAAAAATATCTATATGGCATTATTTAATAACATATCTGTATATATAATTGTATTTAATTAAATATTTGTTATAATAAAACAAAGGAGGTCACCCATGACAACACACCAGATAAAATATTTCATATCCGCCGCAAAGCATCTGAGCTTTACAAAATGCGCACAGGAGCACTATACTTCGCAGCCGAATATCAGCCGTCAGATTTCCCTGCTGGAGAAGGAACTCGGGTTTAATCTTTTCAACCACAACAAAAAGAATCTGCAGCTTACACCCTCTGGTGCCATTATGTTGACGCACCTTATCGAATCCATCGAGAACATAGAAAAGGGAGTCGCCACAGCCGTCAATGCCTCACAGGGGAAAACCGGGAATCTGATAATCGGTTGTCTGGATCCTTTTAATATGGAACTTTTTGTTCCGGACTATATTGTACCTTTCCAGCAGAAATTTCCCGGAATCAGCCTGTCCCTGATTACCGGCTCCTTCCAGGAATTAAGACAGGGCCTGAAAGATGGAAAAATGGATGTCATTTTTACGCTGGATTTCGAAATGAAGAACATACAAAACGTGATTTCCCACAAAATCTCCGATGTTCTTCCCCTGATACTTATGAGCACATCCCATCCCCTTGCCGCAAAATCGGATCTCAGGATGGAAGATTTTCGGGATGAAACCTTTATTGTTCCTTCCGTAACTGATTCTCCCGGCCGTCTGGAGGATGTGAACCGCTTCTTATCCAATTTTGGTTTCAGCTGCAGCAAAGTGATTTACAGTCCCAATATAGCCTCGCAGCTAATTTACGTCCGTTCCGGTCTCGGGGTTGCCCTCGTGGACACCGGGATTACCCGGATGGAACTTTCCTACTACAAGTACTTCCTGCCTGCGCCCCAGCCCGAGACCATCACCGCAATAGCCGCCTGGAGAAATGATAATCTGAATCCGGGAGTTAACCTGTTTACACAGCAGTTTTCACAAAAATAAAACAAGCGCATGTCAGCCTGACATACGCTCGTCTCTTTTATTCAAACAATGCTTCGAACTCTTCCCGTCCGATCTTCTCTTTTACGATAAGAAGCTCGGCACATTTATGAAGGATCGTTTTGTATTCCTCCAGGATGTCCTTTGCCTTTATATAGCATTCGTCTACAATCCTTTTCACTTCCATGTCGATAATGGATGCCGTCTGATCCGCATATCCCCTGGCATGCGCCAGATCTTTGCCGATAAAGACTTCATCCGTGTCGTCATCATAGCATATCATTCCGACTTTCTCGGACATTCCATATCTCATTACCATGGCCTTCGCTATTCCGGTAGCCTGCTTTATGTCCTGGGATGCGCCCGTCGTAATATCGTCGCACACCATCTCCTCAGCGATTCTGCCTCCCAGGCTAACCATAATGGTATGGAGCATTTTCCCTTTTGTGCTGAACATATCATCATTTTCAGGCAGCGGCATCGTATAACCGGCCGCTCCCACTCCTGTAGGAATCACAGAAATTGTATGTACGGGACCTACGTCTGGAAGTACCTGGAACAAGACGGCATGACCGGCTTCATGATACGCCGTGATTTTCTTTTCTTTATCTGAAATTACCCGGCTTTTCTTTTCTGTGCCTATGCCGACTTTGATGAACGCCTGCTCGATATCTCCCTGCGTTATGAAGCTGTTTTTCTTCTTTGCCGCCTGAATAGCCGCCTCATTCATAAGGTTTTCCAGGTCGGCTCCTGTGAATCCAGCCGTCGTACGAGCCACTGTATCCAAATTGACATCATCCCCGAGAGGCTTGTTTTTGGAATGAACCTGCAGGATGGCTTCCCTACCCCTGACGTCCGGTCTTCCCACGGCAACCTTACGGTCAAAACGACCCGGCCGCAAGATAGCCGGATCCAGAATATCCACCCTGTTTGTGGCCGCCATTACTATGATTCCCTCGTTTACACCGAAACCATCCATTTCCACCAGCAACTGGTTAAGAGTCTGTTCTCTTTCATCATGTCCGCCGCCCATGCCCGTTCCTCTTCTTCTGGCAACAGCATCGATTTCATCAATAAACACGATACAAGGAGCATTTTTCTTTGCCTCCTCAAACAGATCCCTGACCCTGGACGCACCAACGCCCACAAACATTTCCACAAAATCCGAACCGGATATGCTGAAAAACGGAACACCAGCTTCTCCTGCCACCGCTCTGGCCAAAAGGGTTTTTCCCGTTCCCGGAGGACCTACAAGCAGTACTCCTTTGGGGATTCTTGCTCCCAGTTCGGTGTACTTCTTTGGAAATTTCAGAAAATCAACAATTTCTTCCAATTCCCCTTTTTCCTCATCAAGGCCGGCTACGTTTTTAAAGGAAACTTTTTTAGAAAGATCCGTGCTTTTCTTGGCTCTGCTTTTTCCGAAATTCATCATCTTATTGCCGCCGGAGCCAGCCTGGTTGCTCATGACAGAAAAAATCACAAAAACAAGGATGAGTCCTATCACAATAGGGACAATGGTCGTCATGATGAAGCTTGGTTTTTCCACATCCCGAATTACATAATTATCGTAATTGTTCTCCAGGAGATATCCGACAATTCTTCCTGTATCCTCAATGTAAATCTGTTTGTTATTCCCATCTTTTAGGGTCGCGATAACGCTTCCTGTGGGAACCTGTTCATTCTGCGTAATGACCACATCGGTTACTTTGCCAGCCTGAAGATCCTTGAGGAACTGTGTTTCTGTGTAATCCGTTCCGGTACTTTTGTTGCTTGTCATAAAATACAGGGTTGTAATCATTATCAATGCAATTACGACATAAAATCCCATGCCCTTCATCTGTTTATTCAAACTTCCGTCCTCCTGTTTCGCTCATTTTACTCTTCCACCACTCCAATGAATGGGAGGTTTCTGTATCTCTGTCCGTAATCAAGTCCAAATCCAACTACAAACTTATCCGGTATATCAAATCCGATGTAATCCACCCGGACCTCCGTTACCCTTCTGTCCGGTTTATTTAACAGGGTACAGAGCGCCAGGCTTTTCGGCTTTCTATCCTGCAGCATCCCCATCAGATAACTTAATGTCCTGCCGGAATCTACTATATCCTCTACAACCAGGACTTCCCTTCCTTCCACCGGTTCGTCCAGATCCTTCACAATCCTTACAATTCCGCTGCTTTCCGTTTCTCCTCCATAACTGGAAACGGACATAAAATCGATTGTAACCGGAACAGTGATCCTCTTGGCCAGTTCGCACATGAAGAAGGCCCCGCCCTTCAGCACGCAGATCATATGAAGATCCTTTCCTTCATAATCCTTTGATATCTCTGCTCCCAGTTCTCTGATTTTCCGATTCACATCTTCTTCCGATATCATCACACTGATTTTATCTTTCATCATGCCCTCCAATATAGCTTACTTCCAAAATATTCCGGGTATTCTCCGACAACTTATAATATTCACTGATCCGCTCCTGCCCTATTATCCATAATATGTGGTTTTCCTCTGCAAGAAGAAGTGTCTCATCCCTGTATTCCCTTGGGATTTTGCAATCAATGAAATAGGTTTTAAGTTTTTTCTTTTTACAGCCTGGGCTTATGGTAATATAGTCGCCCTGCCGGCGGGTCCGAATAGTTAAATTGCCTTTTATTCTATCATAATCGAAATGTTTCGTATAGTGGTTTCCCCCAAGTTCATCATTATTTATCCCCTCGTCCAGAAGCCGCAATGTGACAGTTCCTCCGTCAAACGTGTAGCTTCCGTTTTTTTCGATTTCAAGGGGTTCCAGGGATGCCGCTGCTTGCACTCGATCCTCTTTATAAACGGTTATACCATCGTAAGTTCTCTTAACCTCCACACCGTACGGGAGGGAAATTTTCTTACCTACGTTTTTGTCAAGAAGTTCCAGCACATCCTCTATGTGCGTTCTGGTTATGTCTTTAAGACTTTCCGCCATTTCTTGTATCGCTTTGCGGATAATCCTCTTCCTGATTACCTTTTCAAGCCTTTGAAAGGCTGCACCATCTATGAACAGCATGCCTTCTTTCTCTTTTACCGTTTCGGCATACGAATTATTCGTGATTTTGCCAAGATACTCCTCTGTTTCGGCAATTTCCGCGCAGGCATCCGTTATATGGCTGACTGCCCTGGTATTTATTTCTCCGGTAATGACCGGAAAAAGCTTCAGCCTGATTTTGTTCCGCATATAATCCGTCTCCAGGTTCGTGCTGTCCGTTCTATAGGGCAGCCCTTCAGTCTCCAGATATTCTTCAATTTCTTTTCGCTCCAGGAACAGTATTGGCCTGATTATATGATTCCGGCAGGGCCTTATTCCCGACAGCCCTTTTATCCCGGTTCCCCGAAAAAGGTTGAACAGCATGGTTTCTGCACTGTCGTTTTTGTTATGGGCCACAGCTATTTTATCGGCGCCGGTTTCCAGTCGGACCTGCTCTAAAAGCTGATATCTCAGCTTTCTTCCGGCCTCCTCAACCGACAGCTTCTCCCGGGCGGCCGTTGCAGGGGCATCCACGCAAAACAGCCGAAAGGGTATCTGTCTTTCCCTGCACAGTCCTTCCACATACCTGCTGTCCTCCACGGCTTCTTCCCCTCGGATGCCATGATTTACATGCACAACAGTGAGCTTCAGGTTCATAGCCCGGCTGAGCTTATGCAGGACGGACAGAAGGCATACAGAATCCGCTCCGCCCGAAATTCCCAGGACAACGCCTTCTCCATTTTGAATCAGCCTGTTTTTAAGCAGATATTCCTTTACCCTTCCCGTCATGACTTCTCCCATTCCAAATATATGTAAAAAACAAGAAAAGCACTTCAATACGAAATCGAAATGCCCGCCTTTTATTTTTCAGTTGGTTTAAATATGATTTCATCCGGATACAGATACCCCAGACCATATGCCTTTTCTTCGATGTATTTCTTTGTTTGGACATAAATACGTTCTTTTTCGAGGTCATCTTTCCTGAGTGTCTCATCCTCAAGAAGTCCCTGCAATTCGGCTTTCTGCTCATTCATTTCCACATTCCGGTTGTGGAGATACACCATTTTAGTGGTGAGTACTGTCCCCATGAGCAGCACCACGATTGCGATGGAAAATATTCCCAGCCTGTTCCGGCTTCTTTTCTTTCCATATTTTCTCATTTTCAACCCTCCGATAAAACCAAGTATCCCTTGTCTTTCATTTTAATTGACCGGCTGGCTTTTTTCAATACCTTCTGAGCTATTTTCACAAATACCGGAACATTTCTTTTGCTTCATCCTTCTTCACAGTCTCCTGAACACTGAGAATCTCAGCCTTGACCTCTCTTGTCCCGAATTTTATGACAATGACATCGCCAACCTTAACCTCTGCGGACGCCTTTGCCTGCCGGTCATTAATGAAAACCCGTCCTGCATCGCAGGCTTCATTTGCGACCGTCCTACGTTTGATCAGTCTGGAAACCTTTAAATATTTGTCCAGTCTCATATATCGGTCCTCCCGTTCACTTTACAAAACACCCTGCTTTTATGATAAAAGCAGGGTGTCTTTTAAACTTTTCTTATTTCTTTTTTTTAGTTGTTGTTGTGGTTACATTAACCGTATCTTTTAATGCTTTTCCAGCTTTGAATTTTGGAGCCTTTGATGCAGGTATCTTCATAGGTTCTCCGCTTTTCGGATTTCTTCCTTCTCTGGCAGCTCTCTTCGTAACTTCGAATGTTCCGAATCCAACTAACTGAACTTTTTCACCCTTTTTAAGTTCTTCTGCCACGACGTCTGTGAAAGCCTTTAACGCTTTTTCTGAATCCTTCTTTGATAACTCTGTCTTTACGGCAATTGCCGCAACCAATTCTGCTTTGTTCATGGATAAAACCCTCCTCTGCTCTTGTACACTAATATGGACATTAATGACTTCCGCCTGCGATAAAAGCGGGGCACTTACAGATAAGCAGCTGCGCAAAAATTACGTATCAGCGCAAAACTGCAACCTTCAAGTATATTTATATCTGTTTACGCAGGGTTTGTCAAGGAATTTTGCCAATTTTCCTTGATTTTTCAATGGTTTCAGGGCGTTTTTCCGACATTATTCCATAATGCTGCCAATATCGTCCAGAACCCCCCATATTATCGTCTTCATTTCCTTCATATCGCGCAGCGGTTCCTTCAAAAAATATGTGAAATAAGGGTTCTTTTCAACCGTAATGGTAAGGCGTTTTTTATGCTTCTGAATAATCTCCGGAATCTTGTTCACGTCCACTTTCGCACTCTCGAACATGATGAATTTTATCCATTTTTCCGTATTGGTTATCTCTGTAACATAGTTCCTGTGTGCTTTAGCCTTAATCAAAGCAACCAGGAGCAGATTTGCCACCGGTTTCGGAATATCCCCGAATCTGTCAACAAGCTCATCCTGCATATCCTCGTATTCTCCATCCGATGTAATCTGGGCAATTCGCTTGTATACATCCAGCTTCTGGCTTTCGTTTTTGATATATCGGGGAGGAATAAATGCATCGACATCCAGGTCAATGGTGGTCTCATATTCTTCCCCAGTCCTTATTCCCTTCATTTCCTGCACGGCCTCATTCAGCATTTTACAGTAAAGGTCATAGCCGACCGCCTCCATGTGTCCATGCTGGCTTGACCCCAGTATATTGCCAGCTCCCCGGAGTTCTAAGTCCCTCAGCGAAATCTTGATCCCGGACCCCAGATCGGTGAATTCCCGGATAGCTTTTAGTCTTTTTTCGGCTACTTCTTTCAGAACTTTATTTCTCCGGTACATCAGGAACGCATATCCCGTCCTGTTGGAGCGGCCGACCCTTCCCCTAAGCTGATATAGCTGGGAAAGCCCAAAATTATCAGAATCATGTATAATAATCGTGTTTACATTGGAGATATCCAGGCCTGTTTCGATGATGGTAGTGGTTACGAGTACATCCACCTCGCCGTTGATGAATTCATACATCACGCCTTCCAGCTCTCTTTCATGCATCTGCCCATGGGCGAAACGTACCCTGCATCCGGGAACCAGCCTGGAAATCTTATCGGTCACCTCATCAATGTCGCTGATTCGGTTATATACGTAGTAAACCTGCCCTTTTCTGGACACCTCACGGTTTATAACCTCCCGTACGATTTCTTCATCGTATTCCATCACGTAGGTCTGAATCGGCACCCTCTCTACCGGAGGCTCTTCCAGTACACTCATATCCCGGATACCAATCAGGCTCATATGAAGAGTTCTGGGGATCGGGGTGGCGGAAAGAGTGAGCACATCCACGTTTTCCTTCAGTTTTTTCAGCTTTTCCTTATGGACTACCCCGAACCTCTGCTCCTCGTCGATGATCAGAAGCCCCAGGTTCTTAAATTTAACATCTGCCGAAAGCAGTCTGTGGGTCCCAACCACTATGTCCGACATGCCGCTTTCAAGACCCTTGATGCCTTTTTTCTGATTGGTTGCCGTTTTAAATCTGGACAAAAGCTGGACCGTGATCGGGTAGTCCTTCATTCTGTCCGTAATCGTATTATAATGCTGAAGGGCCAGGATGGTAGTAGGAACAAGAATGGCTACCTGTTTTCCGTCCTGTACCGCCTTGAATGCTGCCCGTATGGCCACTTCGGTCTTTCCATATCCCACATCCCCGCAGATGAGCCTGTCCATGATTTTTTTGCTTTCCATATCCCTTTTTATGTCTTCAACGGCATTCAGCTGGTCTTCCGTCTCAGAATAGGGAAACATCTCCTCGAATTCCTTCTGCCATACCGTATCCGGTGAATACTGGAACCCTTCCCGGTCCTTTCGTATTGCGTAGAGCCTCACCAGGTCTTTGGCAATTTCCCTTACTGCTCCCCGCACTCTGGTTTTGGTCTTTGTCCACTCCACAGAACCCAGCCGGTTCAGCTTTGGCTTTCTCTCGGCGGATGCATCTGCATATTTCTGGATCATATCCAGCTTACTAGCCAGAATGTAAAGGATTCCGCTGTTTGCATATTCTATTTTTATGTAATCCTTGGTCACATTATCGGTTACGATTTTTTCAATTCCCCGGTATATTCCAAGACCATGGTTTTCATGAACCACATAATCTCCTGTTCCAAGCTCGGAGAAATTGGTTATCTTCTCCCCGGAATAGGTCGATTTTTTCTTTTTTCTTTTTTTCTTTTCTCCAAAGATATCTTTTTCAGTGATGATAACCAGCTTGATATCCGGGTATTCAAAGCCTTTATGCAGATTCCCCTGCATAACCATGATTTCCCCTCCGGTGATTACCCTTTCCTCATCTTCCGTATGAAAGGCATTCAGGTCATATTCCCTGAGATTTTCGGCCAGTCTGGCTGCTCGGGTCCTGGATGCGGATAGCAGAATAACCCTGTACTTTTGGGATGTATATTTTTTTAACTCTTTGGTCAGGAGGGGGAAATTCCCCTGATAAGAATTGATGTTTTTGGCAGATATCATTCTGCTTTCAGACACCTCATAATCCTTTGGGGCCTGTCCGAGTCCTGTGAACAGGACACATTTAAATCTTTTTACCCTGTCCAGAGTTTCCTGTGGGGAATAAAGTATATCCGTCTGCCCGGGAAGAACATATCCTTTTTCCAGACGATGCATCATGCTCTCGTTAAATTCAAACATGACGGCCCTTGCCTTTTCCTGCACCCGATCCGGCTCATCAATAAAACAGATGGTTTTCTTCGGATCCAAATAGTCCAGCAGAGAAACCTGGGTCTGGAAAAAGTAGCCGATATAGCTGTCCAATGCCACATTTCCCTGGGATATCAGCGCCTGTTCACAAAATTCTTCCGTAATGGTTTTTATCCTGTGGGCTTCCTCCGTCCTCATCCCGCTTCGGAACGAAGCTTCCAAAGCCTCGGCATCTTCGCGTACCTTGCGTATGCCTTCTTCCATTTGTTCTTGTGTAAGAATATATTCAGAAGCCGGATAGACCGTGACCTCTTTCAGATTCTCAACGGATCTCTGGCTTTCCACGTCAAAATATTTTATGGAATCGATTTCTTCGTCCCATAAATCGATACGTACGGGAGACTCCTCCGTTGAAGGAAAGATATCAATGATGCTGCCCCGGATTGCAAAAAATCCTGGTGACTCCACCTGGACAGCTCTCTCATATCCAAGTTTCCTGAGGGTTTTTGCAAGCTCTTCCAGATTCAGCCGCTGACCGGATTTAAAATGCAGGATATTATCCCTTGCAGCTTCTATCGGAAGAATTTTATTCATAAGACCGTCCGCCGTAGTTATAATGACGGCCTGACGCCCTTCGACAATTGCCTTGATTGCATCGAGCCTCTGTTTGACTATATAATTCCCATGCACATCCGCATTGTAAAACATCAGGTCTTTTGCCGGATATATGTACACTTCCTGGTCATACAGCTTGTAGTTTTCATATATTTCCTTGGTTTTCTGCTCACTAAAAGTAATGATGACTTTTGTGTTAAAGCCATCACCGATACTGTACATAAAATGCTCCATCTGAGACTCAATACATCCGGAAACCTGAACAGGTCCCGTATACTGTCCCAGCTGGCTTTTTACCGCCTTGAATTCTTCAAGTTCATACAGCGGAGCAACCAATGCTTTCAAATCCTTCACATCCTTATGATTACTTTTTTAATCCATTAAAATCATTCATCGCTTTTTCTATTCCTGCGGCAACAATGGTCTCCACCGCCCTGACTGCTTCCCCGGCGCTTTCCTCCATCATTATTTTTTCCTGTGGCGAAAAGTGGCTCAGGACAAAATCCGCCAGGTCCGCATGTGATTTATTGCTTCCAACGCCAACCCGGACCCTGGCAAAATTCTGGGTTCCGAGATGGGCTATAATGCTCTTGATTCCATTATGTCCCCCCGCACTCCCCTTTGTTCTGATTCTTAACGCACCGGGTTCCAGATTTATATCATCATATATAATTATCAGTTCTTTTTCAACATCAATTTTATAGTAATCCACCAGTGCCCTCACGGACTCTCCGCTCAGGTTCATGAATGTCATTGGTTTGGCCAATACTACCTTTTCCCCTTCAATGGCTCCCTTCCCGCAAAGAGCCTTATGTTTTCCGGTGTCTATGCTTATTCTATGGACATCCGCCAGCCTGTCAATTATTTCAAAACCGATATTGTGTCTTGTTCCTCTATATTTCGTGGTTGGATTTCCCAATCCTACAATAATATGCATATTAAATGTCCTCTTTTCCTCAAAAAGGGGCCTGGATATAAATATCCACGCCCCCGGTTAAACTCTATTTATTCTTCAAACTCTTCGAGTACCTCTTCTTCCTCAAGAACGTGCTGATACTTCTCCAGTATTATCTCCTGGATACGTTCCCTGGTCTCCGAATTGATCGGATGGGCAATGTCACGGTATTCACCATCTGCTGCTTTACGACTGGGCATCGCAATAAAGAGACCTTTTTCTCCCTCAATCACTTTAATGTCATGAACAACAAACTCCGCATCAAATGTTATGGAGACGACTGCTTTCATCTTCCCCTCTTTCGTTACCTTCCTTACTCTTACGTCTGTAATCTGCATTGTTATGTTCCCTCCTTGTTTGTGAATACTACACAATGGATGCACCTATATAGTAATTTTAAAACAACCACTTAATAAAGAAAATAACAGATAACTTTGATATATTATAACATATCCCCTTTGTTTAGTGAATAGATTTTATAAATATTTATGGTCTTTGACCCTTACTGGTGCTATAATTTTATTGATGTTTCAGTCTGATTTAAAGTTACCCGCGGCCGTCTGACAAAAGGAGGATCAATCAAATGATTATACGCTTTTACAATGCCCAGATTCTGGACTGCTCCGATACTTTTCATATCCGTTCAGGCGACCTTTATGTCACGGATGACCGGATCAGTTATATCGGTCCGCATAGGCCCGATGGACCGAAATGTGACCGGGAAATCAACCTGAACGGCAACCTGATTATTCCCGGATTCAAGAATGCACATACCCATTCTCCCATGACGTTCCTCCGCTCCTTTGCCGATGACCGCCCCCTGGATGAATGGCTGAATAAAAGCGTCTTTCCAATGGAAGCAAAGCTGACTCCCGATAAAACATATATCTTCAGCATCATTGCCCTGATGGAATATCTTACAAGCGGAATTACAGCCAATTTTGACATGTATTTTCACGTTCCTGCGGTCGCTGCTGCCTCGGCGGACTGCGGCTTCAGGACTGTAATCTGCGGCTGCCTCAACAATTTCCAGGAATCCCTGGAAATCATGGAGGAGCATTACAAAAACTTCAACCAGCCCGACAGCCTGCTTTCATATAAGCTTGGTTTTCATGCAGAGTACACCACCAGCCGGAATCTCCTGGAGGGGATCGCGGACATGGCGGCTCGGCATGAAGCACCCGTGTTCACCCACAATTCCGAGACCCTGGCGGAAGTAGAGGGCTGTATGTCCCGATATAACAAAACCCCCACTGCACTCTTCGAGGAGCTTGGCATCCATAATTTTGGCGGTGGCGGTTTTCACTGCGTACATCTGAGTGAAGAAGACACCCGAATTTTCAAGGACCGGGGACTTTTCGTGGTAACCAATCCCGCATCCAACCTTAAACTGGCCAGTGGGATTGCACCTGTAGAAAGATATCTGCGCCAGGGAATTCCAGTAGCGATTGGAACAGACGGTCCTGCCAGCAACAACTGCCTGGATATGTTCAGGGAAATGTACCTGGTAACAGCCCTTCAAAAGCAGCTGATGCACGACGCTTCCGCGTGTCCGGCAGAATCTGTCCTGGACATGGCCGTAACTCAGGGAGCCCTTGCCATGGGACTTTTTGACTGCGATAAGCTGGCCGTGGGGAAAAAAGCAGACCTGGCCGTCATCGACCTGAACCAGCCGAATATGCGCCCGATCAACGATACCGTTAAAAACCTTGTGTATAGCGGTTCAAAACAAAATGTCAGGCTGACCATGGTGAATGGAAAGATCCTCTATGAGGACGGTTTGTTCTACATAAACCAGGATGTAGAAGAGATATATTCCAAAGCGGCCGCTTTTCTGCATTCGATGAAATAACGATTGATTTTCGTGTTATATTGTATATAATAGTTTGGAATCATTAAAACACATATCAAAATAAATAAATCAGGGAATGGAAAATATTATGTATAAAATAGACTTTTCAAATAAAATCCACGTGTATTTTATAGGTATCGGCGGAATCAGCATGAGTGCCCTTGCTGAGATCCTGCTGACCAAAGGCTTCACCGTATCCGGATCCGATTCCAGGGAATCAGATCTCACCAAAAGATTGGAACGCCTGGGAATCACCGTCCACATCGGACAAAGTGCTGAAAATCTGGATAACGACATCGACCTGGTCATTTACACTGCAGCCATCAAAGAAGATAATCCAGAGCTCGCCGGGGCCCACTCTTTTGGGATCCCTTCCATTCCACGGGCAGAACTGGTGGGACAAATCATGAAGAACTACGAGGTTGCTGTTGGTGTTGCCGGAACACACGGGAAAACCACTACCACTTCCATGATTTCCCATATCCTGATAGACAACGATTCCGATCCTACGGTGCTGGTCGGCGGAATGCTAAAAAAAATCGAAGGAAATCTCCGAATCGGAAAATCAGGCAATTTTGTCACAGAAGCCTGTGAATATACCAACAGCTTTCTGTCTTTTTCTCCGACTGTCGCCGTAATCTTAAATATACATGCTGACCATATGGATTTCTTTAAGGACATCCAGGACATTCGTCAAAGTTTCCGTAACTTTGCCTCCCTGCTGCCACTGGATGGAACCCTCATCATCAGCAGTGACATAGAAGACTTCGACTACATAACGCAGGGAACAGACGCCCGAATCGTCACATTTGGAACCGGCCTCCACAACAGTGATTATGGCGCAGCAAACGTTGCCTACGACGAGTTTGCCAACGGCCATTATGACCTCATGGAAAATGGAAGCTTTGCAGGCAGAATTTCTCTGAAGGTACCCGGATTCCATAACATTCAAGATTCACTGGCCGCTGTCGCCACCGCCCGTACCATGGGTGTACCAATAGATTTGATTATCCAATCTCTTGCTGCCTATGAAGGTTGCGACAGAAGATTTCAATTCAAGGGAAGCATTAAAGGCATCACCGTTGTGGATGACTATGCCCACCATCCGGATGAGATAAGGGCAACCTTAAACACAGCCAGGAAGTATCCTCACAAGACCCTGTGGTGTGTCTTCCAACCACATACATATACCAGAACCAGTGTGTTCCTTAAGGATTTCGCCAGTGCCCTTACCCTTGCCGATAAGGTTGTCCTGACGGATATCTATGCGGCCCGGGAGAAAAACACCTTGAATATTTCTTCCAAGGATCTTTTGGATGAGCTCGTAAAACTTGGAAAGGAAGCTTATCATTTCCAATCCTTTGATGACATTGAAAATTTTTTATTAGAAAATTGTATTAACGGTGACTTGTTGATAACTATGGGTGCTGGAGACGTTGTGTTAATTGGGGAAAGGCTGCTCGGACAGTAGTTATCCACACAATCCACACACCCGGGAAACCTTGTAAAGTCGATATCTCAAGCTTCAGTCGTGTTAACAAAAACAAGTTGCTGTGCTATAATGAACGAAATAAACTATTTGCCGATTGGAATGAACTATAATGAATATGCTGAATCTTGAATGTAAAAACCTGGCCGGCTTTACCGCTGTGCCGAATATCTTTATCGACCGCTATATGCCCCATGCAAATGGTGACTTTGTCAAAATATATCTTTATCTCTTAAAATGTGTTTCCTCCGGAAGCAGGGATTTATCGGTGTGCAAAATGGCCGATGTTTTCAATTACACTGAAAAGGACATTCTGAGAGCTCTGACCTTCTGGGAAGGCAAAGGGCTGATGACCCTGACCTATGATTCGCAGAAACACCTCGGCGGTATCCGTTTCGAGGAAGTCCCTTCCTTTTCGGAAGAAGACAGCGAACAACCAGCCGAGTCCCCGCAGCCGCAAATGGAACCCATCGTAGAAGACAAGAAAAAACCGGTATATTCACGTGATGATCTGGAAAGCTTTCTGGCCAAGGAAGATATTTCACAGCTTATGTACATCATCCAGAAATATCTGGGCAAAACCTTGAGCCCGGCGGATACAAACACCATTTTATACTTTTATGATGTTCTTTCTTTTCCCCATGACCTTATCGAATACCTTTTTGAATACTGCGTTTCCAAAAACCACAAAAGCATGCGATATATTGAAAAAGTGGCCCTGGATTGGGCTTCCCATAATATATGTACGGTTGCTGAGGCAAAGGAGGCTGCCAGCCTTTACAGCAACAGCATCTTCTCCGTATTAAAAGCCTTTGGTATTTCAGGCCGAAATCCAGGCAATGAAGAAAAAGCCTTTATCGTAAAATGGACCAATTCCTATGGATTCGACATTGACATTATTATTGAAGCCTGCAACCGGACCATCCGTTCCATCCATCAGCCAAGCTTTGAATATGCGGACTCCATACTGACCAAGTGGAAGGAAAGAGGAATCCACCACCTGACGGAGGTGCAGTCACTGGACGAGGAGCATAACAGCAAAAAGCCGGCTGTGTCTGTACAGAAGGCAAAGAACAATTTCAACAGCTTCTCCCAACGCACGTACAATTATGCAGAACTGGAAAAACAGCTTTTAAATAACAATTAGGAGGAAACACCATTGTCTTTGAGCAAAGTCCAGTATGATCAGATATTCAGAACTTATGACCAAAAGAGGCTGAATAAGCAACGTGAACTTGACTTAAGAAAAAAGGAAGTATATACTAGGATACCGAGGCTCGTAGAAATTGACAATCAGGTTGCTGCCCTTTCGGTTGCGTATGCTAAGCAGCTCCTTAACGGAAATGCCGAAGATGCATCCTCTTATAAGACGGCTATCTCCAGTCTTGGCAAAGAAAAAGCAGAACTTATAAAATCTGCAGGCTATTCCAAAGACTATCTGGAGACAGATTATTACTGCCGCGACTGCAAGGATACCGGTTATATCGACAGCAAAAAGTGTCACTGCTTTACGCAGGAAATCATCAACATTCTATATGATCAGTCAAATATAAAGGAAATATTGAAAGAGGAAAATTTCGACAAATTTTCCTTCAAATATTATTCGGATACGGAAGCAAACAGAATCACTGGGACAACTCCTCTGAAGAATATTCAGAAAGTCGTCTCCATCTGTAAAAACTTCATCAAAAACTTCGGAACGGTATATGACAATCTGTTTTTTTATGGAGAAGCGGGAACCGGCAAGACATTTCTTTGCAGCTGCATTGCCAAGGAGCTGATCGAGCGGTCCTATTCCGTCATTTATTTATCTGCAATCAAATTATTCGAACTCCTTTCCGATGCAACATTCAGACGGGGGAATGATACGGATAATGCAGAATACATTATGAAGCATATTTTGACCTGTGATTTATTAATTATCGATGACCTGGGTACCGAACTCGTTAATTCCTTCACCAGTTCGGGATTATTTAACTGTATCAATGAGCGGTACCTGAGTAAGCGTCCGACTATCATGTCAACAAATCTTTCAATCGAGGACTTGCAAAAGACCTATTCTGAAAGAACTTTTTCAAGAATAACCAGCAATTATACGATGCTTAAAATATTTGGCGATGATATTCGCGTAAAGAAAAAATTGGAGGGCTGAATATGGAGAAACAAATTGAAGAGCACATAGCGGAGATGATACCCGTCGGGCCGCTGGGAATAATCCCCATGTCCGGGAGCAGAAGTATTGGCGAGAAGGTAGATTGGTACATTTCTTCATGGCGTAAGAACAGGGAAAGCAATTATACGCATTCCATTAACTATAACGGCTATCTTAAAGACAGCTACATCGTTAGTACAGATGTTCCACGTTTCGGTTCTGGGGAAGCCAAAGGCATCATCAGGGAATCCGTGCGAGGCGATGATCTTTATATCATCGTGGATGTTACCAACTATAGCCTGACCTACAAGCTTTGTGGCGCGGTAAACCATATGTCTCCCGATGACCACTACCAGGATCTGAAGCGTATTATCGCGGCAGTCGGTGGAAAAGCAAAAAAGATCACTGTCATCATGCCTTTTTTATACGAAAGCAGACAGCATAAACGTACTGCAAGGGAATCGCTTGACTGTGCGCTTGCCCTTCAGGAACTTACATCTATGGGTGTAGAGAATATTCTTACATTTGACGCTCATGACCCAAGAGTACAGAACGCCGTACCTCTCAAGGGCTTCGAAACCATCCAGCCAACCTATCAGTTTTTGAAAGAACTGATGAACGCAGAGAATGATCTGGACATTGCACCGGAACATATGATGGTAATCAGCCCTGACGAGGGAGCCATGGGAAGGGCCGTATATTTTGCCAATGTCCTTGGTCTCGATATCGGTATGTTCTACAAACGAAGGGATTATGCCAGAATCGTTAATGGTACCAACCCCATTGTTGCCCATGAATTTTTAGGAGCCTCCGTGGAGGGAAAAGATGTTCTTATCATCGACGATATGATTTCCTCCGGCGGAAGTATGATCGACACCGCAACGGAACTGAAAAGAAGAAAAGCCAGAAGGGTTTTCGTCATTTCAACGTTCGGACTGTTTACCAACGGACTTGCGGTCTTCGATAAGGCTCATAAAGACGGAATCATAGACAGGGTCCTTACCACTAACCTGATATATCAGACTCCTGAACTGCTCTCCAAACCATACTATCTGAGTGTCGATATGAGCAAGTACATTGCCCTGATGATTGATACCCTCAACCATGATTCTTCCATTAGTTATCTTCTGGATCCAATCCAGAAAATCAACAAGCTGGTCGATGAATATAAGAGAAAACACAGAAAATAGCAAAAAGCTGCAGGTCTTCCTGCAGCTTTTTGCTATTCATTTATAGTTCGCAATTGTTTACGGTTCTGGGAAATGGGATTACATCACGTATGTTGGACATGCCGGTAAGATACATAATCATTCTTTCGAATCCAAGTCCAAATCCGGCATGCCTGGCGGAGCCGTATTTGCGCAAATCCAGATAAAATCCGTAGTCTTCCCGATTCAGTTTCAATTCTTCCATTCTGGCAAGAAGCCTATCCAGGTTGTCTTCCCTCTGACTCCCACCCATTATTTCCCCGATTCCCGGTACCAGGCAGTCCATGGCCGCCACGGTTTTATTGTCCGGATTCATCTTCATATAAAACGCCTTGATTTCCTTAGGGTAGTCTGTCACAAATACTGGGCGTTTAAATATATTTTCGGTGAGGTATCTTTCATGCTCTGTCTGAAGATCACATCCCCAGCATACTTTATATGTAAACATATCATTATTTTTTTCCAGCAATTCAACCGCCTGTGTATAGGTTACATGGGCAAAATCCGATTCCAATACACCATTGAGCCTTTCTATGAGCCCTTTATCCACAAAGCTGTTGAAAAAGTTCATCTCTTCGGGCGCATTCTCCATCACATACCGGATGACATACTTCAGCATGCTTTCTGCCAGCATCATATCATCCTTAAGATCCGCAAATGCCATCTCCGGTTCGATCATCCAGAATTCAGCCGCATGGCGGGTGGTATTGGAATTCTCCGCCCGGAATGTCGGCCCGAAGGTATAGATGTTTCTGAATGCCATGGCAAATGCCTCACCATTCAGCTGGCCGGAAACAGTAAGGTTCGTTTCTTTCCCGAAGAAATCCTGACGGTAGTCGACTCTTCCATCTTCGTCCAACGGTGCATTTTTCGCATCCAGTGTCGTTACCCGGAACATTTCCCCGGCACCTTCACAGTCACTTCCGGTAATCAATGGCGTATGCACGTATACAAAATCTCTCTCCATGAAAAACTTATGAATTGCATAGGCGCACAGAGAACGGACCCTGAATACAGCCTGGAAAGTATTCGTTCTGGGTCTTAAATGAGAGATTGTCCTTAAATATTCCAGTGTATGTCTCTTTTTCTGAAGCGGATAATCCGGTGCAGATTCTCCCTCCACATCAATCTGTACTGCCTGGACTTCAAACGGCTGTTTCATGCCCGGCGTTCCGACCAGCTGGCCCCTGACCAGGATAGATGCCCCGATGTTCAACCGTGAAATTTCCTGGAAATTTCCCAAACTGTCGCTATATACGATCTGCAGAGTCTCAAAGAATGAACCGTCATTCAGAACTACAAAACCAAAGGTCTTAGAATCCCGTACGGATCTGACCCATCCACCTACGGTGATTTCTTTTCCAATATACTTTTCTTTGTCACGAAATATTGATTTAATCGTAATCAGATCCATATTTGTACCTCTTTCCCTGTTTTTTAGGTATGATAATTATTATACCTAAAATATTCTTTTTTTACAACTTAGACAACCTTTACATTTCTCCCATTATATCCTACAATTATCAGATAAAACCGCAAAGGAGATACCATATATGGATGCCAATATTCTGAAATTAGCCAAAATTCTGGTAAATTATTCTATCGCCTGCAAAGAAGGCGAAAAGGTGCTGATTCAATATACAGGGAATTCCACAAGTGACCTGGCGAGGCAGCTAGTACGGGAAGTATATGCCGCGGGAGGCATTCCCTTTACCAAATTCGTGGATCCCCGGATTGAAAGAGAGCTTCTGCTTAACTGTTCTGAAGGGCAGTTAAATATTATGGCTGAAACCGACGCCCAGCTTATGTCCCGGATGGACGCATACATCGGGGTAAGGGGTTCCGATAACATTTCCGAATTATCGGATGTCCCTGCCACTCGAATGGCCCTGTATGAGAAGCTATATTCAACTCCAGTCCACGGGAAAATACGTGTCCCTAACACCAAATGGGTCGTCCTCCGCTACCCGAATGCATCTATGGCCCAGCTGGCCAATACCAGCCTGGAAAGTTTCGAGGAATATTACTTCAAGGTCTGTAATCTGGACTATTCCAAAATGGCGAAAGCTATGGTTCCGCTGACGGAGCTTTTGAACCGGACTGATCAGGTCCGCATTACGGGCAGAGGTACCGACTTATCCTTCTCCATTAAGGGAATTCCGGCAGTTCCGTGTGCAGGTGAAATGAACATTCCGGACGGAGAAGTTTATACAGCTCCTGTCCGAAACTCGGCAAATGGAATTATCACCTACAACACGCCTTCCGTTTTCCAGGGTTTTGTTTACGAAAATGTAACACTGACTTTTGAAAACGGCAAAATCGTTAATGCAACCGCAAACGATACAGAACGAATCACAAAAGTGTTTGATACCGATGAAGGTGCCCGATATGTGGGTGAGTTTGCCATTGGGGTAAATCCCTATATTCTGACGCCCATGAAGGATACTCTTTTTGATGAGAAAATCATGGGTTCCATACACTTCACTCCTGGAAGCTGCTATAACGATGCTTCCAATGGCAATAATTCAAACATTCATTGGGACCTTGTCCTGATCCAGACACCAGAATACGGTGGTGGCGAGATTTATTTTGACAACGTACTGATCCGGAAAGACGGCCGCTTTGTCCATCCCGAACTTTTGTGCCTCAATCCCGAAGAACTGAAATAAAAGAATCCGGCAATGCACTCAGATATGTCTGGGCAGCTGCCGGATTTTTCTATAGTATCTTATTCAGGAATTCAATAGTACGCTGATTTTTCGGATTGGTGAATATTTCCGACGGAGGTCCCTGTTCTACAACGACACCGCCATCCATAAAGATTACCCGGTCGGCAACATCTCTGGCAAATCCCATTTCATGAGTAACCACAATCATGGTCATTCCCATTTTCGCCAGTTCTTTCATTACTGCAAGAACTTCTCCGACCATTTCCGGGTCTAATGCGGATGTGGGTTCATCAAAGAGCATGATATCCGGCTCCATGGCCAAAGCTCTGGCAATGGCAACCCTCTGCTGCTGTCCGCCCGAAAGCTGTCTGGGCATCACTTCCGCCTTTTCAGAAAGGCCAACCCTTTCCAGGAGCTCCAAGGCTTTCTTTTCGGCTTCTTCTTTTGTTTTTATTTTCAATTCAACCGGTGCCATCATGATATTTTTCATCACGTTCAGATGTGGAAACAGATTGAACTGCTGGAAAACCATGCCAATATGTCTTCTTATTTTGTTGATATCGGCATTCTTGCCGGTGATAGGTTCTCCGTTCACGAGAATCTCTCCTGCCGTGGGTTCTTCCAAACGATTTATACATCGTAAAAAGGTGGATTTCCCTGATCCGCTCGGTCCGATGACACACACCACCTCGCCCTTGGAAATCTTTAAATCAATTCCTTTTAAAACCTCAAGATGATCAAAATATTTATGCAGATTCTTTACTTCTATTTTGGGATTCATATCCTTTTCTATCATCAGATATTTATCCTCCTCTCAACTCTTCTGGCTACCATGGTAAGGATTGTAATAACCACCAGATAAAATACCGCTGTCCAGGTATAAGATGCGAAGGCCTCCATTGTACGTCCCACATATATCTTGGCCTCATACATGATATCTGCCAGTCCAATTACGGAGATAATGGATGAGTCCTTCAGTGTTATTATAAACTGGTTGACCAGAGAAGGCAGACAGATCCGGAAAGCCTGAGGCAAAATAACTTTACGCATTGCCCTCCCATTTGAGAGGCCCAGACTTCTTGCCGCCTCCATCTGTCCTGTATTGACAGCTGCTATGGCTCCTCTGAAAATTTCTGACATGTAAGCTCCCGCATTCAAGGTCAGCGTAATAACACCGGCTGTGAACGAAGAAAACCTCACATCAAACCCGGCCAGCTGAAGAAGCTGAGGCAAGGCAAAATAAATATAGAACACCTGAACCATCAGGGGCGTTCCCCTGATGATCCAGATATATGCTTTTGAAATCCAGCGAAGAGGTGCTACCTTGGATATTCCCATCAGACTCGAGCACAAGCCAAGTACCAGTGCCATCAGAAGCGACAAAACCGTTACTTCAACAGTAATCAAAAGTCCGTCAAGCAGCATCGGATAGACTTCGCTAAAAACTTTTCCTAAATTCATGATATATCCTCATTATTCGGCAGAAATATATTTATCTATAATTTCCTGGTATTTTCCGCTCTCTTTGATATTTTCAAGACCTGCATCGAACTTTTCAAGAAGCTCCGCGTTTTTGCCTTTCAATACCGCAAATCCGTAGGAAGATCCTTTCTCCATTTCCGTGACCATTTTCAGGCCGTTACCCTGAGTGATTCCATAACCCATGACAGGATAATCTTCAAAACATGCAACTGTGTTGCCTGTCTTCACATCTTCATACATAAATGGGGATTCATCGAAATAGACAAGCTCAAATCCGTATGTGTCTTTGATGGATTCTGCGAATGATGCGCCTTCTGTTCCTGTTTTAACGGCAACCTTCTGTCCTCTGAGATCCTCATAGGACTTTATGGTATCATTGGAAGCACTTACTGCCATCACGACACCTGAGTCATAATATGCTGCAGAAAAATCATATTTCAGCTTGCGATCATCTGTGATGCTCATGCCGGCAATGACTCCGTCCGCCTGGTTTGACTCCAGAGCCGCCACTGCTGCATTAAATCCGAGGGGCTGCAGTTCATACTTGAATCCCTGATCCTCGGCAATTGCTGCCAACAGTTCAATATCAACGCCTACATAATCCCCATCCTTATTCTGGAACTCAAAAGGCGCAAAGGTCGTATCTGTTGCGATTTGGTATACTTTTTCATCTGAATTGCTGCCGGAACAGCCCGCCAAAACACTCATTGCAAGAATCAGGGCAGTACCTAATGTTAATAACTTTTTCATTTATTTTCCTCCCTTATTTAAATATCCATCTAATTATATATCATTTTATGCTTTTTAAAAAGAATTATTTATATCATCTCAAGTACTACAGGACAATGATCCGATCCCAGGATTTCCGTACATATGTCCGCATGCTTCAGCCGGTCCTTCAGACTGTTTGAGACACAGAAATAATCGATACGCCAGCCGGCATTCTTTTCCCTGGCCTTGAACCGGTAGGACCACCAGGAGTAAACGCCTTCCTTCTCCGGGTAAAAGTAACGGAACGTGTCTATAAATCCTGCCTGGATGAGTTCAGTGAATTTTCCTCTTTCCTCATCGGTGAAGCCCGCATTTTTTCGGTTTGTCTTGGGATTTTTCAAATCAATTTCCTGATGGGCGACATTCAGGTCCCCACAGAAAATAACCGGTTTCTTATCCTGAAGCTTCTTCAGATACTCCCTGAAATCATCCTCCCATTTCATCCGATAATCCAGCCTCATCAACTCAGGCTGGGAGTTTGGAGTGTAACAGGTGACAAAATAGTAGTCTTCATATTCCAGGGTAATCAGTCTTCCCTCATCGTCATGATCCGGCATTTCCATCCCGTACTTCACAGAAATCGGCAGCCATTTTGTAAATATTGCTGTTCCCGAATAGCCTTTCCTCTTGGCATAATTCCAATATTGATGGTAACCGTCAAGATTCAGATCAATCTGGCCTTCCTGCAGTTTTGTTTCCTGTATGCTGAAAATATCTGCATCCACAGTGTGGAAGAATTCTTCAAATCCTTTCTGGACGCATGCCCTGATACCATTTACATTCCATGACACAAATTTCATGTCGGATCCCCCCCTATTGCTTAATTAAGGTATAGTCATTTCCCGATGCTGCAAAGTACGCATCCGCTCCTGCAATCGGCATTTCTGATGTCGCTCCTGATTCCACCTGGATTATCCTGACGTTATAAGCATCGTATCCGCTGATAATGTAGACCCCTTCGCCCGTTCTGGCAGTAATGATATGACCGGTGCTTACAAAGTAAAGCATCTGATTCAGGGTGCATCCTTTCAGACTCAGAATCCCCTTTCCCGAATTGTCATTCAGGGCTTCCAGGACATTCTGCGTATTGATATTGGAAACATCTGCTGATTTTTTAGCAATCCCCCGTATCCAGAAATACTGCTGCCCGGAGCTTGTCACAACTCCCAGTTGGGCATCGGCTGCGTTGACCGCATTGGAGGGATTCGTGTATACGCCTTTCAATTCCCCTTTTCCATAAACAATATACCTGTCGGATATATTTACCAAGTCTTCCAGTTTCAGACCCGCCGGATTACGAAAAGCAAATTCTCCCGCTGCGGCCACATTCACATCTCCTGCCTTTATAACGGCAGTTTTAAAACTCATCACCAGTTCATTTTTTCGTACGGAATCGGCCAAGACAGAAACCTCCGTCTTTTTTTCTTCCGCACGAGTGGTATCATAAATCGCATAATCAGAAGATGGAGTGAATGCATCCCCCGTTTTTACTGCTCGGCCAAGACTGATTCGGTTGTATTCATTTTCCGACCAGGTATAATAAGTGCCGTCATCCTTCTTGGTAAGTGTCTCATTGCCGCTGGCATCTACCACCTTCAGCTCGTTCAGGTAAAGAGTACCTGCTCCATTTGTCTGGGGAACGAAATCACCCATGGAGCCTATCCCATAGACAAACCCCTCGCCCAAAAACCCAAGCGCTCGTATGTAGGAATTTTCCGGGGCATACACGGTCTGTGTCTGGGCTGTCTCCAGGTCCAGAACCTGAATCTCTTTTGAGTTATTCACAGAACCGTCTGCATGCCAGGCAATCTTGCTGCCGTCATAGCTGACAGCATAATTTCCTTCCGTCAACCCAATGGCAACCTGTACGTATTCCTCCCCCGTCAGATCTATAGAATAGAGGGAGTCATTGAGCAGTATGTACAGCAGATTATTTCCATTCAGATACGTGAGCTTTCCCATAAGATTTTTTATCATCTGATAGGGCCTGTCCGAGGCAATAAAGGTCTTTTCTTCAATGGTATTGCTTTCCGCATAATAGTTATAGACGGCAATCCCTGTCAGTCCCTCATGAGGGCCCCTGTTCATATACCCATATACCATGAAGCAGATATTTCCTGAGTCTTCCACGCGGATTATTTTAATGTCATACTGGTCGAAATTCTCACGAATACTGCTCTGGTCTTCTCCCCGGAAGGAAAAGACTGGAATTATCGTATTCGTATCGGTGTTCATACTCCAAAGCGTTCCGCTGTTTACAAATCCCACATATACCCCCCCGTCATCGGAGGTATATTCCGTTATAAGGTCACTGTTAATCCCAAGATTTATTTCTTTTTTACTTACGTTTACTGAAGAAGGATAAAAAATCTCATCCGCGCGCCTTTCATAATCAAGAAGATAGGCCTTATCATTCCCGATGTTAACCCTGAAATATTCCACCACACTGTAGTATTGGTCTCCCGAGCGGACCACGTACTTCAGCTGAAAGCAGCCGATACTCCCAAACATTTCTTTTATTGAAAGCACAGGCTCTGTAACCTGTTCCGGGGCCATGCTGCCCCAGGAAACCTGATGATAATTGGAGTGCATCGTTACAAGACCGAAATTTGAATTGTCATTTTCCTGTGTATCCGGTTCCAGGTAATTTATTAGTTCTTCGGACCTCGCCTTGTCCAGTGTCAAATCGCTGAACTGGTGTACAAAATTAATCTGTCTGCTGACATAGGAATCATCTTCGTTCAATATCCTTGTATAATAGTTCACCGCTGCTTGGCTGTCCGTTACCACGTTAATGACAAGCATATATTCCGTATTATGCGCCACCATTTCGTCCACCGAAATAGTCGCCTTGATCGTTTCTTCTGCTTCATTCCAGTCTTTTATTTTATTGCTCTGAACAAGATTGCTTCCGTCCAGGCTTACAATCTCGTAACTGATTTCTTTCACCTGGGATCCGTAGGTGTCGATTTCCATATTTATCTCATAGGAATCGGTCAGTGGTGTAATGGTATCCCTCATTGCCGTTTCATCCATGGTTTCCGTGTTGCCATGAATTTCATTTAAGCGGGCACCTTCATAGGTCATGTAAACAACCGGAAGAGAGGCATCCCCCATTTTAGACGTGTTGACGGTTGTTTCGTCCTTATTAAATATGAAGTACAGCCCGATTACGGCCAGAAAAACGATGAGCAGTATAATGATTTTAATGGAAAATCCGCTGAATACGTTGCGAAATTTTTTTTTCATAGCCATCCCCTTGCGTCTTTTGTTTTGGGCATAAAAATAATCATGGCAATGGATACATTGCCATGATTATATTGTAATTGCTTTGCTAAAAAATCACAACCACTAATTATGAGCTGACTGCCTCGTTCATCATACGTTCTTTGTAATGATGAGCCTCTTCAAGCATCATGTCTTTAACTTTCATCAGACGGATCTGGGAGCTTCTTTCATTTTCATCCAGTTTCATGACGATATATTTTATCTTCGTCTGCATGTCCGGAATCATTACATGTTCCAAAGCATTTACCCTTCGTCTTGTCTTCTCGATTTCAGAGGCCATCAGCTGGCAGGATTTTTCAATCTCCGCAAGCCTGAGCATTTCCGGTAGAACATCAGCCAGTGATTTAACAGCAGTGTCCAAATCGCTTGAAGTAAATGCATATCCGTAGCAGTAGATGTCATTAGCATCAGGAGTTCTTGTCTGATATTCAAAGGTCGGAATTTCAACGCTCATGACGTTTTTGACACCTGACTTCAGCGAGACTTCCTGTCTGGGAGCCATCAGGGCAACATTCATTGCCTCATCTTCCATACCGGCTCTTGCCAGAACGAAATTCTTGTTCGCATCCTGAATACCTTTTTCGACTTTCGCCCTTAATTCTTTCGTTTCCCTGATCAGCTCAAGAAACTGTCTCATCAGCTCATCTCGCTTGTCTTTCAGCAGCTTGTGACCACGCACTGCCGTTTTCAGCTTTTTCTTAAGCTTTGTCAACTCCATACGCGTGGGATTAACGTGAGTACTAGCCAAGAACGACACCTCCTTTCCTTCCCGCTTCGCTCTTGCAGAGTCTAAGGGCTTTCTTATTTACCATAATACTCATCTAAGAATTCATCCTTAATTCTCTTCAGTTCTGTTCTAGGCAGTATGGAAAGCAGTTTCCATCCAAGGTCGAGGGTATCCTCAATTTCTCTGTTGGCTGCATATCCCTGTGATACATATTCGCTTTCAAAACGGTCTGCAAATTCTGCATACAGCTTGTCCATATCAGTCAGAGCTGCTTCACCAAGTACAACCATGAGCTCTTTGGCTTCCTTACCTCTGGCATAGCATGCAAAAAGCTGATTCATGGTGTTCGCGTGATCGGCTCTTGTTTTTCCTTTACCGATACCCTTGTCTTTCAGACGGGAAAGAGAAGGAAGAACGTCTACAGGAGGTGTAACACCCTGTCTGTACAGCTCACGGCTCAGGATAATCTGCCCTTCCGTAATGTAGCCGGTAAGGTCAGGGATTGGATGGGTTTTGTCATCCTCAGGCATGGTAAGGATTGGTATCATGGTGATACTTCCTTTTTTACCTTTCAGACGTCCTGCGCGCTCATATAAGGTTGCAAGGTCAGTGTACATGTATCCTGGATATCCACGTCTTCCTGGAACTTCCTTACGGGCCGCAGATACTTCACGGAGGGAATCCGCGTAGTTTGTGATATCCGTCATGATTACAAGTACGTGCATATCTTTTTCAAATGCAAGATATTCTGCAGCTGTCAGTGCCATACGCGGTGTAGAAATACGCTCTACGGCAGGGTCATTTGCAAGGTTGACGAACATAACGGTTCTGTCAATGGCGCCCGACTCACGGAAGCTGTTTGTGAAGAAGTTTGCTTCTTCAAATGTAATACCCATGGCTGCAAAAACAACGGCGAAAGTATCATCTTTTCCTCTTACTTTAGCCTGTCTTGCAATCTGGGCTGCCAGCTGTGCATGTGGAAGACCACTGGCTGAGAAGATAGGAAGTTTCTGACCACGAACCAGTGTGTTCAGTCCGTCAATACTTGAAATCCCTGTCTGGATAAACTCCTGCGGGTAGTTTCTTGCAGCTGGATTCATAGGAAGTCCATTGATATCAAGACGCTTTTCCGGTAAAATTTCCGGACCATTGTCGATTGGACGTCCAAGTCCGTCAAAAACACGGCTTAACATGTCATCAGAAACACCCAGTTCCATGCTTCTACCAAGGAAGCGAACCTTCGTGTCTGAAGGATTGATACCTGCGGAGGTATCAAACAACTGAACCAGGGCGTTGCTTCCATCGATTTCAAGCACTTTACAACGGCGTTTTTCTCCGCTTCCAAGCTCTATTTCTCCCAGTTCGTTGTAGGTTACTCCTTCAACGCCCTGGACAAGCATAAGAGGACCGGCGATTTCCTGAATTGATCTATATTCCTTAGGCATTAGTCCTCCTCCTTCCGTAACAGCTGAGCAATTTCAGCATTGATTGTTTCTATGATACTCTCATATTCCGCAGCTGTCTTGTCAAGCTCCAGGTATTTGAAACGTCCGATACGTTCTCTGACCGGAAGACCTACCAGTCCTTCAATATTTGCGCCTTCTTTTAACCCTTCATTACACAGATCAAAATAAGCAAGAACCAGACCCATCATTTTAAACTGTTTCTCAAGTTCTGTATATGTATCCACCTCATGGAATGCATCCTGATGCAGGAAATCTTCACGAATGGAACGTGCTGCTTCGAGTTTCAGTCTGTCTGGAGCACTTAGTGCATCCATACCTACCAGTTTAACGATTTCATCAAGTTCGGCCTCATCGCTGAGGAGCCTCATGATTTTTGCCCTTTCGCCCATCCAGTCTCCGCCAACGGCACCGTTGAACCAAGCACCCATGTCATCTGTATACAGAGAGTAGCTGGTCAGCCAGTTGATTGCCGGGAAGTGACGTCTGTATGCCAGGCTGGCATCCAATCCCCAGAATGCTTTTACAATACGTAAGGTAGCCTGAGATACAGGTTCGGAAATATCTCCACCTGGAGGTGAAACCGCTCCGATAACGGACAGGAATCCTTCACGAGGATCTAAACCTTTCGATATAACTCTTCCAGCTCTCTCATAGAACTGGGCCAGACGGCTTCCCAGGTATGCAGGATAGCCTTCTTCACCAGGCATTTCTTCCAAACGGCCTGACATCTCCCTGAGGGCCTCGGCCCAACGGGAAGTGGAATCCGCCATGAGGGCTACGGAATATCCCATGTCCCTGAAATACTCGGCAATTGTAATACCAACATAAATGGATGCCTCACGGGCAGCAACAGGCATATCGGATGTGTTTGCAATCAGAACGGTTCTCTCCATGAGGGAATTGCCGGTCTTGGGATCCACGAGTTCAGGGAACTCGGTAAGAACGTCTGTCATCTCGTTTCCACGCTCTCCGCAACCGATGTATACAACGATATCTGCCTCGGCCCATTTTGCCAGCTGATGCTGGATAACGGTCTTACCGCTTCCGAAAGGTCCTGGAACCGCGGCCACACCGCCTTTTGCGATTGGGAAGAGAGCATCTATAACCCGCTGTCCGGTGACAAGAGGCTTGTCCGGTGATAATTTTTCTTTATATGGTCTGCCCACACGGACGGGCCATTTCTGGAGCATTTTAATTTTGACTATGGATCCGTCTTTCTGCTCAACCGTTGCAACGGTTTCCTCCACGGTGAACTCACCGGAATTGATGGTTTTGATCACTCCGCTGACGCCGTTGGGTACCATGATTTTCTGCTGTACGATAGGAGTTTCCTGAACTGTACCGATAATGTCACAACCTTCAACCTGTGCGCCTTCGGCAATCGAAGGTACAAATGTCCATTTCTTTTCCCTGTTCAAAGAGGGAACTTCAACACCTCTTGTTAAATTGTTGCCTGTCAATCTCATGATTTCTTCGAGCGGTCTCTGAATTCCATCATAGATACTTCCCATAAGGCCTGGTCCCAGCTCAACGCTGAGCGCATATCCCATGGATTCTACGGGTTCGCCAGGTCCAAGACCTGAAGTTTCCTCATAAACCTGGATGGAAGCCTGATCGCCGTGGATTTCAATGATTTCCCCGATTAGACGCTGATTACTTACACGCACCACGTCAAACATGTTTGCATCGCGCATGCCTTCAGCGATTACCAATGGACCGGCAACTTTTTTAATTGTCCCTATACTCATTGCTTTTCACCTGCTTCTTTAATTTTCGTTGTTGAATATGATATCCGAACCTACGGCCTGTTCGACCATTTTTTTCAGGGCTTTCACGCCTCTTCCTGTATTTCCGGAAACGCCCGGAATAGGAATGATTGCAGGAAGCCTGAGCGTCCGATACTTATCGATTTCCGTCATTAATAAGTTCTGTAATGACTCGGTAACATAAATAACTGCGTATTCGCTATCTGCCAGCCTCTTCAAGGTAGCTGCGCCAGTTTCCTGGTCATCAACCGGATACGTGTCAAGACCCAGTGCAGCAAATCCGTAAATACTGTCACGGTCACCTAATACTGCTATCTTATACATACATATCCCTCAACCTTTCTCTTATTTTATCTTCGGGAAGACTGTTGAGTTTCCCCGACAGAATGATTCGGACAGATTTAATTTCATTCTCCTTGGCAATAACGTATGCCAATAACGGTGAAATTGTAAACGCATTGTACTTCTGTGGACGAACCTGGTTGATCAGACGATTATCACACCATCTGTCGAAGGCGGACGGGGATTCCTTTATAGCCTCGATTGCATCCGAGTATACTGTAGTTTCCAGATATTCGTATATGGCCTCTTCGCTATTCAAGGTGGCCTCTACGAGTCGTTTCCTGTTCAGTGTGGCACATTCGACAAAAGCTCTTTCCAGGAACTCATAGCTCTTCTGGGTTCTCTGGGCCCGGATGGCAATATTGATATTCGCGGCCGCACATTTCAGTTCGGCATAGTCTCGGATCAGTTCATTGTCTGTCTCAAATGCCCTGGCATGGATTGCTTCCAGCGCAGCCCTGTCTATGATTACATCGCAAAGCTGTCCGTCTCCGGTATGAAACATAACTTCGTATGCTTCCTCAGCACATTTCGCCAGGAAGGCCGGAAGTTTAATAAAATCATGCTCCCTTGCTGATTCCAGTATCAGCATCGGATCTACCGTCCCATTCTTAATGAAAATATTCGGTACATCCTTGCTGACATAAGCCTGCTTGATTGCGGCTTTCAGGTTGTGGAAGTCGTTGCTGTACAGAAATATATTAAATACATCCATATCCTCCTTGTCCACAAGCTCATGGATCAGCTTCCACGTTTCTTCCCGCTGCTCGGCCAACAGCTGTTCAGCTGTTTCATTGCCGGACGTTCCCCATCCTTTTTCATTCAGGAACCGGAGTGCGTCGTTATAGCTTTTTGAGGCCAACAGCTGGTCTAAATCCTGCTTATCAAATAAAGTCAGCTCTTTAGAACGAATACGTGCGACCGCATATGTAAATAGCTTATCGTCCATAATTCCCTACCTTTCTGAGCTGTATTTATTCAAACAGCATGCCTCCTACTTTGTCCTGCAAGGTTTCCTTTGCAGCAGAAAAAAGTGATTCAAAAGAACAGTTTTCTTCCACTTCGCCGTAAGCAAGCACAAAGCCTCCGTCGATTCTTCTTGTTTCCTTTGATACGGTTAATTCAGCACCTGCTTTTTCTTTCAGTGCTTCTGCCAGCTTTGCTTCAAAGTCTGCTGGCACTCTTCTTAAATCAGATTCCGAAAACAGCAGATAACCTTTCTGGTTCAATGAATATTTTTTCACCATCTTTACAATGGTATCGAAATATTTATCTTCAGGCAGTTCAAGCAGGAATGCCTTGGCATCCTCTATTACTTTCTCAATCGCCTGCTGCTTTGTCTCCAGGATTGCTTTTTTCTCCCGGAGAGCTGCGGCTGATTCGCCCTGTTTGATAAGGTTTTCATACTTGGTTTTAGACTGCTCTTCCAGGACTTTTACCTGTTTTGCTCCCTCTTCCCGGGATTCATCAAGCAGCTGCTGTACTTCTTTTTTGGCCTTTTCAAGAACTGCTCCGGCCTCAGAATCTGCATTGCTTTTTATATGTTCCAATATTTTTTCAAGTCCAGTCATAGACCAATTTCTCCTAACTGTTTGTTATATGTTCATTCCACCAATGGCAGAAACCATCAGGATAGATACCAGCAGTGCCAGAATCGCATATGTCTCAACCATTGCAGGGAAAATCATGGCTTTACCGAACTGTTCCGGTCTTTTTGCAACAAGACCAATCGCTGCTGCTGCCGCCTTGCCCTGGGAAACAGCTGAACGCCATCCAGCAAACGCCATAGGCAGACATGCAAAGAGATATAAAAAGCCTTTTGCTACGGATATATCAGAGCTTCCGCCCAGAATACCAATCTGTGACAATGCGATAAATCCGATGAGCAGACCGTAGATACCCTGTGTACCTGGTAACAGCTGCAGTACAAGTACCTTACCGAATTTGCTTGGATCCTCTGTTACAACCCCTGCTGCTGCCTGTCCTGCGATACCAACTCCCTGTGCGGAACCAATTCCTGCAAAAAATACTGCCAATGCCGCACCAAGTGCCGCCAATGTAACTCCGAAATTACTAGCCAAAAAATCAATCATCGTTTTAATTCTCCTTTATTTTATAATATTTTGTCTTTGCAATATAAGGTTCAAATTTTCTTCCGCCGCCTTCATAGAACTTTCCAAAGAGCTCAACATACGCAAGACGGTTTGAATGAACGTACGCTCCAAGAGCATTTATTCCGATATTCAGTGCATTTCCACCAATAAATATTACAATGAAAATAATCACACCAAGCGGGGTAGGGCCAAACATGGCTCCGATTTTATTTACTACGGAGCATATAACGCCTGTTGCAAGTCCTAATGCAAGGAGCCTCGAGTAGGAAAGCATATCGCTTAAGTAGCCAGTGATATTATAAAGGGCATAGAGTCCTTTTAAAATTCTCTTGACTGGGCTCTTCGATTCTCTTCCATTTGTCAGAATAATCCCGATTGCAGCAACAGCTGCCAGAATCATTCCTACCTTTCCGACAGATGCAGGTAAAATCCAGCTGAGTCCGGTCATGCCGATAATCATCTGGGATGAAAGGCCCATCAGCAGACATCCAACCAGAATCATATACCAGAGGATGACATCGTATAATGCTGACTTAATATCTTTACGTTTGATGCACTGATAAAGGTTTGCTCCAAGACCTACAAAAATATGGATAATACCAAGTGCCAATGAAAGTACCAGTACCGTCATCGGATTTTTAACCGGGTCAAGCCACAACGGCGGAATAGCCACCGTCTTTCCAAAGAAGGTCGTCGATATTACCGATATCGCATCGCCAAAATAACTTCCATATATCACACCCCAGAGAATTGTTCCAAAGCCGCAGTACATGAACATCTGCATATTTTTCTTCATAGGGCCTTCTATTGTATGTTTAAATTTGTGAAGGATAAATCCGCATCCGAGTACCAAGGCTACCCCGTACATAGTTTCTGAAAGCATGGCTCCAAAGAAAAGGTAGTAAAAGACTGCCACAACCATCGATGGATCAATTTCCCGTCTTCCTGGAAGGCTGAAGGCTTCCACGACTCCTTCTAAAGGTGCCGCAAATCCTTTGTTCTGGAGTGCAATCGGTACGTCATCATCTTCTGTCGGTTCTTCTACAACGACTTCAGCCGAATAATTTTTCATATAGTCTGTAACAAAGTTCACTGCTTTTTGAGGAATAAACCCAGAGATAAAAAAGACATTCTTCGACTGCAGCATCTGGCTGGCCGCGTTGTATCTTCCTGCTCCGATAGACTGGCTGTCTGCAAACAACTTAATGTCTTCACGCTTCTTTGCCAATCCCTTTATTTTCTCAATATCGGCGCTGATTAAGCTTTCGTATTCCTTGATTTGTTCCTCAAACTGCTGAATTTGCTTGATCGGGGCAATGTCACCCGAGACAACTGGATAGGCAAATCCATTTGACTTCAATTTATCGGATACCAAATCCGCTTTGCCCTTTTCACATATTGCCATGATGCAGGTCTGCTCTCTCGATGCATTGATGATGTCAACATTCACCGGCGTATATTCGGCGAGCTGCTCATATACCATCTCAAGGGTCCATGTGTTGGGCAGCGTCCCTATGAATGCCGTTGTATATGCTGTTCCCTGAAAAGAAAGTGGTACGTCGAGCGAACTCCACGGAATAAGCGTCTCTGTCTGAAGCTTGAATTTCAATATCTCGGCTTTGCTCTCAGCGATTTCCTTTTCCAAAGAGATAATTTCCGCAACAACTTCAGATATTTCCGTCTCTTTTTCCGAGAATGCATCATATTCATTTAATGTAATCTGTTTTCTGCCCTCGAACATGCTTAATAGTGATTTTTTTTCGGAATCATATGCTTCCAGTGTTTCAAGAGCTGAGTCGGCTTTCACGCTGTTCTTTGAAAACACTGCTTCTGAAGAGGAAAAATCCATTTTCTGAAACACCTCATCCTGTTGCAGTAAATCGTTGAACTCAATGACGCCATGCCTCTGAATAAAGCCTGTTATGCTTTTTTTGTCTTCCTGTAATCCGCATATTGTGATTCGCTGCATTTGCAGCACTGCCATAGCACCAACACCTCCTTAATGTACCTTTCCGTTAAACTATCTGTTCCACCACAATCCTGATAGCTTCCGCACGATTTTGCTGTACTTTCTCCTGAATCTTGGAGCTTTCCGCCTGTGCACTGCTGACTGCTTTTTCCAGAACTGATTCGTTTATCTTTTCGGCCTCAGCCAGGCTCTTCTGCTGCCTTTGCAGTACTTCCTGAACCATATCTGCCTTAATACGTTCAGCCTGCTTTCTGGCATCTTTAAGCAGATTATCCGCCTCAGTCTGTGCTGCTCTGACTGATTCTCCTGCTTGCAGCTCGGTCTGGCGAATAGTCTGAATCATTTCCTGTGCCATTCATTTCACCTCCGCTAAAAAAGTTCATAAAAATCCAAATACCTTTACACTTTACCACTTGCATGTATAAATTTCAATACAAATAGCGGTTATATTTTTAACTTGCATAGATGTCCCCAAACCTTCATCTATCCCATATTCGAATAACGAAAAGCACTGCTGGAACGCTCAATTAATAGGAAAAGACGCATCCGCTTTCCAGCGTGATGCGTCTTTTCCTATTAATATCTTCTATCACAGTTTCATGTTTATTTCCCTGCCGGTCCGGTTGTACTGGTAATATCTTACCCCGGCTGCATCCAGCATTCGTTTGGATGCCATTACTTCTTCCGTCTCCGCATATTTATCACAATCATAAACAATCGTAGCTATGCCTGCCTGTATAACTGCCTTGGCACATTCATTACAGGGGAAAAGTGTGACATACAGTTTCGTGCCTGCCAGGCTTCCGCCAGTGTAATTAAGAATCGCATTCAGCTCGCTGTGGGTTGAATAGAGATATTTGTTATTATCACAGCAATCGCCTTTTGTCCACGGAAAAACATCGTCCGAGCACCCGTTTGGAAATCCGTTATACCCCATGGAAAGTATTTTGTTTGCCGGGCTGACAATACAGGCCCCTACCTGCGTGCTGGGATCCTTGGACCGCATGGCTGACAGCATCGCAACCCCCATAAAATACTCATCCCAGGTAATATAATCTAACCTTTTTTCGCTCATAATCTACCTCACTGCTACCTTTCCAGCTCGATCTGCTCAATCCGGCGGATGTGTCTTTCTTCTCCGGAAAATTCTGTGTTCAGGAATGTCTCCAATATTTTCAGGGCAAGACCGGGGCCAACCACTCTCCCGCCTAATGCCAGGATATTGGCATCATTATGAAGTCTCGTTGCCTCCGCGCAGAAACAGTCCGTACATACCGCCGCCCTGATTCCCTTGTACCTATTGGCCGTCATGGAAATTCCAAGGCCTGTTCCGCATATCAATATCCCTTTATCAGACTCTCCGTCAAGAATGCTCTCGCATACCGCTTTCGCGTACACAGGGTAATCACAGGGGCTGCAGTCGTAGCAGCCATAGTCCTTAAATTCCAGACCCTTTTCCTCAAGATACTTCATGATTTCCTGCTTCAGTTCAAACCCTCCATGGTCACTTCCGATTGCTATCATTTGTTTTCTTCCCCTTTCAACTTATCTTTAACTTTTAGCACAAGCCGTTCCAACACTCTATATGATTCGGAATATTCAGCAAGATCACCGCCGTAAGGAGTCTTCATATCGCCGATCTCTCCGACAAATTCCCTGATGGTATATACATTCGCGGCATCCTTATATTCCTCATATAATTTAAGCTTTTGCAGCCCGTCCATAACCAGGACCAGCGTCTCTTCCGAAAAATCTTCCGGCATCAGCAGCTTTGACTGATATCCCCGAAGATTCAAGCCTTTCATTTCAGCGATAGTCAGCACTTTTTGATTCACGGGTTCCGGAAACAGCACGATGATTCCTCTGGACTCGATCTTCATGTCTTGCATGTCTGGTTCATTTTTCAAAATTGCTGCAGCAAGAGGTGTCAAGCTGGTATTATCCGTTCCAACAAAGATAATTCTTTTAAACCTCACCATGTCTGTTCCTCAATCTCCCCGTCATTGTCCAGCTGAATTATATGGTTCGATGATGCCTTCTTTAAGCGGTTCATGATTGCCTGACCCAGGTTGTCTCCCTCGATTGCCTCACAATATATGGTTTCCACATCTGTATTGTCAAATTCACGCAGAACACTATAAAGATTCCTGGCAATTGTTTCCCTGTCAGAGCGGCTTCCAATAGTAATTACCGTTCCATAATGATATCCCCGCTCCATTTCAGTTGTGGCAATTATTCCTACCTTTTTTCCCTGGGATTCCTCATCTTTTGCGAGTTCGTTGATTTTCTCTGACACGTGGCCTGCATCTCCCTTAACAAGGATAAGCTCCGCTTTTGGCGCATAATGGCGGTACTTCATGCCCGGTGCCCTGGGTCTGAAGTCATCTGACGCACCTTTTGCCTGTTCGTCAGTCTCCACTTTCCCAATCACCGTTTCCATCATTTCACGGGTCACATATCCGGGTCTCAGTATTACCGGTACATTCCCTGTCATGTCGACAATGGTTGATTCCAGACCAATGCCCACGTCCCCGCCGTCAATAACCATATCAATTCTTCCGTTCAGGTCCTCCAGCACATGACTGGCCTTTGTAGGACTTGGCTTTCCAGATGTATTCGCACTCGGAGCGGCAATACAGATTCCCGAATCCCGGATAAGGGCAATTGCCACGGGGTGCGAAGGCATCCTTACCGCAACGGTCTCAAGCCCGCCGGTTGTGCTGTACGGGACCCTGTCTGTTTTTTTAAAGATAAGGGTAAGAGGTCCCGGCCAGAACTTTTCCATCAAAATTCTTGCGTCTTCATTCACTTCCCCGACAAGGAATTCAAGGGAATTCATTTCTGCTATATGTATTATCAGCGGATTATCGGACGGACGGCCTTTTGCCTCATATATCTTCCGGGAAGCCTCTCCATTGAGAGCATCTGCCCCCAGACCGTATACTGTTTCTGTAGGGAATGCAACCAGCCCGCCATTTCTTAGGATTTCGGATGCCTGCTTGATTTTATTCATGTCTATATTTTTCGGATCCACTGCAATTAATTTTGTATTCATACGCTACCTAACCTGCCGATTATTCGGATTAATTAATATACTTTATGACTACATCCCATATCTCGGGTGTCTCCATCCCAAGTTTCCAAAATGCTGCTCCTGCAAGATTGTTATCCATCATGGACTTGAGTTTGAGCTCTATTGATTTCTCGTCTTCAATCCATATCCGGTAGGTTGCCCCTTCACTTTCATATTCACAGTAATTCAGCCCCATATCATCCAGCCATGTGGCTGTCAGACCGTTATTTGCGACAATACTGTCTATTGTCTTCATATCATAACTGTTAGAAGTCACTTCATCTCCGGATTCTTTCCATACTCTCGTATAAAAGGGAATGCCCAGGATGATTTTTGAAGAATCCATCATAGCGAGAGAATCCGTAATCGCCTTGTTCACAAATCCGATGGATGCCACCGGTCCGGCTTCCGCAGAAGATCCCGCATACTCGTCATACGCCATTATTACTACATAATCTGCAATCTGCCCCTGCTGTCCAATATCATAATACTCCGTCCAAGGGGAGGGCACATAATTATCAATGGATAAAATTATATTGTTGTTCCGGCATTTAATCGATAATTCTCTTAGAAACTGAAGATAATCCCTTCCATTTTCAAGCGCAACTTTTTCAAAGTCCACGTTGATTCCATCCAGGTCATATTCAATTGCATAGGATATTATTTTATTGACCAGCTTTTCACGTTTTGAAGTATACGGAAGAACTTGGGATACATAATTTCCAGCCGTGTCTGCATCGGAAAAATCTGCAATGAGAGCCCAGACTTCATATCCCAGCTGATGCGCCCGGTCTACATAGCTCTTCTGTGCAAGGGATGAAATATTGCCATCCCCATCTGAGAGCGCAAACCAGGTTGGTGAAACAACATTGATTCCCTTTGTTCCCGCTGTCATATCCGTAAGATACCCGTTTGCTGTTGTGTTGTTAACCTGGTGCCATACCAGATTGACACGTCCCTCTTTTCGGATGCTGGAGTAGACAGGCTCTTCAAAATCACTGACTCGCTCCTGCGTCCTGACGTCAGATAGATATCGATTTTGAATATATCCTATATAACCGCCCTCTGCACATACCTTGGTCCAGTCATCCATCTGCTCAAGGATAATCAGCGTATCTCCTTTTTTGACGTCGGCAATAATGGGACTTTTTATTCCACCTTTAACACGTATCTGTTTGTTCTTCTTCACATCTGCAACCGTAATCTCGCCCCAGGTACTGGTAATGTTCACTCTGCCCGGATCCGAGAAAAGCGTGTATTCAATTCCACTGAATTTCTTGACAAATTCTGCCGCAACATAAACCTTGGAGCCTTCCGCCTTGACAATTGTATATTCCATGGAATTTTTGTTTTTATTCACATAATAATCTTTACTTCCCGTCGCCACTTTAATCACGTCAGTGGGCGTGGTAAAAATCAGTACATTCTCGTTTGCATCCCAGTAGAATTTATCGTTGATATTATTTTGTATAGTTGTGAGGTTAATATAGACATTTCCATCATATACTGCTGAGTTTTCTTCCACAAGTGCTTCATCGACGATTGCCGCAATTTCAGAGTCATTCACATTATCATCAAGTCCGAATACCTGAGTTAGATCCGCTCTTTCATTTGTCGGAGTATATTTTTTAATCAGCTGTACCGCAAAAAATGCCAGTACTATAATAACTACTATAATAACTACCATAAGAATAGGTTTTTTTCGTATCATTTTCAATCCTCCTATTCCGACAGTATATCATTTTTCCATTCTTACGTCATCTACTAATTCAGCAACAAACAGCCCACCCACCGGATGAATCCAACCTTTGGCTCAAATATTCCGTCCATGAAATATTCGTATCGGAATCATCTCAACCCAACCAGGTCTACTTTAAAGTAACTTTATCAAACCCGATTCTTAATATGTTGCCTTCATCATCGATATCATAGGCGCGCATATAGCTGCAATCTTCTTGTATACAGCAGGTGGCAATCTCCCACGGCGTTGCAACCCTGTATCCGATGAGCAATTCAATTCCCATTTCCAGGTACATTTTCATTTCAGCAATAATATTTGCAAAAAGTATTTCTTTATCGATATCATGGCGCTCCATTTTTTTCCTCCTTTCCAAGCAAAGTCCGCAGATATTTGAAAATACCAGAGCAACGCGTAAAACACACCGTGATATATGATTTACTTATCCCTGCTTCCATATATCCTGCTTTTTAATTTTTTAAGAGATTTGAGGCGATTAGGGGTTTTGTTAAATTGGAACAATTAAGGTTTTGATTGCAAAATATTGCGACAAAAAAGATAGGAATTTCAATAGAATTTCAGATGATTTTATTATCATTAATGTATTCTGTTCGTCATGTTGTCTGGTTTTTGTCTGTAGGATTCCTCCTTGCAATCCATTATGCCTCAAATCTCCTAGAATTATATTATAATAAATTCGAGAGTATATTTCAACTATTAAATATACTTTTTCTTTACATCGTATTGACTTTTAGTTTATACTATAGTATATATAGATAACTTATTATGTTGGGATAACTGTAATTACCATACATATAGAAAGAGGTGTTTTTTATGAAAATCGAAAAAATCAACGATAATCAGATAAAATGCACTTTAAATAAATCAGACTTGGCTTCACGGCAAATCAAGCTTAGTGAGCTGGCCTACGGAACGGACAAAGCCAAAAGCCTATTCAGAGATATGATGCAGCAGGCATCTTTCCAATTTGGATTTGAGGCTGAAGACATACCCCTTATGATAGAAGCAATTCCGGTATCAGCCGATTGTATTGTCCTCGTCATTACAAAAGTGGAAGACCCGGATGAACTGGATACAAGATTTTCCAAGTTCACCTACTCCACTGATCCCGAGGATATGCTGGCAAGTGATTCCGCTGATTCTAACGATTTATTTGGTGCAGACGAAATTTTAGATATATTTAAGAATTTTGCAGACGGCGATGACGATTTACGCGATATGGATGAATACAATATTCCAAGCGATTCCCCATCTCTACCCGTGCCGCCGGCTTCCGGTAAAGAAAAGAAAATTATCGAAAGCAAGCGAAATTCTGAACCCGCAGGACGAAATCACAGCATAATTAAATTGTATTCCTTTGATAACCTTGACACGATAATACAGTTATCCCACGTGTTACAGGATTTATATAATGGAGAAAACTCCTTGTATAAATCTGAAGAGAAAGGACTATATTTTCTTGTAGTAACCAAATCTGGACATTCTCCGGAAGAGTTCAATAAAGTATGCAATATACTTTCCGAATACGGGAATACGGAGCGTTCTTCTTATGCGAGCTGGGCCCACTTTGAAGAGTTCTGTGATGTCATAATATCTAACTCTGCTTTACAGAAATTAGCATTGTTGTAATTTAAATTTAAAACGAGGCACCGAAATAATCGGCGCCTCGTTTTTTCTATTTAGTTTTTGCTGTCTACATAAGAATTCATCTGATCCAGAAGAACATTGACATCCATACCATGAACAAATGCAGCTTCTTCAATCGTTTCGCCCTGTGCGGACGGACATCCCAGGCAGTGCATTCCCGAATTCATAAGAATTGGAGCAAGTCCTTCATCTATTCTCAGTATCTCTCCAATAGTCATATCTTTTGTGATTTTCGCCATTCTATTATACCTCCTTGACTGATTTACCGGCGCTTAAGCCGTGCATGTACTGAATATTATAGTATATGCATGACATATTTGCAAGCTGCATGGAGGACAGAACCGAAAAAAGCTCTGTAAATGAATTACAAAGCTTTTCTGATGTGCGTTAGAGGATTCGAACGAATATCGCGCACAAAAAATCCAGTAAAATCAACGGTTTGAAGACCCTCGTTTTTAAATTGGAACAGCACTGAACACTTAATGGAACAATAATCTATATCTGCAACAAAATAGAAACTTTTATTTAGTTCTGCAATACGAGCATTGATTTGAAAACAAAGACTTCCAATAATAACTTCTACCACATTTGGGGCACATATTATTCTGTGAGGTCAGCGGGAACACAATCAAACAATTAATGGCCAGCGCAATTGCCAACCCTAACATAGCGTACTTCTCTAAAATTATATATACAAAAAGTCCAACTAGTGATATTAACGTGACGATTCTCCAGGATACAATCGCTTTGTGGCCTTTCAAACCTGTTATACTATACAATAATATGGCAAAAACAATAGTGTCAAAACCCAATTCAATAAACATTGCCATCACCTTCCTACTCAAAACAAGACACCAATGGTCTGGTGACTTGTTTTGAAAAATTATCGACCGTCATATTCCCAATAAGTATATCCTATATAATTTGCATGGGAAGAATCAGAATAATATGATGTATGGCATGTCTCTCTTACAATTATAAAGGCACTATATGAACTTAACATATAATTATAGATTTCTCTGAAATATGTGTAAGTTGCGTTTCTTTCAAAGTATGTAGCTGCTATTGAACCAAGTGCAGCTGCAGCAGGCGCTCCAAATGTACCCGCTGCCGCTGCACTTAATGCTGCAATAATCGCTGTGATTGTATAGTTCTTTATATATGTGTTGCCATCTCTATAAGTCGTAACCCACTCACCTGTTGTACCATCTGACGTTAAGGTGGAAAGATTAATCTGTTTAGGTGCATATACATTTTGTACCGAAACTTTACCGTTTGACTCCGTACGTTCTAATACCAAGTCACCATTAAACTGAGTTGTTAGTTCTAATATCTCTTCCTGTAAATAATTCCCATCAGAATCTAAAATATAGATTATACTATCTACATTTTCAAATTCAGTATCAGCATCTTCGATTACCTTATACTCTTTACCGTCTTCTTTGTAGGTATAAACCAGATGCGCGTCCCCTGGTAATCCTTCAAGAAAAACAATATCTGAGCGTCCACCTATAGATTCCTTTACTGTAATTGATGAAATTTCGGAAGCTTTCACTATATTGGGATTAAAGATTGACATGAAACATGACAAGATAAGACATAATGATACTATACGTTTTGTAAATTTGAACACATCTTATCCTCCTTAAAACATTTTACACTTATTATGCCACATTGCTCAAATTACAAATACCATAGATTGGGAAAAAGCAAGTAAAATTGTCGTATAGCGGTTATGGTTGAAACAAGATATTTAAATGCTGTTCATTCTCCATCAAAACAGATTTCGAACAAAAAAATAGACGAAAACCCGTAATTCAAAGGTTTCCGCCTGATTCGACGAATGTGCGTTAGAGGATTCGAACCCCCGGCCTTCTGGTCCGTAGCCAGACGCTCTATCCAGCTGAGCTAAACGCACAAATATTAAATTTAAATGCCGGCGACCGGAATCGAACCGGTACGGGAGATTAGTCCCGCAGGATTTTAAGTCCTGTGCGTCTGCCAGTTCCGCCACGCCGGCATATAAAACTGGTTAAAAACCAAATGGGACCTACAGGGCTCGAACCTGTGACCCTCTGCTTGTAAGGCAGATGCTCTCCCAGCTGAGCTAAGATCCCAAATATCCTGAGCAAAACAAGAAACGACCCGAATGGGACTCGAACCCACGACCTCCGCCGTGACAGGGCGGCGCTCTAACCAACTGAGCCACCGGGCCAAAATTGAAAAAAACCTCGAATAGGTGAAAATTGGAATGGACCTTCAGGGACTCGAACCCGGGACCTACCGGTTATGAGCCGGTTGCTCTAACCAACTGAGCTAAAGGTCCAAATAAGCCGACAATCGGACTTGAACCGATAACCTGCTGATTACAAATCAGCTGCTCTGCCAATTGAGCCATGTCGGCGAAACCTGTAGTTTTGCAGTATCACAAAACCGTATTATGCTGTTATTGTCGCAAATAACAAATGACTCCAAGGGGATTCGAACCCCTGTTACCGCCGTGAAAGGGCGGTGTCTTAACCGCTTGACCATGGAGCCACAACTCCCCGAGCAGGGCTCGAACCTGCAACAACTCGGTTAACAGCCGAGTGCTCTACCATTGAGCTATCGAGGAATAGTACATATATATGCTGCACCTTCAAAACTGCACACAGAAGAAACTCAGACATCCGCCTATGACCTCTTGGTCAAGCCCTCGACCTATTAGTATCAGTCAGCTGAATACATTGCTGTACTTACACCCCTGACCTATCAACCTCGTCGTCTTCAAGGGGTCTTACTGGCTTGTGCCATGGGATATCTCATCTTGAGGGGGGCTTCACGCTTAGATGCCTTCAGCGTTTATCCCGTCCCGACTTGGCTACTCTGCCATGCCTTTGGCAAGACAGCAGATGCACCAGAGGTCAGTCCATCCCGGT
>NZ_FQYT01000030.1 GCF_900141895.1 Parasporobacterium paucivorans DSM 15970 | reverse complement strand
TACTGTCAGAGAGCCCTTACTGGCATTTCCAAAATTCAGCTGTCCCTGTGTTATATTTGGAGCTATCAATACCACAGACCAGCCATATTCTGCATAAATATTGCCAGTATCGCTGACTTGAATCGGATTGACCACATTTGTACCGCCTAAAACAACGCCGGCATATGGGTAATACTGTGTATAACCTGTCTGTGAAATCTCTTTAACAATCCAGGTAATACCTCTGGTTATATTTGTGAAGCTGTAGAATCCATTTGCATCTGTAGTTGCTTGTCCGGATAATATTTCTGAACTTCCAATTTTCAAATAAAGATCCATTCCCCATCCTGATAATGCTGGTTCGCCGGCATCCCAAACATTATTGTTATTTATATCTTCAAATTTATACCCGGATAGCGTTCCTGTTGCTTCAGGAACCTGTGGGTTCGGTACAGTCTGGTCTCCAAAACTTCCACCCATACGAACCTGTCCGCTTGATCCGGAAATCCCTCCTGCTCCTAAACAAGTGAATGTCCTGTAAGGATTTTCACCTGGCGCATAGGTAGAATCCTGATATATCCATGTACCTTGTGTTCCATTTAATGAATCTGCCAAGGTGACGATTGCGCCTGGTAATGTTGTATTGTTCCAAAACACAGACCTTGCCAGGTGTAATTGATAATAAAATACTATACTTTGGGTGGATTGTAATTGTGCTGCTGTTATTCCTGATGCCAATAAATCTTTAGTCAAAATAACCGTCTGACGTCTTGCCGTGGTTGTTGATCCTATATTTGCGGCCGTTGGACTAGCCGCATTTGGATCATAAGTATTTGCGGCAATATTCGTCTGCTGGTTCGGTAAATCAAGCAGGTTGAAGCCAGTGAATGTATTTGTACTATCCGCATTATTCATTGCTGCGTCCACCAGAGCCTGAGTCGATATAGGGTATGCTCCATTATTGCTTCCTGATGGATAAGATTTGACTGGATCCAAATTTATTGTTCCATCATTTTTCAATATGTAATTTCCGCTGTCTACAAGCAATTGATTACTCACGGCTACTTGTATTTCCTTGATGCCATCCATAAAACGGCTTACTTTAGGACCACTAGTAACAGTATAGTCATATTCAATCTGCAGAACGAAAGGTGAACCGTCTTTTATGGATAACAATTGCTGCGTTGCGCTGTCATAGACATATTCAGCCTGAATATTATCCAGTGTAATCACATAAGGTACCCAGCAGCCTTCGTAATAATTTTTTCCAAGATTGCCATCCGTGTACTTTGCATTACCAACTGTACCCGCAGCCCATCCCTGCAGGTCATATGTCATTGAACCTGAAGCTGCAAACACCGGAGTACTGGCAAAAATGGTTAAAGACATCATTGAAAACGTCGTCATTATTGCCAGCCATCGTTTAATCTTTCTCAGCGTCGAACTTTTACTGACCAACATTTCACTCACTCCTTTCTATTCACACGTACTTGGTGGGTTGCCGACGGCAATCCTGTGGTTATCAGGTCATATTTCAGCGGTTCCACCCCCTCAAAAAATTCGAAACTCTCCTTGTTAATCTAATAATAGGTTTATTTTGCTAATAAATAAAGCGTCTGGGATAATCTGTCATTGACAAAAATCAGGCGTTTATTCTGTCATGAATCGTGACAGAATTCAAAATAAATCACTATAATTTGTATACATCAATTGGCACTGGTATTATAATGTAGGTAACACAACCACTACTGAAGCGGCTTGATGATTTCCATAATTCTCACGAGTAATGGGTGAATTATCCAAGGAAGGTGATAGTGATGAAAAAATTAACAGGATTACTGATGGCTGTGGTTTTAACAATTGCACTGTCCGCAGGCTGCGGCACAGGCGGCAATGGAGGTTCGTCCGTCAGCGGGGTAATGCAGAGCGGGGGCTGGGTATACTACATCCAAAAAGGAACACTCTATAGCATGAAGCCCGACTGGACGGAAAAAACGAAGATTGCAGACAATTTTGATGTCCGTGTCATGATCGTACAGGATGACATTATCTACTACGCCGATAACGATATGAACGTATATAAGATGATGAGGGATGGCACCGGAAAGACCAATATCATGAGCGGCGAGAACATTTATGGCTTCGAGGTTTCAGGCGAATGGCTGTACTACAGCGTCAAGCCAGGCATTATAAACAGAATAAAGACAGACGGCACTGGAAAGACCAAGCTGGCAGATATCGACTCTTTTAAGGGAGCCATGTGGGTGTCGGGAGGCTCCATATATTACATTGACGGAACAAGCTTAATGAAAATGACGGAGGACGGCACCGGCGTTGTTGAACTCGGCGAAAATTTAGAAATAAACGGCTTCAAGGATGACTGGGTCTATTACAGTGAAGTAGATCAAAAGGGAGCTTCCCTGAACATAAACAGGATGAGGCAGGACGGCACCGAGAATGCAAGGTTGGCGGATGTAAGCTTCGCAGCTATGGATGGGGACTGGCTGTATTATGTCAAGGATGATGGCTGGCTCTACCGTTCAAACCTGGATGGAACGGGAGAGGAAAAACTGAACAACGTAAATATGTGGAACCTCATTGGCATATGGGGCGAATACATCTACTACAGCGACTACGAGGGTCCCGTATACAGGATTGACCTGAACGGCAGCAACAAGATGGAGCTGAAATAGGGGGTGCTGATATGGCTGATGAATTCCTTGCATTCCTGAAAGGAAAGCCGGACGTAGATGGCTTTATCGATGAAATCCTCGAAGATTCGGGCATAATCCCGAAGCTGATCGGTATAATAAATACGGAAAAGGGCAGTGTAAAGTTCTACTGCGAGAAGGTGATCCGCCTGGTCAGCGAAAAAGAACCGGAGCTCGTATACCCGTACTATGATGAGATAGCGGCCTTCCTGGACAGCAGCAACAGCTTCATAAAATGGGGCGGCATCGTCATCCTTTCCAACCTGGCAACTGTAGACGACGCCGACAATTTTCGGGCTGTATCCAAAAAATATTTCAGCATGCTGCACTCAGACTCCATGATAACCGCCAACAATGTTGCCGGCAACGCCTATAAATTTGTGGTGAAGAACCCGGCCTATGAAAAACTCATCACCACGGAGATGTTCAAGATACCTGGCAACACATACCTGTACAAGGGGGAGGCTTCTCCGGAGTGCAGGAATATAATGCTCGGCAGCGCAATCGAATATTTCGATAAAGTGTTTGAAATATCGGAAAACAAGGAGAAGATGCTGGCGTTTGCAGAATGCCAGACAGACAATACCAGAAAAAAGGTTGCAAAAACGGCCCGGGAGTTCCTGAAAAAACACCGGGAATAACTGTGCCTACATAAAAGAGCATCCAGATAATGTCTGAATGCTCTTTTTTGCCTGCTCCCGGACTATGGAATGACAAGCACCTGGTTAACATATATCAGGTTGACGTTTGTAATGCTGTTGGCAGAGGCTATTGCCTGAATCGTGACTCCGTATAGGGTAGAAATCTTCCATAACGTATCACCTGATTTGACGGTATAGGTTTTACCGGTACTTGGTGTAACAGGTACGGATGGACTTCCTGTACCCGGAATGACCAGGACCTGTCCTACGTATATCAGATTCGCATTCACAATATTGTTGGCGGTTACAAGCTGCTGTACCGTGACGCGGTAGATTCCGGCAATTCTGGTCAATGTATCCCCCGACTTCACCGTGTAGCTTGTCCCGGTTGAAGGAGTGACCGGAGGCTGCACAACCGTTCCGGGAATCGTCAATACCTGGCCTACATATATCAGGTTTGCGTTCATGATGTTATTTGCCACAACAATCTGCTGAATGGAAACACCGTACATAGTGGAAATTTTCCATAATGTGTCTCCGGATTTGACAACGTAAGTCTGTGCCCCGGCTGCGCCTGCAAGAATCTGAGGCACTGTGACAAACTGATATCCCGAAGCCTTCAGGCTGGAAATGATTCCGGGGAGGGCGGTCGGCGTATTTACGGCACCCGATCCGACATGCATCAGGACGATGGCCCCCGGGGTTATATTACCCAGAACCCTCTGGGTTATTTCACTGGCAGAGATACCTTTCCAGTCGAGGGTATCAATCGTCCAGTAAATGGTTTTCGTATAGCCGGCATCTCCCACAACCTGCAGAATCGTCGAATTATATGCGCCGTACGGAGGCCTGAACAGGGGTTTTGTCGACTGGCCCGTGTAATTTCTGACAATTGCTTCCGTTTGATCCAGTTCGGCCCGCATCTGCTCTGCCGTCAGCTGGGTGAAGTATGGATGCGAATATGAATGGTTCCCGATAGCGTGGCCCTGGTTTACAATAGCCTGTATCCATTCAGGATGGTGGGAAACTGCCTTCCCGGTGAGAAAAAAAGTTGCTTTTATGCCATTGGCTGAGAGTATCTGAAGAATTTCTGGAATGCTCCCCCCATCATCTCCGTCATCAAATGTCAGGGCTACCATTTTCCCTGAAGTGCTGCCTTTTGTAATAAGCTGGGATGGCTCTGCTGCAAAGATCTGTGATGGTAATATCAGTGTAAGAATTATGAGTCCGGATAGCAGTACAATAAATTTCCTCATGTCTTCACCCGCTTTCTTAACATGACTGGTTCAAAAAAGTCCCTCCATTATTTTCTCTGTCAGTTCATTTATAATGCGCTTTTTTTCAAGCGGAAATAAATTGTCAGGATTATAAGGCACTTTGTTTCCAATCGTAATCTGGTTCCTTTTTTTATTGACGCTGACCGGATAGAAGTTCACCAGTTTACTGTGTTTTTGATAAAATGTTCTGGCCAAATTGACAAACCCCGTATTGAATCTGCGCAGGGGATCATTCAGATACTCTCCGGGACTTTCCGGGAATATCAGGATATTTTTTCCCTTTTCCAGTTCGTTTATGGTCCGGTCGACCGTCTCCATAATCCGTCTGCTATCGTGAAAAACAGGAATCGCCCCAATGTGTTTCATAAGCCCCACGCATACCGGGCTGATAATCCACGCCGCCAGGTTGCTGAAAGGGTGTTTTAGCCCCAGGACCGGTTCCACAAAATCTATCCGAAGGTAATCTTTGCATAATTTTGGATCTGTTATTTCATAAATAACCCAGGGGACAAAATCCACATCTAAATACAGCTGCAAAATCAGCGGTCCGAAATAACTGGCATGATTGGATATAAAAATCGCGGGCATCCCGGTGTCTACATTTTCCATTCCGATAATTTCCGGTTTTTTCAAAAATCTCCTCATCAGCCACAGCAGAAGCTTGAATCCTGGATTTTTCATGGCTTATTATTCCTCTTTCTGCAGGATTTTCATGAATTCCTCTCCGGTAATGGTTTCTTTTTCGAGAAGATAGGCTGCCAGTTCATGCAGTTTGGGCTCGTTTGCCTGGACGATCTCCCTGGCCCTTTCGTGGCAGAGCTTGATGATGTGCAGAACTTCGTCATCTATTTTTGTGGAAGTTTCATTCGATACGAGCAAAGTCGTGTCTGTGCCGAGATACGGGTTGTTGACCGTCTCCAAAGCCATCATGTCAAACTCTTCGCTCATACCGAACCTTGTGACCATTGACCTAGCAATCTTTGTAGCGGCCTCTATATCGTTTGCCGCACCGGATGTGACGGTTTTCAGAATGATTTCCTCTGCGGAACGCCCGCCCATGAAGGTAATTATCTTGTTCATGACTTTCTCCCGGCTCATCAGCAGCTGTTCCGTCTCTTCCAGCTGCATCGTATAACCGAGGGCTCCGGATGTCCTTGGGATGATGCTTATTTTGTGAATGGGTGCTGCATCCGTCTGTTTTGCGGCAACGATTGCATGCCCGATTTCGTGGTAAGCGATCGTCTGCTTATCCTCCTTCGAAATGATCGCATTTTTTCTCTGGTATCCGGCCAGCACGATTTCCAGTGCGTACTCCAGGTCGGTCTGCTTTATCCTGCTGCGTCCCTCCTTTATGGCATGGAGTGCGCCTTCATTGATCAGGTTGGCAAGATCCGCTCCGGATGTCCCGGATGTCTTCCTGGCCATTTCCTTCAGATCGACATCTTCATCCATTTTAACCGCTCTTGCATGGACAGCCAGGACCGCCTCCCGCCCGGCAATGTCCGGCAATTCAAGAGGAATGCGCCTGTCAAAACGGCCCGGCCGCAGGAGCGCTTTGTCCAAAATTTCCGGTTTGTTGGTCGCGGCCAGAATTACCACGCCTTTTTCCGAGGAAAAGCCATCCATTTCATTCAACAACTGATTGAGTGTCTGTTCCCGCTCATCATTTCCGCCAATTCCGGCCAGGTTGCGGCTTTTGCCGATCGTATCGATTTCATCGATGAAAACGATACACGGAGCCTTTTCCTGGGCCTGGTCGAAGAGATCGCGTACCCTTGCCGCTCCCACACCAACGAACATCTCCACGAATTCAGATCCTGAAATGGAGAAAAAGGGGACTTTAGCTTCTCCCGCAACCGCTTTTGCAAGAAGTGTTTTTCCGGTTCCTGGAGGCCCGACAAGCAGGATTCCTTTTGGCATCCTTGCGCCGATATCTCTGTATTTCTGAGGATTGTGGAGAAAGTCAATCACTTCCCAGAGGGCTTCCTTTGCTTCATCCTGTCCGGCTACGTCCTTGAAAGTTTTTCCCGTTTCAGATTCCGCATAAATCCTGACATTGCTTTTGCCAAACGTCATCGCACTGCCGATTCCTCCAGCCCTTCCCTGCAGCCTGCGCGTCAGAAATACCCAGAGGGCGTAAAACAGTGCTAATGGCAGAATCCAGGTCAGGAGAAAATCAACAAACGGAGAATTTCCCTCTGTAATCACTTGCGAAAACTCCACGTCTGCCTTCAGCAGCCGGTCGGTCAGCTGTAGGTCCTCCATTCTGCCCGTAACAAAAGAACCTGCATCCCCAGCTTCGTCAAGTGCGGTGAATTCAATCTGATTCTCCTGCACAGATACGGTTTCGACCTTGCCCTGTTCGAGCATCGTAATGAAAGTTTTATAATCCGTTTCTGTCACAGAATCTTTTCCCGGGCCAAAAAAAACGAAAAGATTCAGCACAATCAGCAGAACAGCGGCTGCCATAATGAAATACATCCATTGTTTATTGAACTTCGGGGGCATTTTAGGCTCCATAAGACTGCTACCTCCCCTCTTTCAAAAAATACGATCCTTATATACTCATTATCTCAGAAAAATTCAATAATACAACAGTTACTATTTATGATATAATCAGAAAATTATAAACGGAAAGAGGTTCCTATGTTTTCAATTCAGAACAATTTCAGTGGGTTCGGTCTGTCGCAGGAAATTATCGATGCACTGACCCTGCTCCGCTATACAGAACCCACACAGATTCAAAAGGAGACGATTCCGGCCGCACTGGAGGGAAGGGATATCTTGGGAAAATCCGGGACGGGAACCGGCAAGACGGCTGCATTTGCAATCCCCATCTGTGAAAAAGTACTGTGGGAGGAGAACCTTCCGCAGGCGCTCATCCTGGAGCCTACCCGAGAGCTTGCTGTACAGGTCAAAATGGAGATATTCCATATCGGACGCAAAAAGAGGCTCAAGGTTCCAGTGGTGTTCGGTGGAATGCCCGTCGACAAGCAGGCCCTTTCCCTGAAACAGAAGTCACACATCGTGGTAGGTACTCCCGGACGCATCATGGACCATGTCCGACGCGGAAACCTGCAGCTGGGCAGCATAAAATATCTTGTAATAGATGAGGCTGACCTTATGCTTGATATGGGTTTTCTGGATGAGGTCCAGGAGATCATTGAACTGCTGCCTGCCGACCGGATGACCATGCTCTTTTCCGCAACGGTCAGCAGCGAGATAGACGGTCTGGTCCATAGATATATGAACAATCCGCTTTCCATAGTGGTTGAGCCGGAATCAGGCACCACCGGTGAAATCAGCCAGGAGGTCTATTACGCTGAAAGCGAAAACAAGTACCATATCCTGGTATCTGTGCTCATCCGTGAAAATCCTCAGGACTGCATGATTTTCTGTGCGACCAGGGAGATGGTGAACACGCTCTGCCACAAGCTTGGCAGAGACAAGATCAGATGCGGGATGCTCCATGGCGAGCTGGATCAGAAAGAACGCCTGAAGACCATCGATGATTTCCGGGACGGGCGTTTCCATTATCTTATCTGTACCGATGTTGCCGCAAGAGGCATTGACTTCGATAATATAACCCATGTCATCAATTATGATTTCCCGACTGGAAAAGAAACGTATGTCCACAGGATCGGGCGTACAGGAAGAAAAGGCCGCTCCGGAAAGGCGATCAGCCTAGTGACGCCGGAAGAAATGAAAATGAAGCAGGCCGTGGAAGAGTATACGTCCCAGCCTATCAGGGAAATGGAGTGTCCGGACAGAAAACGTCTGGATGAAGACGCTTTCCGGAAGAAGCTAAAGGAAAATACAGTGCTGAAGGAAAGAAAAGGGAATGTGTTCAACAAGACTATCATGCGGCTTTCTATCGGCGGCGGCAGGAAATCAAAGATGCGGGCGGTCGATATAGTCGGCACCATCTGCAATATCGATGGGATTTCTGCCCAGGACATCGGAATCATTGATGTCAGGGACAGCCTGACATATGTGGAGATACTGAACAATAAAGGCGAAAAAGTCCTGGACGAGCTGCAAAACAAACCCATCAAGGGAAAAGTCCGCAAGGTCCGTACTACAAGAGGAATGTAAAAGCGATAATTTGAAATCAGGAGGCAAAAAATGAAAAACATCTCTTTAAGAATTGACAGATTACCCTCAACTCCCATGCTAAAGAAAATCCTGCTCATAACGGGAATCGGATGGATGTTCGATGCCATGGATCAGGGAATGGTATCCGGCGTCATGGCGGCAATAGGAAAGTCCTGGGAATTGAGCACAGCGCAGCTCGGTCTCCTTGGAAGTATGAGCATGCTTGGAATGGCCCTGGGAGCCGCATTATCCGGAATGGTTGCGGATAAATGGGGCAGAAGGTCCGTGATTATGTATACAATGGTCATTTATGGCATTGCCAGCATCCTTTCGGGATTTTCGGTCAATTACGGCATGCTCCTGGTTCTCCGCTTCATCACCGGTTTTGGCCTCGGAGGAGAGCTGCCGGCTGCGTCTACCTTAATCAGTGAATTTTCACCGGCGAAGATCAGAGGACGTAATGTTGTTTTTCTGGAAAGTTTCTGGGCCTGGGGCTGGATTCTCGCCGCTCTGGTGGCATACCTGCTGATTCCGGTCTTTGGTTGGAGAGCAGCTTTTGTCATCGGAGGTGTCCCCGCTATATTTGCTGCATTTATCCGTAGGGGGATTCCTGAATCCCCGAGATTTCTGGACTCAGCCGGAAGGGAACAGGAGGCGGATGAACTGGTCCGCAGGATGGAAGAACAGGCGGGGATATCCCCCTTTGTGCCGGATGCATCCGTTGCCGCAAAGGGGTCAGACCCCCATCACCGTGTTTCTTTCCTGGAACTCTGGTCAAAGAAATACCGTCGGAGCACGGTTGTGCTCTGGATCATCTGGTTTGGAATCAATTTCGGCTACTACGGTTTTGTACTATGGACACCGAGTCTGCTGGTGGACAGCGGATTTGCCCTGGTACGCAGCTTCGGCTTCACCCTTATCATGTCCCTGGCGCAGCTTCCGGGCTATTTCAGTGCCGCTTATCTGGTGGAAAAAATCGGGCGCAAAAAGGTTCTGTTTATCTACTTTATAGGCACGGCCATTGCGGCCTGGCTGTTCGGACAGGCGGGCAATACGGTTCAGGTCCTGGTTTTCGGCTGTCTTCTTTATTTCTTCAGCTTAGGCGCCTGGGGCTGCGTATATGCCTATACTCCGGAAGCCTATCCTACGGCTGCACGCGCAAGCGGCGCCGGCTGGGCTTCTGCTTTCGGGCGTATCGGCGCATTTATCGCCCCCTTTGTGGTGCCCTTCGTGTACGGGGTTTCCGGAAAAGAAAACGGATTCCACTACGTATTTTTCATGCTGGCTGGGGTATTCCTTGTGGTGGCCATCATCGTTGGTCTCTTCGGAAAAGAAACCATGGGCAAAGCTCTGGAGTAGCCTTCAGCTACTCCAGTATGCTCAGTATGTACTTCTTATACTCCATAAAACTGTCACTCACAACAAATTCCCTGGCCCTTGGCTTTGGTTCCCTTATGATAATCTCTTCGCGGATCCTGCCGGGTTTTCCCGCCATCACGTATATTCTGTCGGACAGCAGAATCGCCTCATCAATGTCATGAGTGATCAGGAGGGCCGAGAGCCTTATCTGCTCCATGACATCCAGAAACCACTTGTGCATATTGCTCTTGGTTATGCTGTCCAGAGCGCTGAAAGGTTCATCCAGCAAAGCCACCTGATCGGAGAAAAGATACGTTCTCAGCAGCGCCGCCCTCTGCCTCATTCCTCCGGACAGTTGTTTGGGGTATTTATTCTGGGTTCCTTCAAGTCCAAATTCTTCAAAATATCTGGCTGTGATCTCCCGTGCCTTGGATTTCTTTTCCCCTCTTATCACCAAGGGCAGCGATACGTTATCCAGTATGGTCTTGTAAGGCAGCAGCAGATCTTTCTGCAGCATGTAGCTTACGTTTCCTGCCTTGCCCGCTATATCGCTTCCATCGAGCTGCACCGTGCCTGAATCCGGATTCAGGAGTCCGGATATCACATTAAACAATGTGGATTTCCCAACACCGCTCACCCCGATCAGGCAGACAATTTCGCCCTTTTTCAATTCGATGGAAATATCTTCAATAATGTTGGTTCCTTCATAACTGACAGTGATGTTTTTTGTGGTCAGCCTATCCATTTTTTGCTCCTCTCAACACAGAAGCTTTATTCAGGGAGGTATTCATTCGTGAACCCTGTCCCAGCAGGGATTTTCTTATCTATGAGTTTGTTCTCAAATAACCATCCGTAGAAAGCGTCCCATCTTGACTGGTCAAAATATCCCCATTTTTCGGCATCGGCCGTATACTGGTCTGCCAGCCATTTCTGGCTTTCTTTGACTATGGCTGGATCTAATTCAGGTGCCGCATCCAGCAATATCTGTGCAGCTTCTTCGGGGTTGTCTATTGAAAACTGATAACCCTGCTGGATTGCTTTCAATGTCTTTTTAACCGTATCCGGGTTATTTTTTGCATAGTCATCGTTTACGATGATAACCGGGCTGTAATAATCCAGTTCCTTTCCATAATCGGCAAAGTTGAGGTAATTCGTTTCTTCCCCTTTGACTTTTGCTGCAATTCCATCCCATGCATAAAATACCCACACTGAATCCACATCCGTTTTGAGGGCCGTTATAACATCGGTAACTGTGCTTGGAATCATTTCAATATCTGCAAATTTTCCACCGTCTTCTTCAACAATTTTCTTGATTATCGCCTTTTCAACAGGCATATCCCAGGTTGCGTAGGAGTGTCCTGCCATTTTGGCGGGAGTGTCAATACCTTTATCCTTCAGGGACAGGATTCCGGATGTATTATGCTGGATTATCGCTGCAACTGCAGTCACAGGCATCGGATTATCGGATGCGAAGTTGGGTGCCAGCGAATCCTGGAAACTTATTCCGAATTCTGCTCCGCCTCCACCGACCAGTGTTTCTGCTCCTCCTTCCGGTGGCTGCATGATTTCAACATCAATCCCCTGTTCAGCAAAATATCCTTTTGCCTGAGCGACATACAATCCTGTGTGGTTCGTATTTGGCGTCCAGTCAAGCACAATCCTCACTTTTTCATTAGCAGTTTGATCCTCGTTTTTTTCTGTACTGCAGGCTGACAGTGTCGAAACAGACAGAGCCATCAGTACGGCCAGTATGGCGCATAATCTTCTTTTCATTTTATGTAAGTCCTTCCTTAATTTGTTTTTTTCCTTCTGTCCCATGGCATCACTGCATTTTTCAGCAAGGCGACGCCGAATATAAGCAGCAGGCTGATTATGGAGATAAAGAATATCACGGCAAACATTTTATCAAAGGAATAAGATTTCCTCACTCTTGTCATATAAACGCCAAGTCCGCTGAAGCCGCCAAGCCACTCTGAAACCACCGCGCCGACTACTGAGTAGGATACGGAAATTCTCAGACCGGCAAAAAACTGGTTCAGGGAGCTCGGAAATTTGATATGCAGGAAGCACTGCATCCGGCTGGCTCCCATGGCCTTCAGCAGGTTCAAGGCATCCTGGTCTGCCGAACGAAATCCTTCCAATAATCCGATTGCGATTGGAAAAAAGGTTATTACGACAATCAGCGTTATTTTGGGCAATATACCATACCCCATCCACAGGACCAGGAGAGGTGCTATGGCTACCGTCGGAACGGTCTGTGTCAATACGATGACAGGATAAAATGACTTGTATGCCACCGGAAAACGATCCATTATCACAGCTATCAAAAATCCGAACACCGTTCCAATAGAAAGCCCCAGAAAGGCTTCCATCAAAGTCGTTCCGGCGTGATGCATAAGCAGCGCAAAATCATCTATGAATGCCCTCACAACATCAAGAGGCGAGGGGAGCATAAACTTCGGCACCGCTCCGGTTGCAGATGATAACTGCCATATTATTAAAACGAAAAGAATCGCTGAAACAGGCGAAACCTTATTTATGATGCTTGGTAACTTTTTTATCAATTGTTAGAACACCACCATCCGGAGAAAAACTTATTTTCACATACGCAGAAACTTTAGGCGCACCCGCTTTTACTGCGATGTATTGACAGTTCTTGACAATATCCATTAATTCCTCATATTCACCCTCAATAGATGTCTCACATGGTCCCACAAAATAGTTCAACCCTGTACTTTTGATATAATCGATCACTTCGTCCACGATGCGGATTACTTCCTCATCCGTATCAACATGCGGCAAAACCTGAATAGCTACACTTGCTTTCATAATATCCTCCCATCTTTTATTAAATAAAAAACCCCTCCAAATAACGGAGGGGTAGTGTATTTTTGCTTATACATTTCCTACGCCAGCATTATCTGGATCAGGTGCAAACAGATCTCTCTGTTTAAGGGTATAAAACATTTTCGTGGTTTTTTCTCAGCCTAACTCATTAAGCTCCCCTGCCGCCTTATATTAATATAGCGGGATATCGTTGTCAAGTTTTATTTAACAGATTCTTGGCAGACCTTCCCCATAAAGGATGTCCAATGCCCTGACTCCGTTCAGTCCGGTTATTGCGTTCACGCCCCGGCCCGGAACAATTTCTCCAATGATTGCAGCATTTTTTCCATAACTGCTCTTCTTCACGGCTTCCAACGCCTGTTCCGCCTGGATTTTGGGAACGACGGCTATCATCTTCCCTTCATTCGCCATATAATACGGATCCAGTCCAAGTATGTCGCACAAGCCCCGCACTTCCTCACTTACAGGAACATTTTTGTCATAAATTTCAACGCCGCAGCCGGATGACGCCGATACCTCGTTTAAAACGGTTGCCAGACCGCCGCGCGTCACGTCACGCATGCACTTTATGTCGATGCCATCATCAATCAGGTTCTTCACAATGGAAACAAGCGGGGCACAATCACTCGCTATATTGTTCTCGATACCCATCCGTACGGACATTATGGCTGCATGATGATCTCCAAGATTTCCAGAGAGGATTACCACGTCTCCTTCCCTGCAGTTCGAGATGCTGACTCCAGGCTTTACGATTTCTCCAATCCCGGAGGTGTTGATATAAACCCCCCCGTTGCCTTCGATTACTTTCGTATCACCGGCAACGATTTTTACACCGGCTTCAAGGGCCGCCTTTCCCATCGAAATGGCAATGCTTTCAAGAAGTTCGATTTCTGTACCTTCTTCAATGATAAACCCGGCCGTAAGATACTTTGGGATTGCTCCCATCATGGCAACATCATTTACGGTTCCGCATATAGCGATTTTTCCAATATCCCCGCCATTAAAAAACATCGGGGTCACAACAAAAGAGTCTGTGGTATACGCAATATCCCCTTTGACAGACAGAACTGCCGCATCTTCAAGTCTGCTAAGGATTTCATTGCCATAGCATTTTAAGAATGTATCATTAATCAGGCTGGTTGTCTGATTTCCACCGCTTCCATGAGCCATATCTATTTTCATTCTTTACATCCTCCTGTTTTTATACCAGATTCCACATGCACCTTCACTTGAAACCATGCACGGCCCCACTGCGTTCAGCGGTGTGCATGTTTTCCCAAACAAAGGGCACTCCACAGGATTGATTCGACCAAGAATTACATCCGCGCAACTGCAGCCTTTCGGCATCTGTATCCCGCTGTCTTCCAGCCCAATGTCGCTCCCTGCATCATATTCAATGAATTCCGGCCTTAGCCTGAGGGCAGAATTCTCGATTACACCGATTCCTCTCCAGGTATCATCGGCACATGTGAAATATTTATTCACTTTTTCCATCGCTATCAGATTGCCCTTCTCTGAAACCGCGTTCTTATACATGTTTTTCATTTTGTGTTCACCCGCCTCAAGCTGGAGGACAATTTCATAGACCGCACTTAGAATATGTTCCCCTTCAAATCCGGCTACCACAAAAGGCTTCCTGTATCTTTCCGCAAGCTCAATGTAAGCATCCGCACCGATGATGACGCTGACATGGCCCGGACACAGAAACGCGTCTATGTTCTTCTCCGCTTCACAGACAAACGAAAGTGCCGGCACGATAGTTTTGAGCGAGGTGAGAAGCCTAAGGTTTTTGATACTGTTTTTTTCGATCTCTTCCATCAGGATGGCATAGATTGGTGCCGTCGTTTCAAATCCGACTGCCGCAAACACAAACTCCTTATTGGGGTTTTCCTGTGCGATTTTAATGGACATCAGGGGAGAGTAGAGGATTCTCACGTCCCCGCCTGCGGCCTTCGCCTCCGTCAGGGACATCTCACTTCCTTTGACTTTCATCATGTCCCCAAAAGTCAGAACGCAGCAGTCCGGCATAAGTGAGATCTCAGCAAGTCTGTCGATATAAGATGGCGTGGTTACACAAACCGGACACCCCGGTCCTGAAATAAGTTTTATCTTATCTGAAATCAGGCTTCGGATTCCATTCTTAAAGATGCTCGCCGTATGGGTTCCGCAAACTTCCATGATCTTAATCGGTTTTCCATCATAGTTCTGCAGTTCCTCTATGATATTCTCAAGCGTCAGCATTCAAGACCTCATCGAGTTCTTCAAACATGCTGAGTAATTCTTCTGCTGTATCCTTCTTTAAAACTTCCAGCACACATCCGGCATGAAGCAAAACATAGTCGCCCGTTTTCGCTGAAACCAGACTAATGTTTGCTTCACAGATATTGTTCCGAATATCGACCTTTGCAATGTCGCCATTGATTTCCGTTATTTTTCCCGGTACCGCTACACACATAACTTTTCACCTCATTAAACCTATAAATGTTTGCCCAAGGCTGATGCACCCGTCATTCGGAGGGACAGCCTTATTAATGTATACATCAAAATCTTTCAATCTTAATTTTTTCAGTGCCTCCTCAGTCAGAAAGGTGTTTTGGAACACCCCTCCGCTTAAAGCCACCGAACTGATTCCCTGTTTATTTCGAATCCGCTCACACACCGCAAGAATCATGTCCGATACTGCATGGTGAAAGCTTAGGGCCAAAGTGCCTTTATCTTCCTTTTCCTTCAATCTCACGAGTGACTCCAGCAAGGACTTTGTCTTGATGATTATCTTACCATCATTTTCTTCGATTTCAAACCGCAACATACCGGATGACTTTTTGTTTTTCTCTGCCAGAAATGCTTCTTTCTCCAGATTTATGGCGCATTCGCCCTCATATGTATTTTTGTCTCCGATTTCCAGAATGGCAGAAACCGCATCAAACAGCCTGCCCATGCTGGAAGTAAGATGTGTATTTATTTTATTCTTAACGGCAGCCTCAATGATGCCGGCGCGCTCATCTTCCACGTATTCCGTCAGACCGGCGTTTATCAGGAAACAGGCGGCCGTTTTCTTCGCATCTTTCATGGAGGAATCCCCGCCTATAATCGGTGTGTACTCGAGATGGCCGGTCCTTTCAAAATTCGAGCCCTCACAAACCAGGAATTCTCCCCCCCAAATGTTTCCATCTATTCCATAACCGGTACCGTCAAAGGCGATTCCTATCACTTTTTCGTTGGTCAAATCATGCTCCGCCATAACCGACGCGATGTGCGCGTGGTGATGCTGCACGTAGATTATCTTGTTATCCAGCGATTTCACAAACCTGGAAGAGTGGTAGTTGGGATGCAGATCGCATAACACGATGTCCGGCGATACTTTTAACAGCCTTGATAAATCTACATATGATTTTTCATATTCCTTTAAAATGGAATGCTCTCCCAAGTCCCCAAAATACTGCGACACGACTGCATTCCCTTTGTAATACAGGCAGAATGCCGCCTTCAGGTCTCCCCCTGCTGCAAATATCTGTATATCTTTCCTGTTTTTCAAAAATATCGGATATGGGACATAGCCTCGGCTTCTCCTGATGATTTGCGGTTCACTGTCGACGACTTTCGCGACCGAATCATCCACAGAACGGACAATGCCTCTTTTGTTATATAAAACCCCCGCCAGATAGGGAGATGACAAGGCGAGCATTTCCTCATCATCTTTGATAATCGGTTGACAGGATATATTTGCACTGGTCATGATTAAAGGCCCGCACTCCCGCAGAAGTAGCGTCTGCAGGGGTGTATATGGCAGGAACGCCCCACAATACATGCTTCCTTTACCGACAGCATCTGACATTCTTTTCTCTTTTACATAAAGGAGAACAATAGGCCTGGCCTTAGATTCGAGCAATTTCTTTTCTGCTTCCCCTGCATGGCAGCATTCTTCGATGGACGCGAGCGAATCGAACATCACTGCAAAAGGCTTTTCCTCCCTGCCTTTTAGCATCCGCAGGTTGGAAACCGCATCTTCCAGAAAAGGTGAGCAGGCAAAATGATAACCGCCAATGCCTTTTAACGCTATTATTCCGCCTGCCTTCAATATCGCCGCCGCTCTGCGTAAGGACTCCTGGTTCCTCTGTTTATAATTGACCCTCGTCTCTCCTTCAGAACCATCATTGTCTCTAAAAATCAGGTACGGACCGCATTCATCGCAGGATATGGTTTGTGCGTGAAAACGCCGGTCCTCTGGATCTATATATTCCTCATTACAGGATGGGCACATTTCGAATTCTTCCATCGTCGTATTCTTCCTGTCATAGGGGAGTTCTTCTATTATCGTATATCTCGGTCCGCATGACATGCAGCTTATAAATGGATTCCGAAAACGCCTGTCTTTCTCTTCAAAAAGCTCTTTCTCACAGTTCCTGCATACCGGCAGATCCGGAGGAATTATAGAGATTTTTTCATCCTGCATGCTCTCGATGATACGAAAACCCTGTAAAACGGAATCCTCCGCCGTAAGATCAGATATTTCTATATTCTTAATTTCATGGCTTCCGGAGTCATTTGATTGCAAATCAGCCAGGAACATTTGGAATTCTTTTTCAGGAGATGATGCAATTATCTCCACTATTCCGCCAATGTTTCTGACCGTTCCGTTTACTCTATGCTTTTTTGCCACACGATAAACAAAGGGGCGGAAACCGACCCCTTGCACGATACCGGAAACAATTATTTTTTTGATTATGCGTTTGCTTTTTCTTTTATCCATTTACTTACTTCATCGAAACCTTCGCCTGTGGTACAGGACACCTTAATGACCGGTGCTGTTGGATTAAGTGCTCTAACACCTTTCATGTAAAATTCTTCGTCAAAATCAGTATATGGTATCAAGTCACATTTATTAAGAACAATAATATCTGCTTTTTCAAAGGCAAGAGGATATTTATATGGCTTGTCGCTTCCCTCCGTCACTGTCGATACAAGCATCTTCACATGTTCACCAATCATAAATTCAGCCGGACAAACCAGGTTGCCAATATTTTCAATGAACAGGACGCCCTTTTCAATGTTGAGGTCCTTTACCGCCTGGCCAATCATGGGTGAATCAAGATGGCAGGCACCTCCCGTATTAATCTGAATGGCTTTTACGCCCATGGACTGTAATGTTATTGTATCGAAATCCGCTTCAATATCTCCTTCTATAACATATGGCGTGATGCCCTCCAGCCTTTTGATGATCTGAATCAATGAGGATGTCTTTCCAACGCCCGGAGCACCCATCACATTTACCGCAAAGATGCCTCGCTCTGTCAGTTCCGCATTGATCTGATCTGCAACCTGTTCGTTCTTGTCGTAAACAGACTGCATGATTTCTATTTCTCTATTTTCTTCGGCCATATAGATACCTCCTTTACACTTCAATCGACTTGATATAAAACTCCTGTCCTATCTCGGTGGGCACGCCGTCCCCACCGCAAACCGGACATTCAAACGAAAAAAGTTTTCTTTCAAACAATTCTCCGCAAATACTGCATTTAAGCTTAGGTTTGACACGCATGATGTTCAGTTTTGACCCGCTGCAGGGTGTTCCTTCTGCGATGATATCAAAATAGAGCTCTATCGAGCTTGCCACATACCCTGAGTAGTCGCCTACAACGAGATTGATCTGTTTTACCTCATCAATCCCGTTTTTGGCGGCAAATTCAGAAGCAACCGCTATGATTCTCTTAGTTACCGGATACTCGTGCATTTGTAAACTCATCCCTTACTTTCTTGACTGCAGGAGCAGAGTACTGATTGCCCATTTTCAGACACTTCTTCGGACAGCTTTCCACACAATAGTAACACTGTATGCAGTCGAGTCTGTCAATACTCCAGTTTGCAGAATTTCTATCTACCTGAATCGCACCTGTAGGGCAGTTCCTCTGGCATAATCCGCAGTGGATGCAGTCTGCGACTTCAATTTCAATACTGCCTTTGGTATGCTCAAAAACCTCTTTTTTCTTTATTGGATAAAGCAATGTATATGGTCCGTGAAAAACACTTTTCATCAGTGTTTTCGTCATGCTTAATATTGACATAGTTCCTCCTTATCTCTCTGTGCAGCTGATGCAGGGATCAATCGAGAGAACGATTACAGGTACGTCAGCCAGATCACAGCCTTTGAGCATTTCAAGCAATGGTGCAAGGTTTGCAAAGGTAGGAGTTCTGACTCTGTAACGCTCTAAGAATTTAGACCCATTCGCTTTTGTGTAATATAATACTTCACCACGTGGCTGCTCAAGTCTGATAAAGCTCTCGCCATCAGGATTTCCTTTTACGTCAACTCTGACATCGCCTTCCGGCATCATGTCGACGCACTGTTTAACCAGATCGATGGACTGAAATGTCTCTCTGATACGTACGGCGGTTCTGGCATAGCAATCTCCGTCGGTTTCAATAATCGGTTCGAAATTGAGTTTGCCATATGCCGCATAGCCTGTTGATCTAAGATCGCTGGCTACTCCACTTGCTCTTAAAGTAGGTCCTACCGCTCCCAGGTCATAAGCCATCTGTTTTGTAAGTACGCCTACGCCTTTTGTACGGGATTTGATGGATGCATCGTTTAAGAATACATTGGTGATTTCTTGCAGTTCTTTTTCAAAAGAAATCATTGTGCTTTTGATTTTCTGAAGCTGTTCAACGGTAACATCTTTTCTGACGCCGCCTACTTCACAAGCGGAGAAGATGACGCGTCCGCCGGTCGTTTCTTCAAACAGATCAAGGATCTGCTCTCTGAGCCTCCAGGAATGCATGAATAAGCTCTCGAAACCATATCCGTCTGCGACAAGACCCATCCACAATACATGGCTGTGAATACGGGACAGCTCAGACCACATGGTTCTCAGGAAAGTAGCTCTCTCCGGAACTTCAATACCCATCACTTTTTCAACCGACAGACAGTAGCCCAGGCTGTGGATGAATGAACAAATTCCACATATTCTTTCTGCAACAAACACATACTGTTTGAAATCTTTCTTCTCTACAAGCTTTTCCAAACCTCTGTGTATGTATCCGATCTGAGGTATTGCTTCTACAACGGTTTCATCTTCCAGTACCAGGTCCAAATGTATTGGTTCCGGAAGTACTGGATGCTGTGGTCCAAAAGGAATGACTGTTCTTTCTCCCATTATAAAGCCTCCTTCTTCTCATTAAACGGAGTTTTTTTAGCAATTTTATAGAAATTATCATTATAGTCCAATAAGATATTTTTTACTTTGATGCCAAAGAGCTCCTTGATTTCATTCTCATATAAAAACGCAGGTACGTAAAAGCAGCTCACGCTCTCAATTTCCGCATTATCTTCAACAACAATTCTTAAACTCACGAAGTCCTGGTTTTTCTCGAAGGAATAGCTTATCTCCAGCCCTTCTCCGACTTTTGTACATGAAATAGCTACAAATCTATACCCGCTGTTTTTAAGATTGAGGGTTTCTGACAAAAGGTCTTCCGGCGAGATCATTCTTAATGTCTGCTGTTCCATTTAAAATCACCTTCTTTCTAAAAAGATACTATTTTCGTTTTTTCATGTTCTTTTGCTTTACTTCCAGGATTCCCAGGGCCGCTACCACGCCATCGATAAGAGCCTCCGGTCTGACTGCGCATCCGGGTATGTAAGCGTCCACAGGTATAACCGTATCGATCCCGCCGCGAATGTTGTAGCACTCTGCAAATATACCGCCGGTACAAGCGCAGGCTCCGATAGCAGCAACAACTTTCGGTTCTGCCATCTGTTCGTAAAGCTGTTTCACGATTTCTACGTTCTGCTCGTTCACGCCGCCTGTTATAAGCAGGATATCTGCGTGCTTCGGATTACCGGTATTGATAACCCCGAATCTTTCTACGTCATAAAGAGGTGTAAGACATGCAAGCACCTCAATATCACACCCATTGCAGCTTGATGCATCATAATGCATTATCCATGGGGATTTCGTAATTGCTTTCATCTGATTACCTCCTTACATTGTTAATTGCAAAACAACAAGATTGAGCGTACCTAAAACAATGGTTACGATCCAGGCTGATTTTAATGCGAGTTTCCACTTAACTCTTGAAAAACTGTTGTCTATAAGAATTTCAATTAAATATATTATGATGCAAACAATAACCGCATATAAATGGCTGATTGGTGCAGCCGTTGCGATGAACATATAAACGAATGCCATCGCGATTACTGTTTCATACCAGTGCATAACCTGGATAACTGCAAGGTCTTTTCCTGAATATTCCGTTGTAATACCCTTTACAAGCTCCTGGTGACCATGCTCTGAAGTACTTAAATCAAACGGAGATTTTCTCAATTTAAATGTCAGAATATATACGAATCCAAGAAAAATAGCAGGCAGATAAGCTATGGCAGGCACGCTTGAATTTATGATATCCTTTGATAAAAAACTGTTATTTATATAATACAGGCCAATTGCCGCAAGGATTACCATTGGCTCATAGGCCATTACAGCCAGCAGTTCCCTTTCTGCACCGATTGTACTGTATGGGGAATTTGATGCATAACCACCAAGTATGAACATTACGGAAGATAACGTCAGGGAGAACACTGCAAGCAGGATATCCCCGCCAGAAAGTATCAGCACCGTTGTGAGTATCATAAATATAAATGAAAGATAAATATACAGCCCGTGAACCTTATTCACTCTCAGTGACTCTTTTCCTAATAACTTAAGCACATCATAAAAAGGCTGCAATAATCGTGGACCTTTTCTCCCCTGCATTCTTGCTGAAATAATTCTGTCTACTCCGGCAATCAGACCTCCTAAAATCGGTGCTAATATAATAATTGCAATTATTTTCAATATCATCATTTCCATTATGATATACCCCCTATTAGAAGTATTGCCCCGGTGCATAAAGTAAGAACACAAATCAAATTACTCCAAACGGTCAGTAATTTAGGATTGAAAACGTCCTTCATGTACCAGTTGCTCAGCTCGACCTTACGGTTTGCAAGGGTCGCACCTACGAAGGATTCATTGTCTCCACTGTTGATACCATTCATATAGAGTGGGGTAATCCTCGTCTTACTGTTTTTAGCTGAGAGAAGATATGCGATTGGAAAGACTAAAATAATAACAAGCATAAAAATCATGATATATATTTCGTTTGTTACAATTCCCATAACCTCTTCTCCAAGGAACGGTGTGATCACAAATTTGGAAATAAACGGGAATGTAAAGCATGCCATCAAAACCAAAACCACATGTACGATCATGGAAAGGTCTTCCTCAAAATGAAGTTTATGGGTCTTGTGATTTTTCAGGTTCACTCCGGACACAAGCTTGCCCATCCATTTTGTCCAATAGAACAGTGTAACTGCACTACCAAAGGAGATAGCCAAAATTGCAACCACATTAGACGCATCCACGAATGCCTTGATAGCCGCCCATTTTGAAATCAGCATACCAAATGGAGCAATGAACATTCCTGCGATACCGATGATCATATAAAAATTGAGTTTCCTTGATATGCTTGCCAATGCATCCATATGCTCCACATTTCTGCTGCCCAGCTGGTGCTCTGCCGCGCCGACTGAAAGGAACATAAGCGATTTTGAAACAGCATGAAAAATCATAAGCATGATTGCAACCCAAAGTGCCTCCTTGGTTCCAATACCGGTACAAATTACGATAAGTCCTAAGTTTGAAATTGTTGAATATGCCAGGATTTTCTTAGCGTCACTCTGGGTGATTGCAAGAATTGCCGTTGCAAGAAATGTTATGGAACCAATCAGTGCAATTACGGTTCCTACATATGTTCCCACCATTAATGGCGCAAGTCGGATTAAAAGGAAAACTCCGGCTTTTACCATCGTCGCCGAATGGAGCAGCGCGGATGTAGGTGTCGGAGCAACCATTGCTCCAAGAAGCCAGGAAGAAAAGGGGAGCTGCGCGGATTTTGTTAATCCTGCAAAAGCAAATAAGAATACCACCACCATTACAATCAGCTCCTGATTCAGATGCAGTAATGCCGACAGCTCAATCGTATTGTAACTGATACCTAAAATCACGATACCGATTGCAAACGCAAGTCCTCCAAACAAGTTCATAACTAATGCTCGGAAGGCATTGTTCTTAGCTTCTTCTGTTTTAGTATATCCGATAAGCAGGAAAGAGCAAAGTGTTGTGATCTCCCAGCAGAAATACAGCCATAAAAGATTGTTGCTCATTATTAAACCAAACATCGCCGATAAGAAAATAAAAAGCAGGGCGAAAAAGAAGCTCTTTCTTTCTTTATATTCTGTATGGTGTGCATGGTACCATTTCATGTAACCGGCTGAATACAGGCAGATCAGCCCGCCTACAACTCCAACGATGAAGATCATTACTATCGTCAATTTGTCAACTACGATACCCGTTTCTACTTCGATGGTTGTATTTCTCATAAATTCAAACCACAGAATCAGCGGCGTCTGAATAACTGCCAGAAGTGAAATCAAGTATTTTTTGTGTTTTATTCCTGTTGCAATGATGAAAATTGCGACCAGTATTTCAACGACTGCTATGCAGTAATCGATGATCTCTTCATTCTGGATGTGCAGCTGGACTCCGTTTGAAAAATATTGGAATACTGCAAATACAGAAATCACGATGATAATAACAGCGCATATTCTTACGATTGCATTTCTTACCAGGTCATTTCTTACTAATAATATAAGAATCGCTGCTACCAACGGGAATAAAATAAGGATTGGTATTGTGTTCATTGCTGTCTCCTCTTCTTAATTATTTTTGTGGGTGTTTTCATGACTCTTCAAATCCCAGTTTGTACAAATACCAGTACAATTCCCGAGTTTACTCATTAATTCAATATTTGTCAATTTAGTTATTGTTTTATCAAGCCTGTTAAACAATAATTCCTATCGTTCTTTTGGGGCAAATGTACACCTTAAAAACATCCATGCTTTACAAGTCCGTTTTTTTGCTATTATGTAGTTTCATTTTCACATATCATTAAGCAATGTGCATATTAAAAAGACCAAATACACTCTTCAATTTGGTCTTTTTTTTATAGGTTCAAAATCGTCATTATAATCGAGTAGGAGGCTAGTCATTAGTTGACTAGCCGACCTCTCACACCACCGTGCGTACCGTTCGGTACACGGCGGTTCTCTAGTTTTCACATAT
>NZ_FQYT01000020.1 GCF_900141895.1 Parasporobacterium paucivorans DSM 15970 | reverse complement strand
AATTTGCTTTTTAAATTCAAAACTATATTTTGCCATAAAAAAACTGACCTCCCATAAGTTAGATTTTTAGGTCTAACTTATGGGGGTCAGTTCAACCCTGCACCGCTTTTTTTGCTATGAATATGCGTCTCTGTACGAATTCTAGATCCGCAATATATCCTGTCTGTTTGCATACTTTGTATGTAGAAGATGGTGGGATGTTTCGCTCAGAGGTTCGCCAAGGAACTCCTCGTAAATCATCTTTATGGCAGGTGACTCGTGGGATTTTCTGATAGGAAGATCTTTGTCCTGCTGATATACGTTGACGGTTCGTTTTGCAACCTTCTTCCAGTTGCGGACAGGGTTTCCGCCTCCGCCTATGCATCCGCCCGGGCAGGCCATGACTTCGATGAAATGGTAGTCCGCGGTGCCGTCTACCACGCGGTCCATTATCTTGCGGGCTTCGCCCAGGGAGTGGACCACTGCTACTTTTACGGTAGTGCCGTTGATATCTACGGCGGCTTCCTTTAAGCCCTCAAAACCACGGACTGCCTGGAATTCCAGCTGCTTCAGCTCTTCACCCGTGAGAACCTCATATACGGTACGAAGGGCTGCTTCCATTACACCGCCAGTTGCTGCAAAGATTTCACCGGCTCCGCTGCCCAGACCAAATGGATTATCAAATCGGGATTCTTCCAGCTTTGAGAAGTCGATTCCGGCAGATTTTATCAGTTTGGCTAATTCCTGTACGGTGAGGGCTGCATCCACGTCCTGGTACCCGCTGTCGGACATCTCCGGTCGCTTGCATTCAAACTTCTTTGCGGTACAAGGCATTATGGAACAGCTGAAGATATTCGCCGGATCGATGCCAGCTTTTTGGGCAAAATATGTCTTGATTACACTGCCGAACATCTGCTGCGGTGATTTGGCCGAGGAAAGATGCTGGGTATATTTTGGATAAGAGGTTTCACAGAATTTAACCCAACCCGGGCAGCAGGAGGTCATCATAGGCAGAACGCCGCCGTTTGTGATTCTGTTTAAAAGCTCGTTTCCCTCTTCCATAATTGTAAGGTCGGCCGTGAAGTCGGTGTCGAACACATAGTCAAAGCCGAGCATTTTCATGGCTGTGATCATGCGTCCGGTACTCACGGTTCCGGTTTCTTCACCCAGAGCTTCTGCGATGGTGGTACGTGAGGATGGGGCAACCTGCGCGATCAGGACCTTGCCCTCTTCCTTGGCTTTGTAAACCAGATTTGTGTCATCGTGAATTGTAAGGGCACCTACCGGGCAGACCTGGACACATTGTCCGCAGTTTACGCAGGCAGTATCCTGAAGCTTTTTTCCATAAGGAGGCGCTACCACGGTGTTGTAGCCTCTGTTCTCCTTGGCCAGGATCCCCACGGTCTGAACGTCATTGCAGACTTCCACGCAGCGGCCGCAGAGGATACACTTATTGGCATCAAAGGTTATGGAAGGGGAAGAGGTGTCCACGGCTTTACCGCGCAGCTCAACTTCGTAACGTATTGGTGAATTCATGTTGAGATCCTGTGCGATGCTCTGCAGTTCACAGCTGCCGTTTTTATCACAGTTGAGGCAGTCCTGGGGATGATGGGAAAATATCAGTTCCAGGATATTTTTTCTTGCCTTGATTATGCGGGGCGTGTTTGTCCGGATGGACATGCTCTCGGCAACCGGGTAACTGCAGGCGGGCTGAAGCAGCTTCTGCCCGTTGACTTCAACCACGCAGATACGGCATACGGATTTTACGGACTGGTCCTCATGGTGACAAAGGGAGGGGATATTGACATGGATTTTCTTTGCAGCTTCCATGATGGTGGTTCCTTCTTCCACCTGTAAATTTATTCCATCTATATTTATATTGACCATTATTTTAACCCCCTTTCAGGTGAACATTTTGAACACGGATCCTTATCCAGATGTCTGTCATAAGAATCACGGAAGTTTGCGATGCTGGTCAGAACCGGAACGGGCGTGGAGTGACCGAGGCCGCAGAGAGCGGTTTCCCTCATAGTATTGGAGAGATCCATCATTGTATCGATATCTATTACGCTTCCTCTGCCCTCAGATATCTTTTTGATGAGCTTTAGGAGCTGCACTCCACCCTCGCGGCATGGGATGCATTTGCCACAGGATTCGTTGGTGAAAAATTCCAGTGTGTTTTTTACGATGTCGAGAACACAGTTGCTGTCATCGATAACAAATATGGTGCCGCATCCGAGGCGCCCGCCGGAGGATGCCACATGATCAATGTCCAGAGGAATGTCTATCTGGGATGGGCGAATGATGGCGCCGGATGCACCACCGGTCTGAACGGCCAGAAGTTCCTTGCCGCCTGCAATGCCGCCGCATACTTCGTAGATGATGTCCTTCAGGTTCGTACCCATTGGGAATTCGAAAACCCCGCGTCTGTGCACGTTGCCGGTAACGGTGAAAAGTTTCGTTCCGGGGCTGTTTTCTGAGCCGATACTTCTGAACCAGTCCACTCCGTTTGCGAATATCGGGCCTATGTTTGCCAGGGTTTCCACATTGTTTAATACGGTAGGCAGTCCGAAGAGTCCGTAGGTCCCGGGATAAGGGGGACGGGTGCGCGGTTCGCCTCTTTTTCCTTCGATGGATTCAAAGAGGGCTGTTTCCTCGCCGCACACGTAAGCGCCGGCACCGGAACGCATTTCTATGTCAAAGGAAAAGTCGCTTCCTAAGATGTTTTTTCCGAGGATACCGGATTTTCTGGCACTATCCAGGGCGTTTTCAAGAATGGGAAACAGGTAGGAATATTCAGCTCTGAGGTAAATAAACCCACGTCCTGCGCCGATTGCCTTTCCGACGATGGCCATTCCCTCAAAGATGCTGTGGGGATCGGTACTTAACAGGATTCTGTCCTTGCTGGTGCCTGGCTCGCCTTCGTCCGCGTTGCACACAACTACCTTGGAGGTGCCTCCTGCGTCATAGGCGAATTTGATCTTCATCCAGGTGGGAAATCCTGCTCCTCCCCTTCCTCTCAGACCGGAATCCCTTAGGGTCTCGATTACCTGGGCTCCGTCCATCAAGAGGGCATTGCGCAGGCCAACATAGCCTCCATGCTCCATGCTGACCGCAACATCGACCATGTTTGCGACATCTTTATTTCTAAGCAGTACGCGTGTTTCTTCCATATCAGATGTCCTCCCTTATATATTTCTTGATAAGTTCCCTTGCACGTTCCGGGTCCAGATCTCCATAAACCTTATCGTTAATCATGATGGCAGGAGAAATGTCGCAGATACCAAGGCATGGACACGTTTCCACAGTGAACCGGTTGTCCGGTGTTGTTTCGCCGATTTTGATGCCAAGCATTTCAGTAATGGTATCCATGACGTCCTTGGCGCCGCGTACGTGACAGGGAGCGCTACTGCACATTCGGATCATGTATTTGCCCCGGGGCTGTACGGACAGATACTCGTAGAAAGTTACAAAACTGTAGACATGGTTCTGGGATAAGCCCATTTCCCTTGCGATTACAGCCGCAACATCCTCCGCGAGAGAGGGGACGATTTTCTGTACTGCGATGATTACATCCATGAGTTTGTCCTGTCGGCCTTTGTACCTGGATGCGATTTCCGCAACCTGAACAAGGGCTGAAGGGGACGTGGTAAAACTATACTGGCTTTGATGCATAATAGATGCCTCCTTAAAATAATTGTTATAAAAATCTTGGCTTTTTTCTAAATGAAATAATACGAAAGTTTAAGAATAATGTCAATAATAATTAAAATATTAACGAAGAAATAGCAATAGTTAAGAAATTAACGTGGAATATTCTGTTAATTTCTTAACTATAATTGACAAAAAATAATCCCTGGAATATAATTTGCTGTAATTGAATCGAATCGTTCTGACGCAGCGGGGTACGTCCCGGCTGGGAAGGCGGAGAAATTGACAAGATGGTGCACGTCTGCACCCTTTGATATCCGCGCCCGGCAGCGCGGATTTTTTTGTCCGGATGAGGTAAGGAGAAAGAATGGAATCCAGGATTTCAATCATCAGCATAATCGTAGAAGATACCTCGGTTGCAAGTGAAATCAACGAACTGCTGCACCAGTTCGGCGGATATATAATTGGCCGTATGGGGATTCCCTGCAAAGAAAGAGGGATATCCATAATCTGCGTTGTTTTGGAGGCTCCGGGGGATGTAGTGAGTTCCCTTTCCGGAAAGATCGGAATGATCAGCGGTGTAAGCACAAAAACGGTCACATCAAAAAGCAAATAAAACAGGTTTATGAAGGAGTATGAACGTGAAAAGGAGAATAACCACATTAGTATTGACCGCAATTCTGGCTGTTTCGTTTCTGTCCGGATGTCAGAAGGATTCCGGAGCTGAAACGCAGAAAGAGACGGAAACCACCACGAAGGAGACCGTGGAGGCGATAGACATCCGTGTAGGTGGACTGAAAGGCCCAACTTCCATGGGAATGGTCCAGCTGATGGAAGCGGCGGAGCAGAAAACAGCATTCAATAATTATACATTCACCATCGCGGCATCGGCCGATGAGCTGACGCCAAAGCTGATACAGGGCGATCTGGACATTGCGGCAGTCCCTGCGAATCTGGCCTCCGTTCTGTACAACAATACAAAGGGAGCCGTAGAGCTTCTGGCGGTCAACACACTTGGAGTCAATTACATAGTTGAAGTGGGGGATACCATCAGCAGCATGGAAGATTTGCGTGGAAAAACCATTTATGCAACCGGCAAAGGGTCGACACCGGAATTTGCCCTCCGTTATCTGCTCAGTGAGTATGGACTGGATCCGGATAAAGATGTTACAATTGAATGGAAGTCCGAACCCACAGAAGTAGTGGCACTGCTTGCCCAGGGCGGCGGAATTGCAATGCTTCCCCAGCCCTTCGTAACAGTGGCCCAGTCGAGCGTGGCCGGTCTGAATATAGCTGTAGACATGACAGAAGAATGGGACAAGCTGGAAAATGGAAGCATGCTGATTACCGGAGTTCTGGTAGTACGGAAAGAATTTGCGGAGCAGTATCCACAGCAGGTTGCTAAATTTTTAGACGAGTATAAGGAATCCACAGAATATGTTAATGCAAATGTGGGAGGCGCAGCTCTTCTTGTAGAGAAATACGGCATTGTGGCAGCAGCAGTTGCCCAGAAAGCAATCCCGTATTGCAATATCACCTATATGGAAGGCAGCGAAATGAAGACTGCCATGGAGGGATATTTGAATGTCCTTTTTGAACAGAAACCGGAAGCCATCGGTGGGGCGCTTCCAGGGGATGCGTTCTATTTTGAAAGGTAACAGGCTGGAAAAAGCTGGGGCTATTCTGGCAGCCCTGGCCGTCTGGCAGCTTGCTGCCATGCTTCTGGACAATTCTCTGTTTCTGGTGACACCCTTTGTGGTGGCCAGGAAACTGATGACTCTGGTCTTCACGGTGGATTTCTGGAGTGCCATTGCCTTTACCTTCTTGAGAATAGAAATTGGTTTTTTTCTAGCATTATTTTTGGGAACGATCCTCGCATTTGCTGCGGGGCGTTTCCGCGTTATCGGGGTCATGCTCCAGCCCTATATGGCCGTTGTAAAGGCTACTCCGGTAGCCTCCTTCATCATTCTGTGCCTTATATGGCTAAATGCCCGCAACTTGGCGGTTTTCATCGCATTCCTGATGGGCCTTCCTATTATATATACCAATGTGCTGCAGGGATTCCATGCCGCCGATATAAAGCTTCTGGAGATGGCCCGGCTCTTTGACGTGGGATGGAGGCGGAAGTTCCGATATATATATATTCCCCAGGTTAAACCATACCTTCTTTCTGCTTGCAGCATGGCAGTGGGACTGACCTGGAAAGCAGGCGTTGCCGCAGAGGTAATAGGCATACCGGACGGATCCATCGGAGAGAAACTATATAATGCAAAGGTATACCTGAACACGGGGGAACTGTTTGCCTGGTCGGTGGTCATCGTAGTCATCAGCATTCTGTTTGAGAAGATTTTCATGCATGCGGCGAGAGCTCTTTTTTCCTATAGGAGGAAGCGTTAGATGGATATCATAATCGAAAATGTTTCGAAAAGATTTGGAGAAAAAACGGTGCTGAAAGGCTTTTCCGCAATCATCAGGGAACACGGGATTACCTGCATCATGGGTCCATCAGGGTGCGGAAAGACGACTCTTCTTAATCTGCTCATGGGCTTTGAGCAGCAGGACGAAGGCAGCATAAAGGGCGTTCCAGTCAAAAAAAGTGCTGTATTCCAGGAAGACCGTCTTTGTGAGAGTTTTGATGCCGTGGAAAATGTACGCATGGTCTGTCATAAGGATACGCCTGACGGCCAGATCCGCAATCACCTCATTCAGGTCGGGGTTGGCGATAGCCTGTATAACCCGGTCAGTGAGCTGAGCGGCGGGATGCGCCGCAGAGTCGCTCTGGTCAGGGCCATTCTGGCGAAAAGCGAAATCCTGTTCCTGGACGAGCCTTTTAAGGGTCTGGATGAGGAACGGAAGCGTCAGGTCATGAATTATGTAAAGGAAAACATAGATGGAAGAACCGTCGTTATGGTCACCCATGACGAGGAGGAAGCCGCAGAGATGGAAGGGAACTTGATATACATATAATCCCAAAAAAAAGGACTGAATCCGGCGGATTCAGTCCTTTTTTTGGGATTATCCGATTAAAAAGCATCCGACGAAGGTCATGGTATCCTTCCCGTAGTTATAGGGGAGGTCGTTTGCCTTGCAGACTTCGTTGACTACCATTCCATAGGCCTCCATGGAGGAGATGGCCTTGTCCGGAAAACGGCACGGCTCGTCAGGATAAGTGCATTCAGCGCAGATATCGCAGGCACCAGTACCCAAATATAAAACGTCCGGGTATTTTTTCTTGAGTTCAGCCAGAGTCGACCGGTAGTTTTTGATATGCTGCTTTGTCAGTTCTTCCATTCCCTCGACGTCAAAGCTGTCCTCAAGCTGGGCAGTAGACTGCACAATAATGCCTTTTTTATATTTTTTGATCCTGTCGCCGCATTCATCCAGTGTTCCGCAGGCAGGAGGGCAGGACCAGTTCTTGCCATAATGGTGGCATGTGTTGGCGGCACACATCTTACGGACCTCTGGATTCAGTTCAATGGTATCCACATTTAGCTCGGCAGCATGTGAAAAACCATTTTCCAGGGCAATGTCTATTGCATCTTTCATATTCATCCTCCTTTAGATTTGAATTGGTTTTATTATACCATTATTCATACTATGTGTGTATAATGATATAATACAAGGAAGAAAAGCAGGAGAAAAAAATGAACTTACTTACAATAAATGGAATGAGAAAATCATATACCGACAGGATCCTGTTGGACAGCGCAGACTTCAGCATCAATGAAGGAGAAAAGGTTGGGATCATCGGAGTCAATGGAACCGGAAAGTCCACGCTTTTGAAGGTGGCAGCAGGACTGGAACCTCTTGATGCGGGGGAAGTGGTAAAGGGCAGTAATGTAAAAATCAATTACCTGCCTCAGGACCCCGTGTTCCCGAAGGGGATTACGATTTATGATTATGTGATTGCAGCGAATATTTCGGGCGACAACCGCTGGGAAATAGAAGGAGAGGCAAAAAACATTCTGAACAAGCTGGGACTTCCGGATTATGGGGCTGTTATCGACAATCTTTCGGGCGGCCAGAAAAAAAGGGCAGCCCTGGCAGCTGTTCTGCTTAAACCCTGCGATATCCTGATTCTGGACGAACCGACCAACCATATGGACAATGAAATGGCGGCCTGGCTGGAAGATTACCTGAATAAGAGGAAAGAAGCCCTTATAATGATCACCCATGACAGATATTTTCTGGACCGTATTGTAAACCGGGTGGTAGAAATCGACAAAGGGAAAATATATAGTTATAACGGAAAATATGCAGATTACCTTGAACAGAAGACGCTGCGCGAAGAGATCGAACAGTCCGGCGAAAGGAAGAGGCAGAGCATTCTAAAGGTAGAACTGGAATGGATCCGCAGGGGAGCGAGAGCAAGGAGCACCAAGCAGAAAGCGCATATTCAAAGATATGAGGCGCTGCGGGATGCGGGAGGACCGGCAGAGGAAGAAAGCCTGCAGATGAGCTCCCTGAAAAGCCGTATGGGAAGGAAAACTATTGAAATTGAAGGACTCTCCAAAAGTTGCGGGGACCGTGTACTGATTAATGATTTTAATTATATTTTCCTGAATGGCGACAGAATCGGTTTTATCGGAAGGAACGGATGCGGAAAATCTACTCTTCTGAAGATGATTATGGGAGAGATTCAGCCGGACAGTGGAGTCATAGATATCGGAAGCACCGTGAAGATTGGATATTTTTCCCAGGAAAATGAAAATCTGCCTCAGAATATGCGGGTGATAGATTATGTGAGGGAGACGGCGGACTTTGTAAAGACGGCATCAGGGTCGATATCTGCTTCCCAGATGCTTACCAGGTTTCTCTTTGATGACGCCCTGCAGTACCAATCTATCAGCCGCCTTTCGGGTGGTGAAAAAAGGAGGCTGTGCCTGCTTAAGATACTTATGGAGGCACCCAATGTGCTGATTCTGGATGAACCTACCAATGACCTTGATATACAGACCATGGCCATTTTTGAGGATTATCTGGATGACTTTGACGGAATTGTCATAGCTGTATCCCATGACAGATATTTTCTCAACCGGATTACGGACCGGATATTTGCGTTCAAAGGCAATGGCGTTATTCGCCAGTATGAGGGCAATTATGAGGATTATCTGAACGCCCTCCAGGAAGAGGAAAATCCGACCGAAGACAAAACCGCACAAAACAGGGAAGAAAGCAGGCAGGACAAGTCAAAGCCACGGATGGGGGAGGATAAAGTCAAAATGTCCTTCAATGAAAAGCGGGAGTTTGAAAGCATCGATGAGGAAATTGCAAAGCTGGAGGCAAGGATAGACAGCCTGGAAAAGGAGATTGCAGCAAGCGCTACCGATTTCATCCGGCTGACTGCCTGCATGAAGGAAAAAGAGGAAGCCCAGGAAGCCCTTGAGGGCAAAATGGAAAGGTGGATATACCTTATGGAGCTGAATGAATTAATCAACAAAAAATAATGATTGCAAATTTCTATAAAAGGATTATAATCAAGTTCATCTAATTTTGAGAGGTAGAAAAGATGCAACTGATACGAAAGCATAAAATAACCACAACCCAGATGATCACAGGAGGGTTTTTTCTTGCCATATTCATTGGAGGAATTCTGCTGTCTCTTCCGATTGCTTCAAAAAGTGGGCAGTTCACACCTCTTGTAGATTCATTCTTTGCGTCCACCACTTCCGTGTGCGTGACAGGACTGACAACAGTGGTTACTGTAGATCATTGGAACCTGTTTGGTCAGATTGTGATTCTGTGTCTGATTCAGTTTGGCGGACTGGGCGTGGTCACTTTTGTAACCAGTATTTTTCTGATTATGAAAAGGCGTATCACTTTAAGTGACAGGATGCTGATTCAGGAAGCCTATAATCTGGAGACCCTGCAGGGCCTGGTCAAACTGACTATATGGATTATGAAGGGAACGTTCCTGGTCGAAGCGGTTGGAGCCTTGCTGTACAGTTTCCAATTTGTACCGGAGTTTGGGCTGGTACACGGGGTATGGTATTCCATTTTTCATGCTGTTTCTGCCTTTTGTAACGCAGGCATCGATCTTATTGGGAGCGCAAGCTTTATCCCATACCAGACCAACCCTCTTGTCAATATCAACACGATGCTGCTGATTATAATCGGCGGAATTGGATACCCGGTCTGGTGGGACATTATTCAGAAGATAAAAATCGGCTGGAAAGAAAAATTGTCTATCCGGCTCTTCTTTCGAAAGTTAAGCCTCCATACAAAAATCGTGCTGATAACGACTTTCAGCCTGATCCTGTTTGGAGCCTTGTTTGTGTTTATCAATGAATACGGAAACCAGATGACAATCGGAAATATGAATACCGGTCAGAAAATCATGGCATCCTTTTTTCAGTCCATCACGTTCAGGACAGCTGGCTTCTTAACGGTTCCCCAGGAAGATTTGAAGAATGCCACATCTTTATTCGGTATCGTAATGATGTTTATCGGAGGTTCGCCTTCCGGAACGGCGGGAGGAATAAAAACAGTTACCTTTGCGATTCTTGTTATTGCCGGGTTGTCGAGTGTGAGAAAAAAAGAATGTATCGAGATATTGGGACGAAGAGTGGATGACGGCTATGTGAAAAAGTCACTGGCAATCTTCATGTTCAGCATATCGACCCTGGTTGTATCCACAATCTGCCTGTCGGTGGTGACAGAAAGGGATTTCCTGGATCTGCTCTTTGAATCGGCTTCCGCCCTTGGCACAGTTGGCCTTAGCAAAAATGTTACCATGTCTTTGACCACAGCAGGAAAAATCATTATAATGGCAACGATGTTTTTGGGAAGGGTCGGACCGATAACCATGGCGCTTTCACTGCGAGTAGGTAAAGACAGAAAAAGCAAGATACAGCTCCCGGAAGAAAAGGTTCTGGTTGGATAAAGGAAGGAGATTCAATTATGCAGAAGAAAGAATTTGTAGTGTTCGGGCTTGGGCGGTTTGGACGGAGCGTAGCGGAAACACTTGCCCAAAGCGGATGCGAAGTACTGGTTGTTGATGATGACGATGATAAAATAAAAGAGATAGCGGATATTGTAACCTATGCGGTGAAAGCAAAGATTACGGATAAAGCGACCCTGGCTTCATTGGGAATCAGCAATTTTGACGGAGCCATTATAGCGATGTCAGAAGATCTGGAGGCGAGCATTTTAGCCACAATTCTTGTGAAAGAACTTGGAATCCCTTATGTACTGGCAAAGGCACAGACGGAGCTTCATGGCAAGATTCTTAAAAAAGTCGGGGCGGATCTGGTTGTATTTCCGGAGAAAGAGATGGGAATACATATTGCGAACAACCTGATTATGGATAACTTCTTTGATGCGGTGGAATTATCCTCCACTTGCAGTCTGATGGAGATGGATCCAATGGATTCCTGGATTGGTCACAGCTTGAAGGAAGTGAATATCCGATCTAAATATAAAGTGAATGTAATCGGAATCCGGAGAGACGACGAACTGGATATCACGCCGGACGTGGATAAACCAATCCATAAAGATGAAGCAATGATTTTAATCGGTAAAAATGATGCCCTCAATAAGCTGCGGGCACAGAAAAGTAAAGAAACAGAAAAATAAAAGAGATGCCGTACCGGTCCGCCGATACGGCATCTCTTCCCAACTGGGTTAGTAGTATAAAGGAGAAAATGTTTTCGTGAAATCATTGTCTGGGGACTCCAGGATGAATGTGCTTATGAAATCATCGGAAGGCTTCAGGAATGGAAAGGAGTCGGAAGTAGCCCATTCCGGTTTTGTGAATGACGGCGGGTTATGAATCAGGGCGTTTGTCCAGTCATCATTGCATTCAAACCATAATTCGGACAGCCTGTCCCAATGCCGCATCAGGTTCTTCAGTTTATCACTGCCATCCGTTTTGTTGTCATCCGTAGTAATGGGAAGAGCACTTCCCTCGAATTCGATGGCTTTATGGCTGAAGAAACGAATCAGGCCAGTCATTTTCTTGATTTCTTCTGCCTGAACTTCCAGGAAAAACCTGTCGCATTCCTCTTTGTCGGCATTTTCCGGATAACGGTAGGCAATTACCCACCGGAGAACCGAATGCTTTTCAAATGGCCAACTGCCACCCAGAAAATCTTCCGTCGGTTCGGCAGGAATATGGATGATGTCCGCCTTGATGGCGCCGGAAACCGGTTCGGGAGTCATACCCATAAGACCTTTGTGCCCCCTGCGGTTCTTGATGTCACTGGCCCAGTTTTCGTGGATTCGGTAAGTGTACAGCCCTTCATTGACGGCTCCCTCCGGGGCAGGAACGGGGCGGTATAAAAGATATCGGCTGGTCCACGGGTACTGGGTAAGAACATCCGGTACGTGGGAACGCCTGAACCATCTTTCCATGGCCGGACGGTGGTTCTCGTTAAGCAGATTGTGAAATATTACCATTTTTTCCATAGTCATAAAACTTGCCTCCTTTATGGTTAATTGTTATAAATAAATGTATCACAACCGCTCATAGTTGTATAATTGAATAAATAAATGGGGGCCATTGACTTCCCGTATGGCCGGCGGCTGGCTTTTTGACTTGATAAGATAACCAAAAGTGCGTATAATAGGCTTGTATGAAATTTTGTACCGAATGAGGAGACAGGATGAAGAATCGATGGAACAAAGGTTTCACACCATATATGTACTGGCCGCTCATTCTCAGCGGACTGCTTGTGATAGTAAATATTGTAATATACATGATCGATGCCCGGGCAGGAGTAACCCTCCTGGTTTTCACCCTGGTATTTATAAGCATATCCCTGGTGCTTTTGATTGGAAGCCGACCTAAAATCACCAATGAAATCATTACGATGACGGAAGGCCTCGCAAAATCCCAGAGCAGGATGCTTATGGAACTTCCGGTTCCATACTGCGTGCTGAACAAGGATGGAAGGATTCTGTGGATGAACAAAAGGTTCACGGATCTGATTGGTACCGGCAAAGCGGCAGATAAGAAAATCACGTCTCTTTTTCCGGAAATTACGGAGGAGGAACTACGCTTCGGGGAGGAGGACTCGGTCGGGGAAATTGCGTTCAAGGGCAGGAATTACCGTGTGGAGTTTAAGAAAATCACATGGAAGGAGTCCGAGGATGACGATATCCTGACGGATATTCCGTCTGAACAGGACGATATGTTTTCCGTAGGCTTGTTTGATGAGACAGAGATGCTCAATCTCAGGAAAGAAAATACAGAGCAGAAATTTGTTGCAGCCTTAGTATATCTGGACAATTTCGAAGAAGTCATGGAGACGGTGGAGGCAGTCCGTAAATCCCTGATTCTTGCACTTATCGACAGAAAGATTAATAAGTATTTTACTGCCATGGACGGCGTGGTGAGGAAGCTGGAGAAGGATAAATACTTTATCGTATTGAAACAGAAATATATCTCCGTGCTTCAGAGCAATAAATTCAACATTCTTGATGAGGTCAAATCCATAAATATCGGAAATGAAATGCCGGTCACCATTAGTATCGGACTGGGTGTAAATGGAGAGACCTATTCAAAAACCTGCGAATTTTCACGCACTGCCATTGACCTGGCTCTGGGAAGAGGCGGTGACCAGGCGGTCATCAAGGATGGGGAAAAGATTTATTATTACGGTGGAAAAAGCAAACAGGTAGAAAAGAATACAAGGGTCAAAGCAAGGGTTAAAGCCCATGCCCTGCGGGAACTGCTGAACAGCAAAGAGGATGTCCTGATTATGGGGCATAAGCTGGGTGACATTGATTCCGTAGGTGCGTCTGTGGGGATATACAGGGTGGCCAGAACCCTTGACAGGAAAGCACACATAGTTATCGGGGAAATGACAAATTCTGTCAAACCGATCATTGATGGATTTAAGGCAGGAGATGAATATGAAGAGGATATGTTCATAAGCGGATCCCAGGCTCTGCAGATTCTGAATGACAACACGGTTTTGGTTCTGGTTGATGTAAATAAGCCAAGCTTCGTGGAAGAACCCAGGCTGGTTTCTGGGTCGAAGGCTACGGTGATTCTGGACCATCACAGACAGGGATCGGAGGTGGTGGAAAATGCGGTTTTGTCCTACATTGAACCGTTTGCTTCCTCCACCTGTGAAATGGTATCGGAAATTCTTCAGTATATTTCCGAGGACATCCGGCTAAAACAGGCGGAAGCCGATGCACTGTACGCAGGAATCATGATCGATACAAACTATTTCGCAAACAGCACGGGAGCACGTACCTTTGAAGCGGCAGCCTTTCTGAAGCGGAACGGTGCGGATATAAACAAGGTCAGGAAAATGTTTTGGGATGATTTCGATGCGTTTAAAGCGAGAGCGGTGACCTACCATAATGCCGAGATATTCAGGGAATTTTTCATTATTGGGGAGTGCCCATCTGAACACATTGAAAGCCCTACTGTGACAGCCGCCCAGGCAGCCAATGAGATGCTGGAGATACGTGGTATAAAGGCTTCTTTTGTAGTGACGAGATACAACAACACGATTTACATAAGTGCGCGCTCCGTGGATGAAATAAACGTACAGCTGGTTATGGAAAGGCTGGGAGGCGGAGGACATTTGAACGTGGCCGGAGCCCAGCTTAAGGAAGTCACCCTGGACGAGGCAAAGCAAATAGTTAAGGATACCTTAAGTAAAATGATAGAAGAAGGAGACATATAATCATGGATGTTATTTTATTGGAAGATGTGAAAAAACTGGGAAAAAAAGGGGAAGTCATCAAGGTGAGTGACGGCTACGCAAGGAACTTCATCCTGCCAAAGAAGCTGGGAGTTGAGGCGACCGCTAAAAATATCAACGATCTGAGGCTGCAGAAAGAACATGACAAGAAGCTGGCTCAGGAAATGCTGGAGGAGGCAAAGGCCCTCGCTGCGAAGATAGAGGAGAAACCGGTGGTTCTGGCCATAAAAACCGGAGAAGGCGGAAGGTCCTTTGGGTCCGTATCCACCAAAGAAATCGCAAAGGCCGTGACGGACCAGCTGAAGCTGGAGATTGATAAAAAGAAAATGGTCCTGGAGAATCCAATCAAAACACTGGGGACGCACACCGTGACAGTTAAGCTGCACAAGGATGTAACAGCTCAACTGACCGTTAAAGTCGTGGAAGAATAGTATGGAGGAAACAAATGGATGAAGCTCTGATTAAAAGAGTGCTGCCGCATAGTGTCGAAGCTGAAAAATCGGTCATCGGATCCATGATGATGGATGAGGATGCCGTGGCGAAAGCCTCGGAAATCCTGGTTGCGGATGATTTCTATGGGAGACAGTATGGAGTTGTTTTTGATGCCATGGTCGAAATGTATAATCAGGGAAAACCCGTAGACCTTATTACACTGAATAATAAACTGAAAGAGAAGGATGTTCCTCCGGAGCTGGCTGGAATCGAGTTCATAAAAGAGCTCCTTGAGGCGGTTCCTACTTCTGCGAATATAAAGCATTATGCGGAAATTGTGCATGAAAAGGCAATGCTGCGCAGAATCATTAAGATAACCGACGAGATTTCCAATGAATGCTATATGGGCAGGGACAGCCTTGAAAATATCCTGAATGAGACGGAGAGAAGGGTTTTTGGGCTGATTCAGACCAATTCGGAGAATTCCTTTATAACCATCCGGCAGATTGTAATGAACGTTTTGGACAAAATCGAGGAAGCATCCAAATCCAAGAGCATTGTCACGGGGGTGCCCACGGGCTTTACGGATCTGGATTACAAGACCGCCGGTCTCCAGCCCTCCGATCTGGTGCTGATAGCGGCCCGCCCCTCCATGGGAAAGACCGCCTTTGTATTGAATATCGCCGAACATCTGGCTTTCAAAAAGAATATGGGTGTGGCGATATTCAGTCTTGAAATGTCAAAAGAGCAGCTGGTAAACAGGCTCTTTGCCCAGGAGTCCCGGGTGGATTCCCAGGCAATCCGCACGGGAAAGCTCTCGGAATCGGACTGGGAGAAGCTGATTGATTCCGCAAACGTAATCGGCAATTCGAAGCTGGTCATTGATGACACGCCCAGCATCGGCGTGGCGGAAATGAGGACTAAGTGCCGCAAGTTCAAGCTGGAAAATGACATCCAGCTTATTGTCATTGATTACCTGCAGCTTATGTCCGGAGGCAAAAGATCGGATAACAGGCAGCAGGAAATATCGGATATTTCAAGAGCGCTCAAAGGGCTGGCCAGAGAACTGAATGTGCCGATTATCGCCTTGTCCCAGCTGAACAGAGCATTGGAACAGAGGCAGGACCGCAGACCCATGCTTTCGGATCTGAGGGACTCGGGAGCCATAGAGCAGGATGCCGATGTCGTTATGTTCCTATACAGGGATGAGTATTACCATCCGGACACGGAAGATAAGAGCGTGGCAGAAGTAATTATTGCGAAGCAGAGAAATGGTCCGGTAGGCACTATAAAGCTTATGTGGCAGGCTGACTTTACAAAATTTGTCAATCGAGAACAATAAAAAACAATCCCGCATTCAAACGGGATTGTTTTATTTTAATTAGTATTATGCCTGTTCAATTGCGCCTGTAGGACATACAGATTCGCAAGCGCCGCAATCGATGCATTCAGCTGCGTCAATTTCAAATTTTCCATCGCCTTCTGAAATCGCGTTTGTTGGACATTCAGGTGCACATGCACCACAGCTTACACAAGCGTCAGTAATTATACGTGCCATGATAACTCCTCCTTATATATAAATTAAACTTATTCTAATATAAATACTTTGAGAATACAAGCAGAAAATTCCTTCCTCTACTTCCGGGGCAAGGTTTGTTGACTGAAAGATTGCTTATGGAGTATAATCGTATAAGAACTTCTTACATGGTAACGTGGGGTATAATATGAGAAAAGATGAATTTTTGAAGCTGCTGGAGGAAGCCCTGGCAGGAGCTGCTTCTGCAGGAGAAATCAAGTCACAGCGGGAGTATTATAATGAGTATATTGAAGGCGAGAAGCGGACGGGCAAGAAGGAAGAGGAAATCATAGACAATCTGGGAGCTCCGGAACTTATTGCGAAAACGATTCTGGACGCGAAGGAAAGGATGGGAACGGCATATTCTGAAGGGGAAACCTACCACCAGGAAGAAAAGAGATCCTGGAGGGTATCCGGGGTCAACACCTGGTATGGAAAGCTGCTTGGCATAGTGTTTGCGGTTGTGGCAGTTATCCTGCTGCTCCTGCTTATCGGAGGAGCCATTACCATTCTGGTTCAGATTGCCCTGCCTTTATTTGTGATTCTTGTGATAATCGCTCTGGTCAATGTTCTCAGACAAAAGTAAAACAGTCTAGAGGGGAGCCACTAGACTGTTTGAGGGGAGTATAAATAAATAATAAGGGGTTGTTTGTAAAAGAAACAAATTCCTTTACAAGCTGATTATATTACACAGGTAATAAAAAAACAATAAAAAACTAATCCGCAAAATCAAGATTGTAGAAATGCAACAATTAAAATAATAAAAGAAGAAATTATTTATCTATTATTTAGGATAAAGTTGTTTACTGCGTCAACATGTTTCTGATATATAATACTATAACTGCAACACAATAAAGAAAATGAAATGAGGAAATATGACAAGATATGAATTGATAGCACCCTGCCATTTTGGACTGGAATCCGTGCTGAAAAACGAGATACAGGACTTAGGATACGAAATCTCCCAGGTGGAGGACGGAAAGGTTACCTTCATCGGAGATGAAGAGGCCGTCTGCAGAGCCAACATAAATTTGAGGACTACAGAAAGAATCATGATAAAAGTAGCCCGGTTTCAAGCGACTACCTACGATGAGCTGTTTGAAGGCATAAAGGCCATCCGATGGGAAGAGTTCATCCCTAAAGATGGGAAATTCTGGGTAACCAAGGCAAGCTCCATCAAGAGCAAACTGTTCAGCCCCTCGGACATACAGAGCATTGCAAAAAAGGCCATGGTGGAGGCTCTAAAGGGCGTATACCGTACCGAGTGGTTTGAGGAGACGGGCAATGAATATCCGGTCAGGATTTTCCTCATGAAGGATGAGGTTACCGTGGCCCTGGATACGACCGGAGACTCCCTCCACAAGCGGGGATACAGAAAACTCGCATCCAAGGCACCTATATCGGAAACTCTGGCGGCAGCCCTTATTCTTCTCACTCCGTGGAACAAGGATCGGATTCTGGTGGATCCTTTCTGTGGGAGCGGAACCTTTCCCATTGAAGCGGCCATGATGGCAGCCAATATTGCGCCCGGCCTGAACAGATCCTTCCTCGCCCAAAAGTGGGAAAACATTATTCCGGTCAAAACATGGCAGGATGCAATGGATGAAGCCAATGAAATGATCGATACCAATATCGAGGTAGATATCCAGGGATACGACATCGACGGAAGCATCATAAAGGCGGCCAGACAGAACGCTGCTGATGCAGGGGTGGAGCACCTGATTCATTTTCAGGAGAGACCACTTTCCCAGCTCAGCCATCCCAAAAAATATGGATTTCTGATCACCAATCCTCCGTACGGGGAAAGGCTTGAAGATCGCGAGGGTCTTCCGGCCCTGTATAAGGAACTGGGTGAAAGAATACGCAGCCTGGACAGCTGGTCGGCATATGTCATAACCTCTTACGAACAGGCAGAAAAAGATATGGGAATGAAAGCAGCCAAGAACAGGAAAATATACAATGGAATGATCAAGACCTATTTCTACCAGTTCCCGGGACCGAAACCTCCGAAGAGAAAAGACAGGTAACGGAATGAAGATAATATTTGCGACGAATAATCAGGATAAATTAAGAGAGGTAAGGGAGATTCTGTCCGGCTTTGATTTCAGGGTGGACATGACCTCCCTGAAAGACGAGGGAATTCAGATTGACGTGGAGGAGACGGGAAGCACCTTTGAAGAGAATGCCGCGATAAAGGCCCGCGCTATAATGGAAATAACAGGTGCCATCGTCATGGCGGATGATTCGGGGCTGGAAGTGGATTATCTCGACAAGGCGCCCGGGGTATATTCCGCCAGGTACATGGGGGAGACCACGGATTACTCCATTAAGAACAAAAATATCATCGAGAGGCTTTCCGGTGCCGTGGGAGATCAAAGGAGCGCACGGTTTGTCTGCGCAATTGCAACAGCTTTTCCTGATGGAAGAATCGTTACCACAAGAGGCACGGTGGAGGGTCTGATTGCGTATGAGGAAAAAGGAAGCAATGGGTTCGGATACGACCCCATTGTATTTATCCCGGAGTTTGCCCAGACGCTTGGGGAAATGCCTTCGGAACTGAAGAACAAAATAAGCCACAGATACAATGCTCTCTGCCGGATGGGAGAGATATTAGGGGCTATTGAAAACGAAGGAAAAAAACTTTGAAAAACAAGTTGACAATAAAAAATTCCTAGTATATAATAGCTCTTGCATTGCAAAAGAAAAATGTACCGGGGTGTGGCTCAGCTTGGCTAGAGCGCTTGATTTGGGATCAAGAGGTCGCAGGTTCGAATCCTGTCACCCCGACTGTTATGCGGGTGTAGTTCAATGGTAGAACACTAGCCTTCCAAGCTAGATACGCGGGTTCGATTCCCGCTACCCGCTTTTGCATTAACCCTTTTTGCAGAAAAAATGTGTGTTCGTAGCTCAGCTGGATAGAGCAACGGCCTTCTAAGCCGTAGGTCGGGGGTTCGAATCCCTTCGGGCACATTTTATGGTGGGTATAGCGCAGTTGGTTAGCGCGCCAGATTGTGGCTCTGGAGGCCATGGGTTCGAATCCCATTATCCACCCTGTTTTACCTGTTTAGGGCTATCGCCAAGCGGTAAGGCACAGGACTTTGACTCCTGCATTCGCTGGTTCAAATCCAGCTAGCCCTGTTGCCTGCAAAAACTTGTTTTATATATAACAGGGGCCATTAGCTCAGTCGGTAGAGCACTTGACTTTTAATCAAGTTGTCCGGGGTTCGAATCTCCGATGGCTCATTATAAGATGTTTGGGACTTAAAGCAGTTAGGTTCCGGGCATTTTTTTTATGCTGATTCGCGGCAGAGGGCTTGAATAGAATAGAAAAAGTGGTAGAATTAGAACTAAAGCCGGCCTGGCCGGCCCTTTTGTATTTGAGAAAGGGGAGAGAATTTTGCCATTTGAGATAGTGAGGAACGATATCACCAATATGAAGGTAGATGCCATTGTAAATGCTGCAAACACCCGCCTTAAGATGGGCGGCGGTGTCTGCGGGGCGATTTTTTCAGCTGCGGGTGCCGAGAAGCTGCAGGCAGAGTGTGACCGAATTGGCGGGTGCGAAACAGGAAAATCAGTGATCACAGGCGGATATGCCCTCCCGGCCCGATATATAATTCATGCTGTTGGCCCCATCTGGATGGGAGGCGGAGATAATGAAAAACAGCTGTTGCATAGCGCCTACACAAGTGCCCTTGTACTGGCAGAAGAAAACCGCTGCCAATCAGTCGCGTTTCCATTGGTATCATCGGGGATTTATGGATATCCGAAAGACCAGGCAATACATGTGGCGATATCTGCCATAGGAGAATTCCTGCTTGAGCACGATATGATGGTCTATCTGGTCGTTTTTGATGAAAAGGCTTTTTCGTTAAGCGAAAAGCTGACATCTTCCATCAGGGAATATATTGATGCAAATTATGTAGAAAATGCGGCACGAAAAGATACGGGCAGCAGGGTACAGGAATTTGAGTATGCCCAGGAGTCAAAACCGAAGGTCGCTGAATATATTCTGTCAAGCAGCAAACGAAGCCTGGAGGATGTCGTGGAGCATCTGGATGAGACATTTTCGGCTGCGATGCTGCGCCTGATAGACGAGAAGAAGATGGCTGATACGGAGGTTTATAAGAAAGCAAATCTTGACAGAAAGCTCTTCTCCAAGATCCGAAGCGATGCACATTACAAGCCGGGAAGAGCCACGGCTATCGCCCTGTCCATTGCCTTGAAGCTGAATCTGGATGAGACCCTTGATCTTATGGGAAAGGCCGGATATACCCTCTCAAACAGCAATAAATCGGATGTCATTATCAAGTATTTTATTGAGAAGGAAAATCATAATATTTTTGAAGTCAATGAAGCCCTGTTTGCTTTTGGGCAGCCGGTCCTGGGAAGATAATTGTCGCATGGGAGGCGACCTGCTGAAAGCCAAAAACGGTTATCCTTACATTATAAATATATAAGGAGGATAACGAAATGAAGACAGACAGAACGGAATTGGTATTTATACTGGATAGAAGCGGCTCCATGGGCGGGCTGGAGAATGACACAATCGGAGGGTATAATGCTCTGCTGAAGAAACAGAAGGAAGAACCGGGGGAAGCATTCGTAACAACAATCCTTTTTGATAATGAGTATGAGGTCCTGCACGACAGACTGGACATCCGGGAAATCCTCCCCATCACGCACCATGAGTACTATGTCAGGGGATGTACGGCCCTTTTGGATGCAGTGGGTAAAACCATACACAGGGTTGGAAACAGGCAGAGGAGTCTTCCAGAGGACCGCAGGGCAGACAAGGTTCTGGTGGTCATCACTACGGACGGTATGGAGAATGCCAGTGTGGAATACACCTATTCCAAAGTCAGAGCAATGATTGGAAGACAGAAAGAAAAATATGCCTGGGAATTCATTTTTCTGGGTGCCAATATTGATGCCGTATCAACAGCTGAAAAGTTTGGAATCGGGGCGGATCGCGCGGCCGATTTTCTGGCGGATCCGGAAGGCGTGCGATTGAATTACCGGATTCTAAGTGATACAGTCAGCGGGATAAGGCAGAACCGGGCATTGAGTTCGGACTGGAAGGCTGGGATCGAGAAAGATTTTAATGCGCGGGGCGGCAGGAAGAAGTCAAAATAAGAAAAAAATGAACATGCCATAAAGAAGCCGGGGAGGCTAGAATGAATAATATATGTTATATTTTCGGAGCCGGACAGATTTCGGATATCATGCAGATGAGTATTGTGCCGGACTCCGGAGATTGCGTTATTGCTGCGGATGGGGGCTTTGCATATCTGCAGGACCTGGGGGTTAAGGCGGATATTGTGCTGGGGGACTTTGATTCTATCGAAGAGATTCCCCAGCACCCCAATCTGGTCGTCCATCCGAAGGAAAAGGATGACACGGATATGATGCTGGCGGTTCAGGAAGGACTGGACCGGGGCTATCGGAGGTTTATCATCCTCGGAGGAATGGGCGGTCGGCTGGATCATACGTATGCCAATATCCAGGTACTTGCGTTCATTGCCGGTCAAGGCGGCAGAGGATTTTTGTACGGGGAGGACATGGCAGTCACAGTAGTGGAAAATGGGGAAATGCACTTTGGCCATGAAAAGGAGGGTATCATATCCGTTTTTGCGGCATGCGACACTGCGAAAGGGGTTACTCTGACCGGTTTGAAGTATGAGCTGAGTGATGCCAGACTGACCCGCAGCAGGCCCCTTGGAATCAGCAATGAATTTATTGGAATGGAAAGCGACGTGTCAGTCGCAGAGGGTTCCATCGTGATCATGTGGAACGAAACATTGGACGGCATTAAAGAATGGATAAAAGATGCACCAGATCAGGAAGGATACAAATGAGAAAGAAAATATTTATTTCGGCGGCAGGCCTGTTGGCTCTTATTGTCATCATAACTGCCATTGTCCTAGCTTCCGGAAAAACGGATAAAAATGATACTGCAGGTACAACTTTGGCAAATAACGAGGAAACCAGCGGAACCGAATCCGGGGATAGCACCAGTTCGCAGGAAGAATCCACCGATACCTTGGACGGAGGCGAGGATCCACAGCCTGTTGCCGCCGGAGGGAACGTGGGAGTGGAGGTCAGCGCAGCGAACCTGGGGGCCTCAAATAATGATTATTCCGTTTCGGGAATAACCTATGGAATCGACGTGTCCAAGTGGCAGGGGAAAATCGACTGGACTGCAGTCAAAAAAGCAGGCATAGAGTTTGCAATGATCCGGATTGGATATCGTACTGACGGAAACGGGACAATCTGCGAGGATGCTTATGCAAAGTACAACCTGCAGCAGGCGGCAAAAGCCGGTATTAAAACAGGGGTATATTTTTTCTCCACTGCGGTGTCGACAGAGGAAGCCGTTGAGGAGGCAGCTTGGGTGACGGATTTGATCGGAACCTATAAGATTACATACCCCGTTGTCTATAATTGTGAGGATTTTACGGCGTCAGACAGCAGAATGCATGGAATGACAAATGCAGAAAGAACAGATAATGCTCTTGCTTTCCTGGAATACGTGAAAAACAAAGGCTATATCCCGATGTTTTACGCAGGCGGCAGTGAGCTTACGGGTTCCGCCAGCTGGGATACTCAGCGGATTGCATCCGGATATAAAATATGGGTTGCCCAATACCCGGGAACTGCCTATTCATCCGGCATGACTTCTTCATATAGCGGAGACCACGCAATGTGGCAGTATACCAATAAGGGAATCGTAAACGGGATCTCAGGATATGTGGATATGAACGTAGCTTATTTTGGATTCAGCTCCGATGCGGAGGCCAAGATAGCCGGAGGAGCATCTGAAGTGACCGCGCCGACGGCGCAAACCACAGTATATGATCCGTACACGGCAGTCAACGAGCAGGTAACCGCCAAAAGCGAGACCAATCTCAGGACATCACCAAACTCAGCTGATTCCGGTACGGTAGTTTATACTTTAAAGAATGGAGAATTCATACAAAGAGTTGCCATTGGAACCAACGGCTGGTCAAAAGTCATCTACGGGGGTCAGACCCTCTATGCTGTCAGCAGTCTTTTGACGACATCTGCGGAACCGGCTGCAACCCAGCAAACGCCTACAGAAACGCAGGTTCTGGACCCTTTCACCGGATATAATGTGACAGAGGTCAATGAGCAGGTTACGGCAAAAGAAGAGGTGAATTTACGAACTCTTCCGGAGGCAGGCGGGAACAGTGTGGTCGTGTATACCCTGAAAAATGGGGAGTTTGTAACTAGAACAGCCTATGCGGGAGATGGCCTGACCACTGGTTGGTCCAGGGTCACGTATGGGGGTCAGACCCTCTACGCGTTAAGCAGCTATCTAACCAAATAAAGTAGTCCTGTGCTTGTTCAGGGCTTTTAAGAGCAGAAGTCCCAGAACACCGCAGGAAATGATTTCTCCGATTGCAACGGTCACCACGAAAAATGGGAAAGAAGCTGAAGGCAGGCCATATCCATATATCAATACGAAGGGGACGATGACAGCATTGGCCACAATTGGAGGAATGGGCACAAGGTACTTATTTTTCCTGAGCAGATAGGAACCAACGGCTCCAATCAGGGTGGCGATACTGCCAAAAATTATGTCCAGCAGAACACAGCCTGTGAGGACGTTACTCAGAAGGCATCCGATAAAAAGTCCGGGTATAGCTGCGGGTGTAAAGAAGGGAAGGATTGTCAAAGCTTCTGACAATCGGATCTGAATAGACCCTGAGGCAAGCCCAAAGGCATTTGCCAGGAATGTCAAGACGATGTAAAGGGCAGCAATTATTGCTGCCTGCGTGAGGTAGAGCACTTTTTTGTTTTTCATAATAAATCTCCTTTAGTTTTGTTTTACGTGTGGAAGGTCTCGAACACACTACCGGTATTATAGGGTACAGATGGTTCAATGTAAAGTGCATTTTTGCGGACTTTTTGATTTTTCCAGTTCAAATAATTCATCGAATAAAAAGTAGTTCATTAGAAGTTCATTAGAAGTTTTCTGCTTTTTCATTAGAAGTTTTAAATGCCGAAGAAGGTTGATTCTATTACATTAGAGAGGTCTTCCTTCATTTTTGGCGTTACATGCTGATAGATCTCCTGGGTGGTAGAAACTTTTGCATGGCCCAGCATGTTGGAGACCGTCTTAATGTCGATTTCTCCAGATTCCAGCATAAGGGTGGCAAAGCTATGCCGCAGGTCGTGAAACCGGATGACAGGAATGTCATTCCTTCTGCACAGAGTTACGAAAGCATTATAAACAGTGGTAGGATAGAGACCACAATATCTCGAGGGTGGCCGTAGGGTTGACAAGGAAGTTAAGGAAGCAGGGGGAAAAGGCTTTAAATTCATTAAAAGCACTCCTTTCGATGATTTCATCCAAGGCAATAATGAGAAGCTGAATAAATTGATTAACGCTATAAATAATGATATGAGCAGGCTCAAAACGCAGCCTTAAGGCAGATGGAAAGAATGTCAATATTGCTTCGTATTCAAGGATGGCGGTAAGGACAGCCAATAAGCGCGTATATCTGATGAGTGAGGAGGAACGAAGGAAAGAATGGGGATTCAGTACAGCAATAGCCGGGAATCTTTACCATCCTAATCGCCGGCAAACAATGAGCACTTTCTTTGAAGGTATCAATGAAGAGCCGGAGCTCATGGATAAAAGCGAGCGGGGGAAGGCTATGAGAAAGCACGCAGTGAGGCAGTAATCAACCAGGACATCTAGAAGTACAAGCGGTTGAAAGAAGGTTCCCTGGATCTCGGGAACATCAAGAAGTATGATGCTAAGGTGAAAGACTGGCAAACCGAAAAAAGGCTTTAAAATCCGATTGAAAATGTTATAATAAGTGAAAGAGATATAAAAATTGGAAAAAATCTAGGCACTGCAGTCTTTAGGGACAACATAAGGTCACCAAACGGTAAAACAGCAAAAATATCAGAAGGTAGAAAAATAACCAATGTTGTAACACTTGCAGGCAAGGGAACAAAGAAACTAATAAAGGTTGCAAAATATCTTAGCAATCAAGATGGCGTACCAGAAGCTGAATGGGAAAAAGTTCGCGGTGATGGGTATGTCGATATACAAGGAATTTCAAAACATTCTGAACTATACTGGTTTGAATCAAAAGAAACTGGTAGAGTCAAAATAAAAGTTAAGAGGTATTTTGATGAAAGTTAAATATTTAGGAGAAAGCGACCCAGTTGCTTTAATTAATGGAAAAATATACGAAGCAACAGCAACAGAGCATAATTGTTACAGGGTGATGGATGAAGAAGATGAGGATTACTTATATCCTACAGACGCTTTTGAATTAGTCGAAGAGTAATACCACCAATCAGTAAAATGATCAGGTGGTATTTTCATGTTAAGAATGCATCCGAAAGAGTGCTTTTTATATGCTCGAAACGGCATTAAACTAACATTGAAGAGATCTTCCTTCGCTTTATGCTCTATTATCAGGCTATTTCAACAGGTTGTCGCTGGAAAAAAAACGGAATCAAAATTGAACGTGGAATAAGCAAAGCATTTTCGGAACTTCACACCACACCTCTTACAGCGGCAAAGGGAAGGATACGAAGGGGTGCAGGTGGTCAATCTGGGGCTGGCATCCATTCCAGTTAAATAGCATGAATGAGGATGGATCTGGCAAATCGACCTTCAAGAACATGGATCTTCTGGTATTCATAAAATGGTAATAACAAAAAAAGAGGAAGCACTTCCGAAAACTGGAGTGCTTCCTTTTGTATTATTCGCTTCGTAAAGCTTCCACGGCATCCTTTTTGGAAGCCATACGTGCGGGTATGTGCCCGCCCAAAATGGTCAGGACGGTGCTCAGCACGACCAGGAATATGGCATATCTGGGATCCAGCCGGGCAACGCCTTTGAGTTCTGTCAGGTTAAATAAAATAATGTTGATCGGGAAGGTCAGCAGCCAGGCGATGAGGATTCCCAGGAGACCGGAGAAGATTCCCAGGATACAGGTTTCTGCGTCAAATACCCGTGTGATATCCTTTTTTCTTGCACCAAGAGCCCTCAGTATCCCGATTTCCTTTGTTCGTTCCAGCACAGAGGTATAGGTTATGATGCAGATCATTATAAGACTGACTACCAGAGAGATGCCGGCAAAGGCAATCAGCACGATGGTGATGCCATCCATAATGCCTCCCGTCATGGAGGACATGGTGGCCGCCAGGTCCGTATAGACTATCTGATCGTCGGTTTTTAAATCTTTATTATATTCATCCAGGTAGGCGATTATTGCGTCTTTGTCTTCGAAATTATCCGGATATAACATTACCATATAAGGTGCGGCATTTCCTCCCAAATAGGAGAGGAGGGAAGTCTTCGACGCTTCGTCCAGCTTTTCCGTGGTCATGACATTTGTATCGCTTGCTTTCTGCGCAGCTACGATTTCGGAGTCTTTACTGCTTTCGATAATCATTTTGGAAAGGCTGTCGCTGTATGCAATTCCGGGATTCAGGATGCCTGTTTCCCCATCTTTTACCCGTATGACACCGGAAATCTTTACAGAAATATTCCCGTCTGCAGCATACATGGCATTGTAATCCTGTCCCGGGATATATGTGCCGAAGGGGGTTTTTACGTAATAATTGTTATTGGTGATGATTTTGAATTCTGTTCCGACGATTTTATCGAAGCTGACACTGTCTAAGTTCTCTGTTTCAAAGCCCAGACCCTGAAGGATTTTCTTGTCAATGCGGTTTCGGGTATCCACCACAAGGACTATGTCCGTTGCATCTGTTGGATAAGAGCCGTCCAATAATTCGTAGGTTCTTTCCAGATAGGTTTTCCCCTCGCCTTTTAGAAGTTCAGGGTAGGAAGAGAGTCCCGTGGCATTCGCACCAGAAGACATGACGGAGGTCGATGAGCTCTTGGAATTGAGGCTTATAGGAGTGACAGTACCGTCCACATCCCGCAGCATGTTCATGGAAACAGTATAGGTATACCCGATTCCGCTGCAAATTTCCGGATCGATATTGTCCAGATAACCAAGGTATTCATCCGTCAAAAGGTTCTTGTGCATAAAAACGCTTTCGGAAGGATCATACAGAAAAGCCTTGTCCGACTGCACATATTCCTGGGTCCCCATCATAGAATCCTGCATCTCCGACTGCATGGAGGCAATGTTTTCAGCATTGATTTCTGCAGCTGACTGAGAAATGATAATAGGAAATTCCGCCATGGCATCGCTTTGGAATTTGTCAATCTGCACCTTGAATCCAGAGGAAAGGCTCAGGATAACGGCAATTCCGATAATTCCTATACTGGAGGCCAAAGCAGTCAGAAAAGTCCTACCTTTTTTTGTCCGGATATTGTTAAAGGAAATCTTAAGAGCGGTAAAAAAACTCATGCTGGTTTTGCGAAGATTGAAGACGGAATCTTCCGCCTGTGCCTCGTAGGGGTTGGTGTCGGATATGATTTTACCGTCCTGGAAACGTATGATTCGGTCAGAATATTTTTGGGCGATATCCGGATTGTGGGTGACCATGATGACCAGTCTGTCCTTTGCCACTTCCCGAATCAGGTCCATGATCTGTCCGCTGGTGGTGGTGTCCAGGGCTCCGGTAGGCTCGTCACAAAGAAGTATTTCCGGGTCGTTGGCCAAAGCTCTTGCTATGGCAACACGCTGCATCTGACCGCCTGAAAGCTGGCCGGGTTTTTTGTGAAGATGTTCCTTGAGGCCAACGCGTGTCAGCACATCGATAGCTTTTTTGTGTCGCTCGCCTGCGGACATGCCGCTTAAGGTCATACCCAGTTCTACGTTGGCCACGATGCTCAGGTGCAGAATCAGATTATAGCTTTGGAAAATGAAGCCAACGGAATTGTTCCGGTAGGCGTCCCAGTCCTTGTCTTTAAAGGAAGAAGTCTTCTTTCCCTTGATAACCAGCTCGCCGGAATCATACCGGTCGAGTCCGCCGATAATATTCAGACAGGTGGTCTTCCCCGAACCGCTGGTTCCAAGGATGGAGACGAACTCTTTTTCCCGGAAAGAAACACTTATGTCATCAATGGCTTTTGTTTCAATATCTCCAATATGATAGGTTTTTCTAATATTTTTCAACTCAAGCATTTTAGTGATACTCCTTATTCAGGCTCAGGCCTGTTGTTGTACAAAAATTATATAGTAACGATGAGGGGGTGTCAACGTTGGCAGATTGTGGTATGATTTAATCATTATTAACGGAAAGTGAAGAAATTATGAATATCTATTTATCTCATTTATTTGAAGACGAAGAAATCATACGTTTGGCAGAGTCCTACCGGTTTGGAGTTGAGACGATTGAGTTTTCCATCGGACACTCGCTGGACAAAAAGGAAAGTTCTGTCGCCAACTACAGAGACAGAATGGGTCCGCTGATTGATATGGTGCCATTTTCTGCCCATGGTCCATTCATTGACCTTTCCCCAGCAAGCTTTGATGTCCGGATTAGGGAAGTTACCATGAAGAGATTTCAGGATGCCTATGACAGCATCAATGCTCTGGGTGGAAAATACATTGTATTCCATACCTGCTTTATTCCTTCCGTTTACTTTGAGTCCAGCTGGAGAGACAATTCCGTTTTGTTCTGGAAGGAATTTCTGGCTGATAAGGATGACAAGGTAAAAGTGTATCTTGAAAATGTATTGGATAACAATCCGGAACCCATCGCAGAAGTCATTGACAGGGTCAATCATCCGGCATTTGGATTCTGCCTGGACATTGGTCATGCAAACTGTTTTTCCAAGAGGCCGGTCATAAACAGCTGGGCCAGAGAAATGGGGGACCGGGTAAAGCACATCCACATACATAACAACAATGGCTGGAGAGACCAGCACAGCATTCTTTCTGAAGGAACGATACCGATGAAGGAGACGCTCGACATCCTGCGGAGCAGATTTCCGGATGTGGGTTGGACGTTGGAGATGAATAGATATGAAGATGCCGTAGCGTCCATGGAGTGGCTCAAAGATAACGATTTTTAGAAAAAAGGACTTCAACCTTAATGAAAGGCTGAAGTCCTTTTGCTTTATTCAGCAGCGGTTGTTTCTGCGGCGGCTGTTGTTTCATCGGCAGCCGTTGTCGTTTCTGCATCCGTGGATTCAACAACTTTGACGTTCCCTTTTATTACTTCGTAAACCTTATCGGAAAGGAGAGAAAGCCTGATCTGATCCAGGAAAAGCGGAACAACATCATCCGTCATTGCAGATACGGAATCATATTTATAATAATCAGCATATTCCTGGAGTGATGCTTCGTATTCGTCACTGCTTACGGACACCTTTTCCTGTTCTGCTACATATTCAATGATCTTCTTGCGCAGCATATATTCTTTTACACCATCGGTGATGGTTGCCTCGAATTCTTCCTGTGTCTGACCGACTAGGGTAAGATAATCAGCAAGCTTCATACCATAACTTGAAGAAATGGAATCTTCATAATAGGTTACTTCCTGATCCACAAGGGTAGCAACTTCTTTTTCATCGTACGAGCTCATGGATCCAAGTGCCCAGAGAGCATTCCACGTAGCGGACTTAAGGGCGTCATCTTCCAGCTGTTTTCTTGCAAAGGCACGGAGCTCATCCGTCGTAGTAAGGGCATCTGTGGTAAAGTTGGCAGCGTTTTCTGCAACCCACGCATCCGTAAGCTCCGGAACGATTGACACATTTTTTGAATTAACGGTTACGTCAAAAGTAACGGCTTTTCCGGATAAATCGGTGTTGCTTGAGTAAGGGTCCGGGAAAGTAAGGTTCAGGGTGACGGTGCTTCCAATTGCGACGCCGATGAGACCGGATTCAAAACCATCAATAAATGTGCCAGAGCCTATTGTGAGGGAGGCGCCTTCTGCGGAACCACCATCAAAGGTTGCGCCATCCACGTATCCTGTGTAATTGATGTTCAGGGTATCCCCGTCTGCAACGGTGCCTTCTGTAACCGAGCTGGTCGTTGCCGCGCTTTGCAGCAGGGAATTAATATAATCGTCAACGGCGGTCTCCTGGATTTCTACGTCTGCCTTTGCGACTTCAAGTTTGTCATAATTTCCCATTGTGAATGCTGAATTCGAGGATCCGCCACAGGCGGCCAAGGAAAACACCAAGGAAAGACAGAGAGTTGTAATTAAAATGATTTTTTTCATGTTCTTCTCAACTTTCTATTAATTTTATTTTTTTGAAATGTTATCCCTATTTATACCACATTTTTCCATGTAATTAAACCCAAAACACGAAAAAATCACAAAGTGTCATTTCCTGAGATTATCAATGGTTTTCTGCAGTTTTTCGATTGCATCCTTTCTCAGCGGTTCGGGGTAGGAGAACATGTTCGAGTGTGCGGATAAAATAGTGTGGATGACCGCCAGGGTCGTGTCTTCATCCGTCAGACTGATGGCAGGCGGCACGGAAGCATTCAGGATCAAGGCGCCGAAGTTGTCCTTGAAATAAAGGAACCCGTTATTAAGCCTTGATTCCCCGGTAAGATATAGATGATAATTGTCGTTGGTTTTCAGCATATGTATCATGTTTCCAAGGTGCTGGATGCATTCCTCCACCGTATAATAAAGAGGGGTGCCGTTTGCCAGTTCGGAGAAAACAATCTTGAGTTTTCCCTCCTTTATTGTTTCAACAGAGGGCAGATGCAGTATTTCACTATAAACATGGGTCCTCATCAGCTTGCGGAAGGAAACCTTCCAGCGGCTGAAAAAGTCCAGAAAGAAATCTTTCCTGTCGAAGCGATTGGAAACAATACTTTCAAATAATGCCTGTGACATCGTATTTATGGTAAGGTATCCGGACCGCACAGTGGTGTCAGCGGGTTCTTTGTCAAATTCCATAATCATATGGATCAGGGACTCCAGTGAGTTCGGCCTGACCACCCAGAAGAGGTGTCTGCACATCTTGAGGAACTGATAAAATTCCTCTTCAAAAGAAGAGACAATTTCCTTATCGTTCATCAGAATATTTGAATGAGGGCCGGTGTTTCCGCGTACACCGGAAGAAAATAATACGGAATTCTCGGGGGCAATATACATGGTTCGCCTGAAAATCCCATCCCGGGCCAGTGGACAATAATATGCAGATACGCTGCCGGTAAGCTGGAGGGGAAGCCAACAGTCGCAGACTTTTACAAGTTCATCCAACGGGCTCTGAAGATTGTGAATAACAATGATTTTATGTCCGTTACCGATAATCTGCAGCATCATCTCCTGCCATTGGGAGATGAATTTGGGATCTTCTATTGACCACGCAGCATCCTCATCACTGAAAAACAGTACTGTCTGGGGCTTTTTTTCTTCGATTAGCTGGGAAAGGAAACATAAGAAAGCCGCCCGCTTGCCTTCGTTTCCCAGATAAACGGAAGTGCCTGTATCCCTGGGATTTGGAGGGCTGAAACGGCTGTCGGTTGTGTCGGGCTTTTTTCGAAATTCAATTTCCGGAAAGTCAGAAAAATAACCATGCGAAAGAGACGGATTATCAGAATCGTCCGTCATGAGCCATTGATATATAAGGCTGGAAAGACCCTGCTCGGTCTCCGCCTTCAGTTCATAGCCCAGTGTTTCAAAAAGAGTCCTCTTCTGAATGGGAGAGGCAAAGTGACCTGCCAGATACTCCGACATTTTCCGGCTGAAGTTCTCGTTTCTGGGGAGCCGTCTTTCTCCCCTGCGCAAGCGACTTATATAGGAAGCATCTACGGATGTGTACAGAGAAAGGGCGCTATTGGATGTTTTTGTGACAGTCATCAAAAAGTCAAGTTTTTCATTGAATTTCATAGTACTCACCTCAATAATTTATCACAGGCCGCATCATATCTTCACATTAATATTATATCACAAGCTTGTCAAGATAGTTGACACAAAAATGTCAATGACAAAATCAAGATTCATTGACAAGAATGCATGATTATGATAAAATTTCTCTGACTGTTCAACTGCGGATGTGGCGGAATTGGCAGACGCGCCAGACTTAGGATCTGGTGGGAGACCGTGCAGGTTCAAGTCCTGTCATCCGCATTATTCAAGGGTTTTGGCACCTTGTAGGAAGGTGCCAGGGCCTTTTTTTTATGTCTTGACCACAGTTTTGACCACAAATAGAAAATAATCCATTTCTTTTGGTGAAAAGTAGCTGGATAATTCATGTGGGGCCAAAACCGGGAAAACCCCTGATTGCCCGTTATTAATGAATAAAATTGCCCCTTCCTTGGGTGGTAATATTTTTTGGGATGTTTAAATTCAAAGAAGGCAGCAGTCGAATATGAAAATCAAGAAACAATAAATTGGGATCCCAAAGGGAACTTGTTCTGAAAGAATAAACCTGAAGGCTAAGCAAAGTAAGAATAAAAAAGAACAACAGGGTGCAAGGCTGTCATCCCAATAATTATCATAAATATTTTCTTGCAAAAACTATTATTCGAGGAGGGGGCAGCAAAAATGAGCATAAATGAGAAGGAAGAAGAGTTATTTGACCGATGGCAGACAGAGAGCAACTATAAACCGTTTATTAAAGATGGCATTGTAGAAGAAACAGAGTGGAACAAGCAAAAAATAAAAATCTGTTATGTATTAAAAGATACAGACAGATTAGATGGACATGCTGACAATGATTTGAGAAAATTTTTGAGAGAAGGGGGAAGCAGCACATATTGGAAAACTTGGAATAATATCGTTCGCTATACCAAGGCTTTGTTAGAAGACGAAGAAGAATATCCAAAGACGATATCGAAGGCGTGTAAATTAGAGTATCTGCCTAAAATATGTGCGATAAATCTTAAAAAGCAAGATGGCAAATCAAGCGCAGATAAAGCTGAAATAGCAGCTTTTGTCATGCAGGATGCAGAATTTATACAGGAACAGTTAAACCTCTATCAGCCAGACGTAATAGTTTGCTGTGGGCGTGGAGAAGGAAAGAATGCTGACCTATTATATGAGCATGTGCTGGATCGGGATAAGACGTCAGGGTGGCAAATGAATGAAAAGGCTATTAAGGGTATTGAAAATGAGAAAGCAGTGGATATAAACTATTACTACACAAGATTTGGTGGAAAAGAGACACCCGTAATTTCGTTTCTTCACCCACAGAAAACCAAAGGAACACACAGTTTATTTGCTGATTGGTATGAAACAATGCGAAAAGTCAAAAAAGAATTAAATATCTATTAAAAGTAAGGCTTCTGATAGAGAACATCCCTGTAAATAAAGTGTGCAGGAGGATGATAACGAATTTCAAAGAATACGAAAGCGTAGTAACCCCGGAAGAGCTCAACGGAAGGTTAAGAATTGGAATGAATCAGGTATACAGGATTTTATCCTCTGGTGAGATAAAGGCATGCAGAGAAGGCAGAGTGTGGCACGTTTCAAAACAGGCAGTCATTGGATATATCATGAGAAAAATCAAATTGGGATACCTATAACTATTTTGCCTGAGCGTTCCGATGAAAAAATTATTTTGGATTCGTGTCATGAATCGAGACATTGAGTTTGAGTGACAAAAAATAACGCTATAACCTAATAAAACCAGGGGTTGTAGCGCTGGTTTTTGGTGAATCCAGTTTGATTCAAAATAATTTTGTATAAGAGAAAATTCTTCTCGTTTGTCTTGTTTTTATGCTCAGTACTTGTGCAAAAGATGATAAAAGAATTTAATGATTGTTGGATAGGAACGCTTTGTTTATGGTGTCGGGTACTCTAGCGAGCAGTTCACAAAAGAAACTGTTTACCATTTCTGATAAACAGTTTCCTAATTACAATCGTATATATTACAACCTTATGTTTGGATTATTTCGTCCACTTTGATTTATATTTTCTCAGGGATACTCCTGCAGCTGTCATCGAGGCACCAATTAAAATAACCAATGGTATTATCGGGCTGGCATCTCCTGTTTTAACTGCTGCGGCAGTTGCAGTCCACTTTGCATAAAGAGTTGTATTAGCTGTCACAGTGTCTGTAGCAAAATTCCAAACATTTGCAAATGAGGCATCTTTATACCATCCCGCAAACGTATAGCCGCTCCTGGTAGGAGCCGTTGTAACTGTTATGGTTGAACCCGGAACTATTCCGGTCAACGGAGCAAACGCTGAACCTCCATTGCTTTCAAATGTCACAGTGTACTGTTCAACCACTAAAATTGTCCTTGCAACAACTGACGAGATTGCTCCGTCAGAGTCCTGTGCATAAAAGTTGACTGTATGCTGACCCAGAGAGATGTCGGCTGGCAAAAGGATGGATGCATTGAACTCTCCCGGCGTTCCGCTAAAGGTATAAGCCAGAACAGGTTCGTTGCTATCAATGGCATAATATACATTTGTTCCGGGCGTATTTTCAGTATCTGATACAGTACCTGAAAATGAATATGTCCCTCCCTTTACTGCGTTACCAAACGTTTCAAGCGGAGTTGTGACTTTAATTGTCGGGGCACTGTTTACGTTACCCACACCAATCAGAATCGAAAAGCTTTGGGATGCCCCAGCCGGAATAGTTCTGTCCTTCCAGGAAAAAGCAAATCCACTGTCTGTGTCTGTTAAAGATGTAGCTGAGGTCTGATTAAACAGATTAGTCAGTCTGTCACCATAATATCCAAACCAAAATGTATCCACATCTGTAACGCCATATGCATTTTTTCCAATGAAATTAAACTGGGCATCTACAGGGCTGTCTCCTGTCATATAAAATCCAGACCCATCCCCAAATGCTGTTATAGATGCATAATCATCATCACCTATCATAACATCTGCATAAGATCCTAGCGAAATGATTTGTGGTAACTCAGATGTGTTACGGACAACATACTGCAGTTTTACATATCTCCCCCCATTTACAAGGGATAAATTCTGGGTGATGCCAATGCTGCTTTCAGGTAGTGATTTTTCTATGCCATTTTCCATTTCGTATAAATCATAATTGGTGCCGCCTATACCACCTGTACCTCCGACTACCAATCTGGTATCATAAACTTCACTGTATTCCGTTTGCAACCATTGCTCGCTAACAAATCCTTCGACATTATACGCTCCATATTCTAAATACGACCAATACCGCATGAAGTCGCTTTGTTCAAAGTCAGCTGCAAAAACATTCCCCGACAGTAACGCGAGCATTAAACATACCGAAAATATTGATCCAAATAACTTTTTGAGTTTTTTCTTCATAAATACCCCTTTTCTTTAAGCTGAAAATCCACTTTTAGTTTCGTAATCAATTTTAATTCAGTTGCACTGGTCCTTATACAATCCCCCCTTTGCAATTATTACCCATAAGGTAAAAAACAAAAAAAGCAATCATAACCCTGTGTATACACAGAAGTTATAATTGCAACCTTACAATCATAGCAAAAATCGCCTTAGACTAATAGCTTTGCGTCGCCAATTTTCATTGGTTTTGCCAGGTGTTAAATTATACGCTTATTATATAATATGTTTAGGTGAATATCAATATTATCAAGAATTTTCGAAATGAAATCGCAATCTTTACACTTTGCACAGCGTTATAAGCTCATATTTTAAGAAAATTATATATGCAAACGCAAGATATCGCACCAAATTGCCTCATAGTTCCCAGCATAAAAATGATTTTCTTTCCAGAATCCCTATATAAGATACTACTTTAGGATTCACTTCATCATTAGTCGAAGAAATAGCCGGAATAAAATCTGGAATTCTATGCTTTTATCCAGCTTGAGTAGTCGTTACAATTCCGTTGTTGATTTTTGGAATTTTTTGAATTGCAGCTTCGCTATCGGTCATGCCTATCCATAGAAGAGGGAAAACCATACACAAATTTCAGTGAAACAAAAAGATGGATGCAGGTGGCAGAGGAAAATGGATATGCAGATCTCAGCGATGAATTAAGAACTATCGAGAAAAAAGAACTTGAATATCGAAAAGCAGTAGGAAATGTGAAATTCGAGAGCGTTGAAAAAGCTGATGAGGCAAGAGATGAAAAGAAGAAGATCGATGATGCGGTTGTGGAATCAGCACCTTTCGATGAAAAGATCAGGCAGTTCTATCATCTTGATAAAAGTATATTTGAAACAGAGTTTTCCCAAGTTTATCTTGCTGATTTACAAATGACCATGAAATCAGAGCTTGCAAAAATGTTATCCCAGTCGAAAAACATAAAAATGAGACGAAGGAATTTCACGGGTTCTGTCATTTTTGCAGTGATTGTTGATAATGTTGATATTTCCCTGACTATAGTATATAATTAGCGCATAATTTAATATTTGGCAAAGCAGACGAAAGTTTGTGACGCAAAGCTTTAGTCTAAAGCGGATTTCGCTATGATTGTCAAGTTGCAATTATAATTCTTGTGAATAACAGGAGTTGTGATTGCTTTTTTTTATTAAAAGAGTAATTAAGGGGAGGATACATGGGGATGAAGAGACACAAAAAAATATTGCGGAGGATTCAGGCATTTGTTCTGTTCCTGGTAATAATGATCACTACTATGCCTGTACAACAAGCAAATGCCTCAGACGGGAGTAATCAGACCGGGAATACAGATATTATGAGGACTGTATCTTTAAGCTATAAGCTGAAGGCGGCATCTGAATTTGTCGATCTGTTAGATCCATATGAAATTGCTGACAGCTCAAAGGTTGAGAAATTCCATGCCAAATACACTTTTATGCTTAAGGATAATATAGATGAATTAACGGGTGAAGAAAACAGGACAGTAAAAAGCGGCGATTACTACCTTATCGATTTACCCAAGGAACTTCAGATAAGCAATCCTACGAATGGAAGCATTTTAGGAAATGATAATAAGCCGATTGCCAATTATTCTTTCCTGCAGAATGCAGACAACTCCTGGCAGATTAGGATCGTGTTTACGGACTATATTGACAGTCCAGATGAATTTGAAATACATGGTGAGATGGAGTTTGATTTTACGCTGGATTTAAGTTCGGTTGCAGCTGGCACAAGTACTGTTGTTTATATCCCAATTGATAATGAAAACAACATAGAACTAGGTATTACGAAGCCCATCCCTCCGGCGACCACCCCTGTCTCTCTTACTAAAACCGTTAGTAGTTATAATAACGCTACAAGAGAACTGGTATGGAAAGTAAACATGCTGCCCACGACGGGGGTATTCAGTGGCTGCATATTTACGGATACAATAGATGTTGCTCATCTTGAATTGAAATCAATCCAGCATGGAAGCATAACCCTTGTAGAAGGAGTGGATTATGTCTTTGACAGTTCAACGGGTAAAATCACATATACGATTCCAAACGGTCGTGATGGTACTAATTATAAGGAGATTACGATTACGACAGTCGTTAAAAGGAGTGTTTACGGAAATTTATCCGCTACAACCATCAGCAACCGGGCTGAATTATCCGGAGGAGATTACGATGTGGATCTTGACTCCAATACAGCAAGCCAAACGATAACCCCCAACTGGCTGGGGAAAAGTGGAACTATTTATCAGGGGAACAAGATTTTATGGACAATCAGAGCTAATATAACAAATCAGGCGATGTATAATGCGGTTATAACGGACCGTTTTCAGGCGGATGTTCGTCTTGATAAGAGCACAGTAAAACTTGGAAATACTACGATTCAAGTATTTGACAACGCACATTCTCCGGCAAACGCCACGGAGATTTATGGACTCTATACAGAAAATGCGGATGGTACATCAGAACTAAAGATTTATCTGCCGAGAGACAAGGCAAATGCTGCCACGGAAACGCAGACCGTAACTCTTGTGACGAACATTGTGTCTCCAGATACGAAGGGTGCACAAACTCCAGTATACAATAACACAGCAAGCCTTGATTGCAATTACGTCGGGGATGGAGGCGGGGAGGGTACGCTGCCAACCGTGAACCTGGATCAGATAGGCGTTGCCGTTCCATATGTTTCTGTTGTGAAAGGGCATTCGACTCTTACTGCAGAGGATAAAAGAAATGGAACAATTACCTGGACCATTGCTGCTGCAAGTAACCTCTCGGACTACGGGCAAGCAAGGATTGTAGATACCCTTCCCCTTGATCAGGATTATGTAGCAGGTGAAATTTACTGTGGCAGTCAGAAAATCGATGCCACAACAAATCCGAAGGCTGAAATAAGCCCTGATGGCAGGACGCTAACAATAACCTATGAAAACAACGGAGCCTTGCAGACACAACAGAATTTCACAGTCAAGACAAAAATAAAACAGGAGATTTACGGGCAGAACATTAACCGGAATTTCACAAATCAGGTTAGTGCGACGCTGTTTTCTTCCACTACGGGAGAAGCCCTTGTTGCGAGTTCTGACACGGAAAGCGTGAATGTGAATAATAATGTTATTTCGAAAGCCCCTTCTGCATACAATGGAAACAATACAAAAGCAGGTCAAAATCCTCGTGTGGTCTTCAGTATTACGGTAAACAGCAATTTGATGGCGCTTCAAAATGCGGATATTACGGATGATTTAAGCAAGATTAGTACAGAATTCAGAAAAACCGGGGAATCGACATTCAGCAATATCAGCGGTGTTAAATGGACGTATGTTGCAAATACACTTAATATTACGAAAAGTGCCGGAACGAGGGACAGTCTTGATCTTAGTGCGATTACCGCTGCGGCAACATATGAAAATGATATTATCAATATCAATTTTGGGAAAAATGTACCGGTAAATGACAAATACATCATTACATTTACTGCGGAACTTGATGTGTCACAAAACGCCATCTTCAAAGAGAATGGCACCATTCGTTGTAGAGGAAATGTTGCCAGTGTTGTTGCAGACGGGCTGAGGTCAGGGGTTATTTCCTCAGCACCAACGAACTACTCGGGCGAAATTAAAAATGAAGTACTTGGAAAATCGGGAGTACATTTGATAGCCGAGCAGCAGGTGCTTTGGACAATCAACCTGAATCAACACAAGGTAGCCTTGAATAACAGCCAGGTAGTGGATATCCTTCCCAAAGGGATTACCTTGGATCCGACGTCTATTAAATTGTATAAAAATGTCATTGGTACAGATGAAAATTTTGTAACAGGAACTAACATAGAGACACAGGGAACCCTGGTTCCTTTCACTTATACGTATCTTCCGGCAACTGAAGGTGGAATGGAAGGCAGGTATATACTCACGGTGGATTTACCTGATAACAGCACGGAATATATTCTTAGATTTGCAACCGATATCGATAGCAGTCTACTTGGAAAGCAAGTCAGCAATACGGCTTATTATGCAGGAGAATCCGCATTACCGGAAAATACATCCACAAGTATTTTCACACTTGCAAGTGCTTCTGGGGGCGGTTCAACGACAAAGGCATCTGTCACCGTAAATAAAATGAGTAAAGATAATGGTACCAGCTTGAACGGGGCTATGTTTGCACTTCATTGGCTGAGAGGTGGGGATGCCAGTGACCCTGTATACGTCCGCACATTAACTGAAACAAACGGTTCGGTTATATTCCGCGGGCTCACAAGAGGGGAAATATACACGATAACGGAAGTTGCAGCACCTGAAGGATATTTGATAGATGCCCCAGATCCTGTCCAAATAACAGTACCTTCTGTCGGAACAGGAAATGTGGCAGCGCTTAATTTTTATGATTCGCCTATCAAGACAGGAAGCTGGACGCCTTTGGCAGTGAAGAAATTAGATGGCAAAAACATTGTTCATCCGTTCAATTTCGAAATTTCGGAAGACTCTGTCTCTGTATTGACGGGTGTCACTCAAAACAAATTGTCAAACGGCGACTATTCCGTTGTCTTTTCGATGAAGGATGGCTTGGATGCAGAAAATGTCCTTCATTTTACAGATGACCATATATTCGCAGACACAGATGCGGCAGGAACGGAATATCTGGTGATGACAAAGACCTTAAGGATGAAAGAAATCCCATCAGGGCTTGCGGGATACGTTTATGATGACACAATCCATACTTTGGTCGTGAAAGTGTATAATGTCAAGGGTCAGGCAAATTTAAAGGTTGTTGTTGAGGATGGAGGAGGCAATATTTTGTCTGATAACAGCGGCACCTTTACATCAGACAAAATTCCCGTTTTTCAGAATGCATATAGGGCAAATGGAAGCATGCAGTTTAGTGCAGAAAAGACCCTGATAGGGCACAATCTTGCAGCAGACTACTTTAGCTTTGAATTATATGAAGGTGACACACTTATAGAAACAGTAAAAAATCAAACGGGAAGCCTGACTGGTGCTGCAACATATAGTGGTGGCATAAATTTCAGCTCGATTCCGTATGATCAGAGCGATGTTGGAACCAAAACATACACTATTAAAGAAAAAGATACAGGACTTGCAGGCTACACATATGATGGTGCTGTTTATACGGTAGTTGTGAAGATCACGGACAACGACAATGGAACGCTTTCGAGTAATATAGAAAGTATTAAAAAAACAGTGGGTTCTGTCGCCACAAATGAGAGCAGCATCGCATTCACAAACACCTATACAGCATCCGATATTGATGTCAATTTAACAGCTTCTAAAACTCTGTCAGGGCGAACCCTTGAAGATCAGCAGTTCTCCTTCACTCTCAGCCAGGTTAACGAAGATGGGACTTTTATTAAGGAAATCGGCACGGTTAAAAATATCGGTAATAATATTGACTTGCCGAAACTGACTTTCAAGCAAAGTGACATTGGCTTATCCTATTTTTATAAGGTAAGCGAAGTGAATGAAGGAAATGCAGGTTATACATATGATGATTCCGAATATTATGTGAAAATTACAGTGCTCGATAATGGTGACGGTACGTTGCGCACAGTTCAGACTATGACAAAAGAAGCAAATTCAGTAACAGAGATCACCTTCGATAACATATATCAGGCAACAGGAAGCGCACAGATCACAGCTACTAAAATTTTGACAGGTAAAGAGTTGCCCAATGAACAATTTTCTTTTGCGATGCAGCAGATTGACCTATTAACGGGGAATTCCATCGGTGAAAATTCAGTGGTAAGGAATGCAGAAGATGGCAGTATTGTTTTCCCTGAAATCACATACACGGAGGCCGATGCAGGAAAGAGCTATGACTATACGATATCAGAACTGAATGAGGGTGTTGGCGGATATACGTATGATCCAGTCGTATATACAGTTCATGTTTCGGTTTCTGACAACGGAGACGGGACATTGACTGCACAGAAGACGGTAAGCGCTCCAGCAGGTAAGACAGATATTACGTTTTCAAATACTTATGTAACATCTGACACCAGCATAAGCCTCCATGCAGAGAAAATATTGAATGGCCGTAAAATAGAAAATCAGCAATTCACGTTCAGATTGGATCAAATCACAGAAACAGGAGATTTTGTAAATGAAATTCAAGAAGTCAGGAATGACGAGGATGGAATGATTGTTTTTGATGAGCTTGTATTCACACAGGCTGACATGGGAAACGTCTATTACTACAGGATTTCGGAAGTGAATGATAACAAGGCCGGCTATACGTATGATGAATCTGTTTATATAATTAAAATACAGATAAAAGATAACAATGATGGAACGCTCAGCGTGATTAAAGCGATTCAGAAAGATGAAGAATTGGTAACAGAGATGTTATTTGAAAACACCTATAGGACAAGTGACGTCAGCATTCAACTGACCGCCAATAAGACATTAACAGGTCATACTCTCGCTGGCGGCCAATTCCGCTTTGCATTAGTGGGAAATAGCTACATCAATGGTTCGGACTCGTTGATTGAAGAGGTTGCCAATAATGACACCGGAAAAATCGTATTTGCACCAATCACTTATACACAAAAAGATATGGGTAAAAGTTTTAAATATTCGTTATATGAAATAAATGATAATAAATCAGGATATCAATATGATGATACTGAATATATCATTGAGGTTAAAATTGTTGATAATGGAGATGGAACTTTAAAAGCCGATACTACTATCATGAAAACCCCTGGAGATTATGCAGTTAATGCTGAAGACATTGGATTTGCAAATCAATATAAGGCAATTTCAGTCACTGCAGCAACGAATGACGATTCACCAATACTATGGTACACGTTTACGGCCCTGCTGTCATTGACGGTTTTGCTGGTCTTGAGAAAGAGAAGGGTCCGAATTTAATGTTGTAGAAACGGATCTGGTGGGAGACCATGCAGGTTCAAGTCCTGTCATCCGCATTATTCAAGGGCTCTGGAACTTTGTAGAAAGGTGCCAGGGCCTTTTTTTGTTTTGCCCCTTCGCATGAGTTCGTGCGCAATCCCCACAGTTTTTTCATCCCATTCTCATTGAAATCTCATTTAAGGTAATTATAATTGGGAAAAAGCGCTGGAGGTCATGTTTTGGGTTTATCTATATCGAGATTTATAAATAATTTTAATTTTTTGATGTTTCTGTTTTTCACACTTATGTATTCCTATCAGTTGATATATATCTTCATTGCATTCAAGGCAAAAAGAGAAAAAAAACGCGAGGAGAAAGAGGTTACTTTTCGCAGATACGCAGTGATTATATCGGCCCGGAATGAGGGCATGGTTATAGGAGAACTCATAAAAAGCATAAAAAACCAAAAGTATCCTCAGGATTTAGTTGATATTTTTGTGGTAGCCGACAACTGTACAGATAACACAGCATCGGCTTCAAGCAATGCTGGAGCTATTGTCAGGGAACGATTCAATGCAGATCAGGTCGGAAAGGGTTATGCCCTGGATTTTATGATGAAAATCATAGAAAAAGAATATTCATATAAAAAGTATGCTGGATATTTCGTGATTGATGCGGACAATCTGCTTGATGAGAATTATATTGCGGAGATGAATAAGAGCTTTGGACGAGGATACAGGATTCTGACCAGCTACAGAAATTCTAAAAACTATGACCAGAATTGGATTTCAGCAGGGTATTCACTTTGGTTCCTTCATGAAGCAGAATATCTTAATCTTCCAAGAATGACCATTAATGCAAGTTGTGCAATATCCGGAACAGGTTTTCTGCTGGATGCCGAGTTGATCAGATCCAACGGCGGATGGGTACATCATCTTCTCACAGAAGATATCGAGTTTTCTGCATGCCAGATTATTAAAGGTGAAAAGATTGGATATTGCAGAAATGCCATCATTTATGATGAGCAGCCGGTTACATTCACACAATCCTGGAATCAGAGGCTGCGCTGGGCGAAAGGCTTTTACCAGGTTTTTGCAAAATATGGAAGAGATCTGGTCCGGGGTATTTTCAAGGGAAAACGAAACGGTTTTTCCTGCTTCGATATGACAATGACAATAATGCCCGGGATGCTCATTTCAAGTATTAGTATAATGGCATATGCAGGGGTCTGTCTGGCGGGTATTTTCGATATGTATTCAGTAAATGAAATTATACATACGACTACCAAGGCACTTCTTGGTTCGTCAGTGTGGTACTATTGCATGATATTTATGCTTGGGTTCATTACAACTCTGACCGAATGGAAAAAAATTCATTGTTCAGGCTGGAAAAAAGTTGCTTATATGTTTACGTTCCCGCTGTTTATGTTTACGTATGTACCTATTTCCGTTGTAGCCTTAGTGAAGGATGTTAAATGGAAGCCGATTACTCATACTGTCGTAAAAACTGTGGATGAGATAACTAGGGTACGTCGAATATCGATGAAATAATATAGTTTATGCCTGTAAAAACCGATTGGTGAGAAAAAATACGAGGATCATAAAAGTTTAACAAATTCTTGACTTTTTGTTTTTATTACTATAGTATAATAAAGAAATTTTGATTACTTCATGAGGGAGTAGTTTGCACACCTTTATACGTGTGGGCGAAGTCAACATACTGGCCGATTCTGGGCCTGGCTCGCCTTAAAGAACGAGACTCATGTATAGCTTGTGAACGCTATACGTGGGCCTTTTTATATTGAATGCGAAAAGACTCAGGTACGGCTTGCAAGGGCTATACCTGGGTCTGTTTATTATTATACTGGAGGAAAGTTCATGAATGCTTTTATGGAAACAAAAGAACAAACATTAAGAAGATTAAATGTAGATAGTACAATAGGACTGACTGCTTCGCAAGCCGCAGAGAGTGCAAAGACAAACGGCATCAACTCCTTTAGCAAAAAAAAGCCGGATTCGATGGCTAAACGGATATGGGAAGCTGCAAGCGAACCAATGATTATCATGCTGATTATTGCCGCTATCATTACCTTGGGTGTAAACATCGCGCGTTATTTTCGGAGCGGCAATGCGGATTTTATTGAATGCTTAGGTATATTTGCTGCAATTTCTCTTTCCGTCATTATTACAGTCGTGATGGAAGGCAGAAGTGCCAAGGCATTTGAGGCTCTCAGCAAAATCAATGAAGATACACAGGTCAGATTAATCCGTAATGGCGAGATACAACTGATTCCACAAAAAGATATTGTTGTCGGTGACATTGTCTATGTGGAAACTGGTGACAAGCTGCCTGCTGATGGCAGGCTTCTGGAAGGCATAGCGTTGAGTGCGGACGAATCATCTTTGACGGGTGAAAGTCTGCCTGTGGACAAGGATTCGGATATGCTGCCAGATAATGAGGAAACACCAGTAGCCGAAAGAACAAACATGCTTTTTTCGGGCAGTTTTATCACTGGGGGCAGCGGTAAGATGGTCGTGACCGGTGTTGGGGACAACACTGAATTTGGGCAGATAGCGAAGGAACTCTCCTCAACCGAAAAAGGCAGCACCCCACTGCAGGAACAGCTTGCAAGGCTGGGCAAGACAATCACTATTTTGGGTGCGACAATGGCAGCCATTGTTTTTATAATTCAGGTAATTATATTTATATCAAATGGGACGGCGAATATTGAGATAATTTCCGAAGCCTTTATCACCAGTATAATACTGATCGTTGCCGCTGTGCCAGAAGGCTTGCCAACCATTGTGGCTGTATCTCTCGCCGTCAATATTATCAAAATGTCTAAGCAGAATGCCCTGGTTAAAAAGATGATTGCCTGTGAAACAATTGGGTGTATCAACGTGATTTGCTCCGACAAGACAGGTACACTTACAGAAAATCGCATGACAGTTACCGATGTGTATACAGATAGAGAGCTGGTTAGGCCAAATGAAATGCACAATGCATTATTGCTGGATAATTTCTGTATCAACAGCACTGCGGATGTTAATTATGAGGGTGCACAGCCAAAATTCATTGGAAATCCAACTGAATGTGCATTGCTTGTTGCAGCCCATGAAGCGGGAAATGAATACAAGGATATTCGCAGTAATGCAAAGATTGCACATGTTTTTCCGTTTACATCTGAAACTAAAAACATGACAACGATTGTGGAAGCCGACAAGGGATATGCTGTCTACACCAAAGGGAGTCCGGAAAAAATACTGGATTTATGTATGGTTTCTGGCTCACTTGCAAAAGAAATCGAAGAGAAGATAAGAGGGTTTCAAGAGAAAGCCTGTCGTGTAATTGCCTTCGCACATAAGGAATTCAATCAAATTTCCGACTTTTCATCGAATAGGAAAGAGATTGAAAGCAACATGGTTTACGACGGCTTTGTGGCGATTACGGATCCGCTGCGTGAAGATGTTTATATTGCCGTGGAACGCTGCCGCAATGCTGGAATAGATCTGAAAATGCTGACGGGTGATAATATTGTTACGGCAATAGCAATAGCGAATGAGCTGCATTTGTTGGGAGAAGAGCACAGAGCGGTAGAAGCAAAAGAATTGGAGCACCTTTCCGATGAAGAATTGGCGGATATCCTGCCGCAGATCCGAGTGATTGCAAGAAGTACACCTATCATAAAAATGCGTGTGGTCAATGCCTTGAAATCCTGCGGCAATGTAGTTGCCGTAACGGGGGATGGTATCAACGATGCTCCTGCTATCAAAAACGCGGATGTCGGAATTGCAATGGGTATTTCTGGAACCGAGGTCTCCAAGGAGGCCAGTGATATTGTTTTGCTGGATGATTCCTTTTCGACAATTGTAAAGGCAGTGCAGTGGGGACGCGGCATATATGAAAATTTCCAGAGATTTATCCAGTTCCAGTTGACGGTGAACCTTTCCTCCGTTGTGGTTGTACTGTTTTCAATTCTGGTAGGATTTAAATCGCCATTTTCTGCGCTTGAATTGTTATGGATCAACATCATCATGGATGGCCCTCCAGCGCTTACTTTAGGACTGGAGCCAATTCGCAGCGATTTAATGAAGAGGCAGCCTGTTTCGAGAGGATCCAGCATTGTTTCGAAAGGAATGCTGGGACGGATAGTGTTTAATGGATTATTCATTTCCGCCGTGTTTATGTCACAAACGGCATTTAACTTTTTAGGGGGAACACCAGAACAGGTTTCAACAATTCTGTTCACACTATTTGTTGTATTCCAATTATTTAATGCGTTCAACAGTCGTGAGCTTACGAACCATAGTGTCTTTGCAAATTTCACGAATAACAAGCTGATGCTTTTGGTCTTTGGCATCACGTTTGCATTGCAAGTCATTATTACCCAATTTGGCAGCGCATTGTTTGGAACAGTACCGCTGCCATTCATAATGTGGATGAAAATTGTTGGTGTGGCATTTTCTGTGATTATCGTTTCAGAGGTGCTCAAGCTGATAAAAAGATATCTTTTTAAATAGGAGTGTTTAGAGATTAAGACGATAGCCTGCGCCCCAGACTGTTTCGATGATTAGTGGGTTCTTGCTGTCCTCTTCAATCTTTTCACGGATTCGGTTGATATGCACCGTTACAGTCGCGCTGTCGCCTACATAGTCATATTTCCAAATTGTTTCAAACAGGTATTCCTTTGAAAACACCATATTGGGGTTCATTGCCAGAAACTTTAAAAGCTCAAATTCCCTGTGTGGAAATTTGATTTCTTCATTCCCCCTGTACACCTTCCAGCTCTTTGCCAAAATCCGCAGATTACCGATTTGTATGACATTTTCAGTATCCTCTGCATTGCCGTCAGAGGCTGCGTGTGCGGTCAATCGTTCATATTGTTTTAAATGGGACTTTACTCTGGCCACCAGTTCGGCGGGATCAAAAGGCTTCGAGATATAGTCATCTGCCCCTAATCCCAAGCCCCTTATTTTATCTATGGATTCCGTTTTTGCGGTCACCATAAGAATTGGAATATCAATTTTATCCCTGATTTCTCTGCATATGTCGTATCCCGATCTGCCAGGAAGCATCAAATCCAGAATCAGCAAATCATATCCGCCTGTAAAAAGCATTTCAGGTACAGATTCGCCGTTGTTTTTCACAATGACTTCATAGCCGCACGTTTCCAGATAATCTTTTTCGAGAATTGCAATTTCTTCATCATCCTCAACAATCAGTATTTTGGGAATCATGCTTCCTCCTTTATTTTTCAGACAGCTCAATGGAAATAGTGAACCCATTGTCGTTTGCTGCATTGATGGTTCCCCCGTGTTGCTCGACAATATGCCTGCAGATGTACAGGCCCAGACCACTGCCTTCTTTTTTGCTGTTTCTGGATTCGTCCCCGCGATAGAACAGTTCAAACAAATGCCCCAGTTTATCGCTATCTGTACCTTTTCCGTTATCTTTTATCTGGATAAGAACTTTTCCATCATGCCCGGACACCTTTATCCATACATGGAGATTGTCACGATCCGAATATTTTATACTGTTGTCGATTACGTTATCAAATACACGCTTCATTTGTTCTGAATCAATATACACGGGATGTTCATGATGATCTGTTTCCAGAGCGACCTGCAGATTTTGCTGCTCCCATTCACCCCTTCTGTTTTCTGTATAAGATGCAATCCACGTTGTAAAGTCTATTCTCTGCTTGAAAAATGGCATGTTCCCCGTTTCCAGCTTGGAAAAATAAAATAATTTCTGCAGCAAAATATCCATATCACATGCTTTTCTGTACGCTGTATCTAAGTACTGTTCCTGCTTTTCCGGCGTATTGGCGATTCCATCCTTCAAACCTTTTATATAGCCCTTCACCGAAGTAAGAGGCGTTCGTAAATCATGAGATATTCCGGAAATCATATCTGTCCTCGCTTTCTCATATGCGGCGCTCTGCTCAACACCCTCTTTCAGATGCTGCTGCATATTATTAAACGCGGTGCAAACTTCCAGGAACTCGTCATCCTTGTTATATTCAATGTTTTCATCGAAGTTTCCCTCTTCGATCCGTTTCGCAGCAAGACGAAGCTCTTCCACCGGAACCAATACTTTGCGGATAAGCATGTTCGTAAAAATCTGGCTGCATAACAGCAGTCCAAGAATGGCCAAAACTCCCGCCACTACGAACACGATAATGAACATGTCAAATATTCCCCGGTCCATTCCAAGAATGGAGGCTTCTTTGGGGTAATAGGCTGCGTAGATATACGTTGATTCTTCGCCTTTGAGAATTTTTTCTTTGGCAATAGTTACGTTTTCCATACTGTATAAAACAACCTGTTCTGAATCAAAGCTTGATTTTTCCAGTTCACTGATGCACTCCCATTCACTGTGCCTGATATTGGAGTACAATTCGTTTTGATTGCTATCGGATACATATAGCTCATAATCATAAGCAGCCAGCGCATCACTTAATGCATTCCAATCTCCATTATAATCCCCCGCACTTTGCAGGATGCCCTGAACTTCATAATTGTGTGCCGCAATCTGCGACTTCTGCTCGATGATATTCATGAATTCATTCTTGAAAAGGCCGACGATCACACCGCCAAGCCCTAATAAAATTAATAATGAAAATAGGACAATCACTGTATTTGAAATAAATATTCTTCTTTTCATCGTCATGACAGTCTTCTCCTCTTTTTTTCTAAATCCATCGATCAAGGAATCGCAGATTTCCATCATCCTTTAATATATGGAATGCACTGCTTATGAAAATGGCTATTATACTTCCAAATAATGCCCCGCATATCACGTCCGATGGATAATGTACACCAAGGTAAATCCTCGATAAGCCAATGAGGGCGGCAAGTATCAATGCCGGAACCCCATATTTCTTCGGCAATTCCCTATATAACACTACTGCTGCCGCAAATGAACTTCCGGTATGTCCCGAGGGGAAAGAAAAGTCATTCGGCCTTGCTATCAGCAGCTGCACTCCGGAAACCACATCATACGGTCTCGTTCGGGCAATAAGATTTTTTAAAATCATATTATCTATTATAAATGAACCGCACAGTGCTATCAATGATATTATGCCGACAGGCCTGGTCTTTTTTGGGACTAGCAGTATTACCGATATAATGATCCATACCGCCCCTGCGTTTCCGATGGTTGTTAAAAATTTAAAAAAGGGCGTAAACATATCGTGAACCAAAAGATTCTGAATCCAGACAAGTAGACTTCCGTCTAACTGTGATAAAAAATGGAACATAGTAAACCTCCTGCATATAGCGTTATTAAGTTATCATATAAGACGGTTCTAAACATGCATAGAGTAAATCCTAAACAATTTCTAAACAATTATCAAACAAATTGTTTATTAAACGTTTACAAAAAACCTTCCGGATATTTATTTGTGCCTGATATATTAAGTGTGGACAGATATCGAGGAGGCTTTTTATGAATATCGGAATTTTTACTGATACATATTATCCGGAAGTGAACGGAGTAGCAAATTCAGCATACCAGCTAAAAGGTGAGCTGGAGAGTGAGGGAAACACCGTGTATGTTTTTACTGTTTCCAATCCGGAAATGAAGGAAATGGAATACAATGTATTTCGTTTGAGGAGCGTACCTTTTGCATTGCTGAAGGAACGTCGGGTCACTTACAGTCTGACAAAAATATGGATAAATAAAGTGAAAGAACTTCACCTGGATGTGATCCATACGCAGACAGAGTTTGGCGTGGGACATCTGGGCAGGAAGCTTGCCGAGCAGTTGGGGATTCCGCATGTTCATACCTATCATACCATTTATGAAGATTATACACATTATCTTCGGATTCCGGGGAACCAGAAGTTGAAAGGTATAGCAAGGACTTTCAGTAGAAGCTGCTGTGAAAAAGCAGATCTGATTATTGCGCCGACGGAAAAGGTGAAAAGGCTGCTTTCTTCGTATGGAGTGAAAAAAGAAATCATCATTCAGCCGACAGGTGTGAACATATCGAAGTTTGACAGATATGATGAGGATGAGGTTTTAAGATTAAGGATAAAATATCATCTGAGCGGTTCTGATCATATCCTGCTGTCGGTGGGCAGAGTTTCACGTGAAAAGAATCAGATTGAATTGATAGAAAAAATGGTACGGCTGAAAAAAACAGATCCGATGGCAAAGCTGCTTATTGTTGGAAATGGCCCAGAACTTGAATTCCTCAGGCACAGGGCATGTGAAGAGGGGATAGCGGACCGCGTTGTATTCACGGGAGAAGTCGCCTGGAACGGGGTTGAGAACTATTATGCTTTGGGGGATGCTTTTGTCTGTGCATCCAGTAGTGAGACACAGGGACTGACATATATTGAAAGCCTGGCCGCAGGAAAACCCATTCTGGCAAGAAAGGATGAATGCCTGGAGGGGATCCTGCAGGAGGGGATAAATGGATATGGCTACAGTACAGACTGTGATTTCCTTGAATCATATCAGAAGCTGTTTTCTGATATGAAATGCAGAGAAATGAAGGAAATATGTAAGGAAAGCATACAAAGAATATCTCTGCAGAATTTTGCCCAGACACTGGAGAGAACCTATCATAAAGTATGCTGGGCACATGCTGTGGAAGAAGGTGAAGTGTATGAAAAAGCGCATCAGCTGGCTGGGTGATCATAAGAAAGTGCTGCTGCTGCTCAGCACGGCACTGCTGATTGCCTTGATGGCTTATGGCTATACACAGGGAATATTCACGAATCAAAACAGGATGGAGGCATTTCTGAACAGATGTGGGATCATGGCTCCCCTCATATTTTTGGCAATTCAGGCGGTACAGGTTGTGGTGCCGATCCTTCCGGGCGCTGTGGGATGCCTGTTTGGCGTAGTTTTTTTTGGCCCTGTGAAAGGATTTATCTATAATTACCTGGGGATCTGCATCGGCTCGATGCTGGCGTTCATGATTGCGAGAAAATATGGGACAGGATTTGTTCAAAAGATGACTGGAAGCAGATTTTTTGAGAAGTATAACCGATATCTGCTGAAGGAAAATCAATTTGAAAAGATGTTTGCCCTGCTGATTTTTTTGCCGGTAGCACCCGATGATTTCCTGTGCTATTTAGCCGGAGTCAGTCGGATGCCGTTTAAAAAATTTACCGCAATTATTCTGTTGGGAAAGCCGGCGGCGATTTATATATACAGCCTGGGCCTGAGTCGGATTTTCGAGATGATGCTCCGGGCGATTTCATAGAGAGGAAAGGTTATTAATATGAGGGTTTATTTTTATTCCGGTATGCAGAAACTGATTGAAAAGAGTGGGGTAGGGCGTGCTATTTACCACCAGAAAATGGCAGCGGACATGAACCGGATATCATGCACGGATGGCCTGGCGGATGCAGATGTGGTGCATATCAATACGGTGTTTCCGAAGTCGCTGTGGATTGCCTGCAGGGCCCATCAATCTGGGATTCCAGTCATATTTCATGCGCATTCGACAAAGGAGGATTTTAAAAATTCTTACCTGGGTTCCAATTTGTTCGACGGGCTATTCGGAATATGGATAAAACACTGCTACAGTCATGGAGATATGATCGTAACTCCCAGTGAATATTCGAAACAGTTATTGGAATCTTATGGGATCAAAAAGGAGATCCATGTCATTTCGAACGGCATAGATCTTGAGTATTACAGGAAGACGGAAGATGAGTCGGAAAGAATGGCGTTCCGGTCAAAGTATGGATATTCAAAAGAAGATAAAATCATTATGTCGGTTGGCCTGATGATAGGAAGAAAAGGTCTGCCTGAATTTGTAGAACTGGCAAGGCGGTTTCCAAAGTACAAGTTCATTTGGTTTGGAGAATCCAATCTTCACACCGTTCCCAAAAAGATACGGGATGCAGTCCGCACGGAATTGCCAAACCTGCAATTTGCAGGGTACGTTCCGAAAAGCGAACTGAAAAGAGCTTATGAACACAGTGATTTATTCCTTTTCCCCTCCTATGAGGAAACGGAGGGAATCGTTGTGCTGGAAGCATTAGCCATGAAAATTCCGATTCTGCTGCGGGACATTCCAGTATATGACAGCTGGCTGGTGGATGGACGGGATGTGTACAAAGCTGCAGACACAGAAGAGTTTGAAATATACATCAGAAATATACTGGAAGATAAAATAGAGAATCTTGCTGAACAGGGATATGAAGTGGCAAAACAGAGAGATATTTCGATAGTAGGAAATGAGCTGCGCAGAATATATGCAAAAGCATTAGATCGGAAAATGGTAAGCGCAGAAAACTGCTTATCTGTAGATTTGACCCATCGTGATTTGCGTAGTAAAATATAGTCAACAAACATTCCGTCTTAACCGATGCAGTAACCCGTTTATATTTTTTAAGGATGAAAGAAGGTATTCATTTGAGAAATATAACTGTACTCTTGGGAGGAACAAATGGCTATGGAATCGATGAGGCCGGCATAATGCTGTGCAGGATTTTCAGCCATCTCGGTTATCATATCTACATGTACAATGATTTTCCTTCGGTAATTAAAGGGCAGCATCAATTTGTTGTCGTCAGGGCTTCCCTGGAGAAAGTCTCAGCACACTCGGACCAGCCGGATGTCGTAATGGCATTCGGACAGGATGCCATCGATCGGCACAAGGAAAGCTTCAGTGAAAAGACGATTATACTTTATGATTCTGAAACGGTAGCGGCAGAGGGCCTGGTTCAGGCCGCCGCAGGGCTTCCGGTTGGCAGGATACTGAAGGAGGAGGGCGCCAAGCCTGCAATGGGGATATATTGTATGGCTGGAGCGCTGTGCAGAATATTAAAGGTCAAATGGGAGATTTACGAAGACATTATCCGGAAACACTATCCGGACATGCTGGAGCTGAAAATACGGATAGCCCGCACAGCTTTTAATTTGATGCAGGAACGGATGCCTGTCGCTGGGGTGGAACGTCCGGTTTTGCCGGTGCTTAACGGCTGTCAGGCAATCAGCATGGGGCTGCTTAAGGCCGGACTTCGGGCTTATATAGCGTACCCGATGACCCCTACCTCGCCGATATTAGAACTGATGGCCAGCCTGGAACCGGAGCTCGGCCTCCAGGTTGTTCTTCCAGAGAGCGAGATTGCGGTTATCATGATGTCGTCGGGATACTCCTATATGGGTGTAAAGAATGCAGTTGGAACTTCCGGTGGCGGATTCAGTCTGATGGCTGAGGGTCTTGGAATGTCTGCGATGTCGGAGCTTCCGGTTGTGGTAGTGCTTGGACAGAGAGCCGGACCATCCACTGGGATGCCAACTTATACGGCACAGACTGATCTGCACTTTGCCTTGAATGCCGGACATGGAGAAATGCCCCGGCTTGTTGTCGCGCCAGGCGATGCAGAAGAAGCGTATTACTGGTCAGGACTGGCGATGAATAAAGCATGGAAATACCAGATCCCGGCCATTGTACTGACGGATAAGACGCTGGGGCTGGGGGTGTTCAGCTTCGACATCAGTCTTGCGGGCGAACTGTCAGATGAACAGCCGGTACTCTGGGATGGCGAAGGGGAATACAAACGCTACAGCAATACAGAAAGTGGCATATCACCCCTGGCTTTTGCTCCGACAAAGGAGCAGGTGATAAAAACAAACAGCTATATCCATGACGAATACGGGCTAGCCAGCGAAAGCCCGGACCATGCAAAAGGATATGCAGACAAGATGATGCTGAAAGAAAGAAATTTGGGGAAAGAGCTGGAAGACTATGAGCAGGTGAAGGTCTACAACAGCGGCCAGACAGCCCTTCTCTGCTGGGGATCGAATAAAGGGGTGTGTCTTGAAATAGCCAGGAAGTACGGGTTTAAGATGATACAGATGCTGGTGCTGTCCCCATTCCCGCAAAAAGATTTGACCCAGGCCCTGCAGGGAGTCGATAAACTGGTCAGCGTGGAATGCAATGCCAGGGGGCAGCTTGCGATGCTTTTGAAGCAGTATGGATTTGCGGTTGATGAGATAATCCTGAAATATGACGGGAGGCCATTTTCTCTTGAGGACCTCGAAAAAGAAGTGGAGAAGGTGATTGAATGAGTCAGTTGAAAACCGACGCGCCTATAACATGGTGTCCTGGCTGCGGGAACTTTGAAATTTTAAACAGTTTCGAGGCTGTCTTGGAGGAATTGAAGTCGGAAGGCCTGGATCTGGAAAAAGTAGTAATCGTAAGCGGAATCGGCAATCACGCCAAAATAGTTGATTACCTCCATGTCAACAGTTTCAACTCCATTCATGGCAGAGCCCTGCCCGTCGCGACAGCCATAAAACTGGCTGATCCGGAGCTCAAGGTTGTCTGTTTTGTGGGGGATGGGGATTCCTTTGCAGAGGGACTGGAACACTTGGTTTTTGCCGCAAAGAGGAATGTTGATATTACGGTCATTGTCCATGACAACCGTTCCTATGCGCTGGCCACAGGGCAGTCTACCCCGACTTCCCAACTGGGGTATATGGGGCGGACCATGCCATACGGAGCCAAGGAGGAGCCGTTCAATCCTCTTGCTCTTATGCTGGCAAGCGGAGCAACCTATATAGCCCGTGCTTACCCGGTTAAAAAACAGCACTTCAGGAAATTGCTGAAGGAAGCGATACTGCATAAAGGATTTTCTTTTATTGATGCACTTCAGGTTTGCATCACATTTAATAATCTTTATGAATCATACAATGAAAATGTAAAAGAAGTTGAAATCAGCAATCCAGAGCATTTTGAAGAAGCACTGGAGGCGATAAGAGAGTGGGATTATCACACTTCAAAGGGTCCGATTGCCATAGGCAGGTTCTATGAGACAGATAAACCGTGCTTTGAAGACGGATTCGCAAGGCTTAAGGCCGAAAAGGAGGACGGCAGGGAGAAATTGCAGAGTATTCTGGAGAAATTCATTTAATGATACTTCCAAATGGTTTGATCCGGCCCTGGCACCTTATAGGAAGGTGCAGGGCTTTTTTTTGTGTGTGCCCAGCATGGGCACAATCTTAAGGGTTAAAGTCCCTAGTCTGCCCTAGTAGTGGGAAAGACATAGCCTAAGACAAG
>NZ_FQYT01000029.1 GCF_900141895.1 Parasporobacterium paucivorans DSM 15970 | reverse complement strand
TATGGCGATTAGCATTTGTAAGCGATATCTAAAGTGTATTAATGTAACGTCATTGGATGTCGTTACATTAATACAGAAATATATTTTACCAATACGGCCTGGGCGTCAAGACCCTCGTAAAGTCAAATCCCAGACCGCAGTTGGATTCCTCTACAGAGTAGCTTAATCCATAACAATAATACTATTAAAAATGGCAGATGACAATCTGTCTTTTTGGCATACATATAAATCTAATATACCTTCAAGAATATAGCAAAAAAGGATTCCGAACTCAGAAAAAGACTATATCTGAATTTCGAAATCCTCGTTGTATTATTTGTCTTCTCTTAACTTAATGACATTGGCCTGGAGGGGGGCATATTTTTGGTACCGATAATTATGGTCGTGACATCTTCAGCCGGATTATGAACGGGGCCGGAACCACCTTTTTCATTGCCCTGTGCACCGTGCTTATTGGTGCTGTTTTCGGAGCGGTGGTTGGCCTGGTGGCTGGTTACGTGGGAGGATGGTTTGATGAAGTGGTCATGCGTATCAACGACATGCTTACAGCATTTCCCAGCATACTGCTGGCTCTGATTTTTGTCAGCATTCTGGGACCCGGCACGTTCAACATCATACTGGCCCTGGGAATCCTTTTTATACCCAGCTTTGCCCGAATCGTAAGAAGTGAAATGATACGGCTGAAGGAATTGAATTTCGTGAAAAGCGCCAGATTGATGGGAGCTGGAAGACTCCGCATCATTTTCGTGCATATTCTGCCGAATACATACAAAACCCTGCTCACCACAGTGGCCGTCGGATTCAACAATGCGGTGCTGGCAGAGGCGGGTATGAGCTATCTGGGGCTTGGCGTCCAGCCGCCCGGTGCAAGTCTCGGCAGGATGCTTCTGGAGGCCCAGAGCTATCTGTTCACGGCACCCTGGTCAGCCTTGTTTCCAGGCATTACCATTGTTGTGATTATTTTGGGATTCAGCCTCATTAGCGAAGGGTTAGGTGAAGAAAATGCTTAATGTCTCCCATATAACGATAAAATTCGAGGAGGACACGGTAGTGGATGACCTTTCCTTTCGTCTTGAAAAAGGAGAGATAGTGGGTGTGGTGGGGGAATCCGGTTCCGGTAAGACCCTTACAGCCCTTTCCATCGCCGGACTTCTGCCCAGAGAGGCCCGGATAATCGGAAAAATCGAACTGGACGGAGTGGACCTGAATGACCTGTCCGAAAGGGAAAGAAGAATGTATAAGGGCAAGGAGATCGGGATGGTCTTCCAGGAGCCCATGACCTCGTTAAATCCGGTGTACAGGATTGAAAAGCAGTTGGATGAAATGCTGAGGCTCCATACGGATTTATCCAGGGATGAAAGAAAAGACAGGATTCTGAAGGCCCTGGAAGAGGTGGAGCTTCCGGATCCGGAAGCTGTCTGCGACAAATATCCCCATCAGCTCTCGGGAGGCATGCAGCAGAGGGTCATGATTGCCATGGCGCTAATTGTGCGGCCCAAACTGATCATCGCAGATGAACCCACAACAGCTCTGGATGCTCAGGTGCAGTCACAGATTCTCAAGCTTCTGCAGAAAATCAACCGGGAGACCCATACAGGAATCCTGCTGATTTCCCATGATCTGAACGTTGTGAAGGAGATTTGCAGCCGCGTGATAGTGATGCGTGACGGCATATGTGTTGAAACGGGCGAGATCGAGGATGTATTCACCCATCCGCAGCATGAATATACAAAAAAACTCATTTCCTCCATAATAAAGGGGAAAAAAGAGGTCAAGGCAAATGACAGCAGTTCCATATTGGAACTGAAGAATCTGACGATATATTACAAGGAAAAGACCAATTCCCTGTTCCGGAAAAATGTCCGCTATGAAATATTCAAGGATTTTAACCTCCGCATCCAAAAGGGGGAAATTCTGGGAATCGTCGGAAAAAGCGGATCGGGAAAAACGACGCTGTCCAATACCATAATGGGGTTTCATAAAGATTTCCGGGGGGAGATAGTTCACTATAGCAGTATGCCCCAGATGGTGTTTCAGGATGTATACAGTTCGTTGAACCCGGCCAAAAAAATTGGATGGATTCTGGAAGAGCCTCTGCGGATAGGGGGAAGGGCATCCTCAGCGGAACGGAAAACGAGGGTGTCTGAGATGATGCAGAAGGTAGGACTGGACGAGGAGTATGCAGACAGGTATCCCCACGAGCTGAGCGGCGGGCAGAGGCAGAGGGCCAGCATAGCCCTTGCCCTGATGCTGAAACCGGCCTTTATCATTGCGGATGAACCCGTTTCGGCGCTGGATGTCACCATGCAGGCTCAGATTCTTGAACTGCTGATGGATCTGCAGAAGGAGTTCAATCTCTCCATATTATTCATTTCCCACGACAAAAATGTAGTGGATAAAGTATGCGACAGAATTATTTCAATTTAGGTATTGATAAATCCAAGGACATAGGGTATAATACTTTTTGTCTTTGGGATATTGGCCCATCGCCAAACGGTAAGGCACTGGACTCTGACTCCAGCATCTCAAGGTTCGAATCCTTGTGGGCCAGCTAAAATTTAAAAAAGAGGCGGAATAGCCTCTTTTTTGTGTTATAATTATCTCCAGCAGTGGGGAATCAATAAAATAAGGGATAAGGTATGAAAATGATCGAAGTGGGCAGACGCCAGAGATTGAATGTTGTAAAGGAAACGGATTTTGGAATATATCTGGGTGACGAGACAGAGAGAGTCCTCCTCCCCAAAAAACAGGTGCCGGAAGGCACACAGATCGGAGATGAACTGGAAGTTTTCGTCTACAGAGATTCTTCAGACCGTCTGATAAGCACGACCAGAATGCCCCTGATTGAAATGGGAAGCCCTGCCCGCCTTGCGGTAAAGGATGTAACCACCATCGGAGCCTTTTTGGACTGGGGACTGGAAAAAGATCTGCTTCTTCCTTTTAAAGAGCAGACCAGAAGAGTCGGCCCGGGAGAAACCTGCCTGGTGGCTCTGTATGTGGACAAGAGCGGCAGGCTCTGCGCCACCATGGATGTGTATGATTATCTGGAGACAACAGACGGATACGAAAAAGATGAAGAAGTGAGCGGCACCGTTTATGATATACGGGAAAATCTGGGCGCTTTTGTGGCTGTGGACGACAAATACTTCGGCCTGATTCCGCACAGCGAAATATATAAGGATTTGAAAATCGGAGAAGTTATTAATGCCAGGGTAATGGAAGTCAGAGAAGACGGCAAGCTCAACCTGAGCACCCGAAAGAAAGCTTATCTGCAGATGGAAGACGATGCCCAGGCAATCTATGAAAAGATCAGCCAGGAATTTGGCGGTGTGCTTCCATATAACGACAAAGCGGCCCCGGAAGTGATCCGTAAAGATTTCGGAATGAGCAAGAACGAATTTAAAAGAGCCGTGGGAAAACTGCTGAAGGAAGGCCGCATTTCCATAGAAGAAAATTCAATCGGTATCAGGGAGGAATAGGAAAATGAAAAAGAACATCAGTACAGATAAGGCGCCTGCAGCGATCGGACCGTATTCACAGGCTATCGAAGCAAACGGATTTGTATTTACTTCCGGAATGATTCCGATTAATCCTGAAACGGGTGAGATACCGGCCGGAGCAGAGGCACAGGCACATCAGGCCATCAAGAATCTCATTAATCTACTGGAAGCTTCCGGAACCGACGCTTCCCGGGTGGTAAAAACGACAGTATTCATTCAGGATATGAATGATTTCTCCTTAATCAACGAAGTCTATGCGGGATATTTTCCGTCTCCGTTTCCAGCCCGCTCCTGCGTGGAAGTGGCAAAACTGCCGAAGGGCGTCCTGATTGAAATTGAAGCAGTTGCATTGGCGAAATAAATATAAAAAAAGCTTTAATTTATGAATAGAATAGATTAATATAAAAGAAGGAAAAATAGAAAGGGCGTGGACCGATGATTTCTAACCAAATTATACAAAACACCATCGAGGGAATTAAATTAATAACAAGAATTGATTTATGCGTTTTGGATCTGGAAGGGCGCGTGTGTGCCACTACGTTTCCCGTTGAAGGGGAATATAGTGAAGCAGTAGCCGCTTTTGTGAATTCTCAGGCAGACAGCCAGGCTGTCCATGATAATCAGTTTTTCAAAATAAGTGATGAGATACAAGTAGAATACGTGATGATTGCCAAAGGCAATACAGATGATGTATATATGGTTGGCAAGCTGGCAACATTCCAGGTTCAGAGCCTTATTGTTGCATATAAAGAGCGTTTTGACAAAGACAACTTCTTCAAAAACCTGCTGCTGGACAACCTGCTTCTGGTGGATATCTACAACCGTGCCAAGAAGCTTCACATTGAGTCGGAAGTCCGTCGGGTGGTTATGATTATCGAAACTCCACTGGGCAAGGACAATGCCACTTTGGAAACGGTTCGCGGGATGTTTTCCTCTAAGTCCAATGACTTTGTGACGGCCATCGATGAGAAGAGCATCATTCTTATCAAGGAAGTCAAGCCAGAGGAGTCTTATGACAACATCAGCAGATTAGGAAAGACCATCTGCGACACACTTCTTTCCGAGGTGGGAAGAGATGTGCGTGTTGCTTACGGAACGTCCGTTTCAGAGATCCGGGAAGTTTCCAAATCGTATAAGGAAGCCAGAATGGCTCTGGATGTAGGAAAGATTTTCTTTGATGAAGAAAAAGTTATCGCTTACAGCAAGCTGGGAATCGGAAGACTTATTTACCAGTTGCCGATGCCACTTTGCAAAATGTTCATCAAGGAGATTTTTGACGGAAAATCACCTTATGACTTTGATGAGGAAATGCTTACAACCATAAACAAATTCTTTGAGAACAGCCTGAACGTGTCCGAGACATCCAGACAGCTGTACATCCATAGAAATACACTGGTTTACCGTCTGGACAAGCTGGAAAAGAGCACAGGCCTGGATCTGCGTATATTTGAGGACGCCATCACCTTTAAGATTGCGCTTATGGTAGTGAAATACATGAATTATTTTGAGAAAAACGACATTTAATCAAAAATCCAAACTCATACAAGGCATTTGATCAGGCACCGGGGAGTAGGAGGCAACGTATAAATGATAACAATGGAAAATGTCAGTAAATCATACACGGAAGGCTCACTTGCCCTAAACAATGTGAGCCTTACTATTGAGAAGGGTGAGTTTGTCTTTATTGTTGGAAACAGCGGTTCGGGCAAATCGACCCTTATTAAGCTTCTCCTGAAGGAAATTGAGCCAACGGAGGGACGGATATATGTAAACGGCCGCAATCTGAACAAACTTACAAGACACAAGCTTCCTTACCTGAGAAGGGATATAGGAGTTGTGTTTCAGGATTTTCGGCTGCTGAAGGATAGAAATATTTATGAAAATATAGCTTTTGCCCAGAGAGTCATTGGGGCGCCCAAACGCAAGATTAAGACGAGGGTGCCGGAAGTGCTTTCTTTGGTCGGGCTTTCAGAAAAATACCGCTCTTTTCCAACGGAACTGTCCGGAGGGGAGCAGCAGAGGGTTGCCATGGCCAGGGCGCTTATCAACCGGCCTGTAATCATGCTGGCGGATGAGCCGACTGGGAATCTGGACTATAAGAACTCCTGGGAAATTATGAAGCTTCTGGAAGAAATCAACAACCGGGGAACTACGGTCCTGGTCGTGACCCATAATCGGGAGATAGTGGATGCCATGCAGAAGCGGGTCATCACTATGCAGAAGGGCGTTATCATCAGCGACGAAAAAAGGGGCGGCTATAGTTATGAAAATTAGTACAATCTTTTACTGCATCAGGCAGGGCTTGAAAAATATTCAAAGAAACAAACTGTTTTCCCTGGCTTCCATTGGCACTATAGTTGCCTGCATCTTTCTGCTGGGGATGTTCTATTCCATTATCATCAATGTCCAGCATATGGTTGCCCAGGCAGAAGAAACCGTATGCATCACGGTATTTTTTGACGAAGGATTAACCCAGGATCAGATCGATGAAATTGGAAATGTTATCCGTGCCAGAAGTGAGGTTTCAAAGCTTGAGTACACCTCGGCAGAACAAGCCTGGGAGGCCTTCAAAACGGAATATTTTGCAGATAACCCGGAACTTGCGGATGGTTTCAAGGACGACAATCCCCTGGCGAATTCAGCGAACTATCAGATTTATCTGAAGGACATATCCACTCAGCCAGCCATGGTGACCTATTTGCAATCCGTAGAGGGTATCAGACAGGTCAACCGTTCCGAGGTAGTGGCCAGCACACTGTCGGATTTTGGTAAAATGGTAGGATATGTATCGGCGGCTATTATCATAATACTTCTGGCTATCGCGATTTTCCTGATCAGCAATACCGTAACGATTGGAATAACGGTACGAAGAGAAGAAATACGAATCATGAAGCTGATTGGCGCCACCAACTCTTTTATCCGGGCTCCATTCGTGATAGAAGGAGTCTTAATCGGCCTGATTGGGGCTATCATTCCAATAGCCATATTGTATTTTGTCTACAAAAACTCTGTTGCTTATATATTATCCCAGTTCCAGATTATAACGGGGGCATTCTCCTTTTTGCCCATGGGGGAAGTCTTTGCCGTCATGATTCCGGGAGCCCTGATTATCGGAGCTGGAATTGGGCTCATTGGCAGCTCGATAACTATCAGAAAACATTTGCGCGTTTGATAAGGGGATAGATATGAAGAAACGTCTGATAAATATTTGGAGCATTGTGATTACAGTCCTGCTGGTGATTTCCCTGGCAGTGGTACCGGCTTTCGCCACCAGTGTGCAGAAAGAAGAAGCAAAAAAAGAAGAGCTGCAGAATGAACTGAGCGAAGCCCAGAAGACGCTGAATAATCTGAAAGATCTTAAATCGGATACAGCCGCATATGTGGAAGCTTTGGATGGGGAACTTTCCAAGGTATATGAAAGCGTAGGTGCGTTAGAAGATCAGAGCGCCCAGAAGGCGACTCAGATTGCGGCGCTGGAAGAAACCATAGCCCAAAAACAATCAGAAATTGAAGCAGGCTATGCTGCCATGAAGAAAAGGATTCAGTTCATGTACGAGAATACCCAGTCTTCCTACGTTGAAATGGTTCTTGGATCCAAGGACGTTTCGGAACTTCTCAATAAAGCGGAATACCTGTCCGAGCTTACAGGATATGACCGGAATATGCTGGATCAGATGAATGCGGCTATGCAGGAGATTGAGAACTCCAAGGCAGCCATTGAGGAGGAACAGGCAGCTATCGAAGCACTGAAAGCGGAGCAGGAGGCGAAGCAGGCGGAGATTGAGGCCCTGACCACTGAAAAGCAGGCCCAGCTGAATGAATATGATTCGATGATTGAGGATACAGAAGCCCAGACGAAGCAGCTGGCAAAAGAGATTGCCCAGCAGGAAGCCGCAATTGCCTCCATCAAAGCAAAGGTAGATGCGACCAACAAGACCAGCGGAGCGTCTGGAGGGAAAACCTATACGGGACAGTTCCTGTGGCCTGTAAACAACGGATATAAAATCAGCGACAGTTACGGCTGGCGCACCTTGAATGGCGGCTCCCAGTTCCACAACGGAATTGATATGCCGGCGCCTATCGGAACACCAATCATGGCTGCGGAAGCCGGCTCCGTGGTTATTTCCCAATACAGCACTACGGCCGGGGAATGGATTGTAATTTACCATGGAAACAACACATATACGGAATACATGCACTGTGATACAAGGAATGTTTCAGCAGGCCAGACAGTCACAAAGGGTCAGGTCATCGGAACTGTGGGCAACACAGGGAATTCGTTCGGCTCCCACCTCCATTTCGGTGTGAATGTACAAAGCGGATCCGGCTTTTCGGTGTATGACCGTGTCGATCCCAGTCCGTACCTGGGAATCTGACCTAATGAAGGAGCTTGAATTTGAAAAATAAAAATACATTTATAAAGGGTTTTATCGGAGGCATCATCCTGACGCTGATTGTGACCCTGGTATTGATTCCCATCTTGAGAGGACAGCTGGGGGAAGGGAACTCTTCCATACTCAGCAATCCGGAGGTCTCCGGAAAGCTGAACGTCATAGAGACTCTGATTGATCAGTATTATCTGTATGATGTCGACACGGCCAAGGAAGCAGAAGGAATATATGCCGGCCTGACTGCCGGACTGGACGATCCGTATACGGTTTACTTTACGGCCCAGGAATATGCGGATCTGATGGAAAGCGTATCGGGATCCTACAGCGGCATCGGTGTGTCCGTGAACCAGAGCGAGGATGGGACCATCACAATAATCAAGTTATTTGAAGGCTCACCTGGTCTGGAGGCCGGAATGAAGCCCGGTGACATCTTCTACGCAATAGACGGAAAGAAGGTAGAAGGCAGTGATTTGTCCACGGTAGTTGCCGGTATAAAAGGCGAGCCGGGAACCACGGTTGACATAACTGTAATCCGGGACGGGAGCCCCATTGATTTCACAGTAACCCGCAAAGACATTGAGATTCCCACCATCGAATACTCCATGCTGGAGAATTCCGTCGGATACATATACATAGCAGGATTTGATACGGTGACACTGCCCCAGTTTGAGGCTGCACTCAATGACCTGAAGGCGCAGGGGATGAAAGCACTGATTTTTGATGTGCGGGACAACCCTGGAGGAAGTCTGGACACTGTTGTCGGTATGCTGGACCTGATTCTTCCGAAAGGATTGATTGTTTATACGGAAGATAAAAATGGGAAACGCAGCGAAGAAAAATCCGATGCGGAAAGACAGCTTACACTGCCCATTTCGGTTCTGGTTAATGAGCATAGTGCAAGCGCATCAGAGATTTTCGCGGCAGCCATCCAGGACTATGGATTGGGAAAAGTGGTCGGGCAGACAACCTATGGAAAGGGAGTCGTCCAATCCATATTTCCGCTGGAGGACGGTTCCGCCCTTAAGCTGACCGTTGCCAATTATTATACTCCGAAGGGAAACACCATCCAGGGAATCGGCGTGAAACCGGATTATGAGGTCGCAATACCAGAGGCTGCCTACGAAGATGGAACCGTGGACAAGAGCGAAGATACACAGTTACAAAAGGCTATAGAAGTGTTAAAATAATAGTGACTCATAAAGTGGACTGTCTTAGATAAACTAAGATAGTCCTTCGTATATTGTAACGAAAGGGAAAAGAAATGGGATTATTTGAATTAGTATCGGAATATGAACCTACCGGAGACCAGCCCCAGGCCATTGAAAAGCTCGTAGAAGGATTCAGGAGCGGAAACCAGTGCCAGACGCTGCTGGGTGTTACCGGTTCAGGAAAAACCTTTACTATGGCGAATGTCATCCAGCAGCTGGAAAAGCCGACCCTCATCATTGCCCACAATAAGACCCTGGCGGCCCAGCTCTACAGCGAATTCAAGGAGTTCTTTCCGCAGAATTCCGTGGAATACTTTGTATCCTACTATGATTATTACCAGCCTGAGGCCTACATGCCCTCTACGGATACCTATATTGAAAAGGATTCAGCCATAAATGAGGAGATAGACCGCCTGCGTCATTCGGCCACGGCAGCCCTGGCCGAACGACGGGACGTGATCATTGTCTCCAGTGTTTCCTGCATTTACGGGCTGGGGAGCCCAATCGACTACCAGGAGATGGTGGTATCCCTGCGTCCGGGCATGCAGAAGGACCGGGAAGAAGTCATTAAGAAACTGATCGACATACAGTACAACAGGAACGAAATGGATTTCAAACGTGGAACATTCCGCGTAAGGGGAGACGTGCTGGAGATCATCCCTGCCGTCAGCGAGGATAATGCCTTACGGATTGAATTCTTTGGAGATGAAATCGACCGCATTACCCAGATAGACATCCTCACAGGAGAAATTAAGGCAAAGCTGGAGCATGCGGTTATATTTCCGGCCTCCCATTACGTTGTTCCCAGGGAGCAGCTGGAGAGGGCGGCAGATGACATCAAGGCGGAGCTGGAGGAGAGAGTCGCCTACTTCAAAGAAGAAGGGAAGCTTCTGGAGGCACAGCGTATTGCCGAGCGGACCAATTTTGACATAGAGATGATGCGCGAAACCGGATTCTGTTCGGGGATTGAAAACTATTCCAGACATCTGACTGGTCTGGCACCCGGAGCGCCGCCCCACACCCTGATAGATTATTTTCCGGATGATTTCCTGATTATCATTGACGAGTCCCATATCACCCTGCCACAGGTCCGGGGAATGTTCGCAGGGGACCGTTCCAGGAAAAATACCCTGGTGGATTATGGCTTCCGCCTTCCGTCCGCCCTGGATAACCGTCCTTTGAGCTTTCCGGAGTTTGAGGCAAAGATCGACCAGATCATGTTCGTCTCTGCGACACCCAGTGTATATGAGAAGGAGCACGAGCTTATGCGGGCGGAACAGATTATCCGGCCTACCGGCCTTCTGGATCCCAAAATCGAGGTACGTCCGGTGCAGGGTCAGATCGACGATCTCATCAGTGAAATTAACAGGGAAGTAGATAATAAGAACAAGGTTCTGGTGACGACGCTGACCAAGAGGATGGCAGAGGATCTCACGGATTACCTGAAAGATGCGGGAATCCGTGTGCGCTATCTCCATTCAGACATTGACACTATGGAGAGAATAGAAATCATCCGGAATATGCGTCTGGATATATTTGATGTCCTGGTGGGAATCAACCTTCTGCGTGAGGGGCTGGATATCCCGGAAATAGCCCTGGTGGCCATCCTGGACGCAGACAAGGAAGGGTTCCTGCGCTCGGAAACCTCTCTGATCCAGACTGTCGGCCGCGCCGCCAGAAACTCCGACGGACGTGTCATCATGTATGCGGATAAAGTGACGGAATCCATGAGGCTGGCCATCGCCGAGACGGAAAGAAGAAGGATGATCCAGCAGGAATACAATGAGAAAAACGGTATTACCCCCACAAGTATAAAGAAATCCGTCCGGGATTTAATCAGCATCTCGAAGAAGGCCGAAAAGACAATTATGCAGCTGGAAAAGGATCCGGAATCCATGGACGGCCGTGAAATAGAAAAACTGATAAAAGACATTACCAAGAAGATGAAGAAGGAAGCCGCCGAACTGAATTTTGAGGCAGCTGCCGAGTTAAGGGACCAGGTCGCTGCCCTGAAGGAGCAGATACGGATCCGCAAAGAAAGGTAGATATAAATAAATGGCATCGAAGAATAATGAAAGGCAATATATAAAGGTCAGGGGCGCCAATGAGAATAATCTGAAGAATCTGGACGTGGACATCCCCCGAAATGAACTTGTAGTCATGACGGGTTTGAGCGGCTCCGGAAAATCCACTCTTGCGTTTGATACGATTTATGCGGAAGGCCAGAGGCGATATATGGAATCCATGTCTTCCTACGCCAGGATGTTCCTGGGCCAGATGGAAAAACCAAAGGTTGAGTCCATAGAGGGCCTTTCACCGGCCATCGCCATCGACCAGAAGTCGACCAATCGCAACCCCCGTTCCACGGTAGGAACGGTGACCGAAATCTATGACTACATGAGGCTTCTGTACGCCAGAATCGGTGTGCCCCACTGCCCGGAATGCGGGAAGGAAATCAGCCGACAGACCGTGGACCAGATGGTGGACCACCTGATGGACCTCCCGGAGGGAACCAGATACCAGCTGCTGGCGCCGGTCGTACGGGGCAGGAAAGGCGAGCACGCCAAGGTCCTGGATCAGGCCAAGAGGGGCGGCTACGTCCGTGTGCGGATCGACGGCAACATGTATGAGCTCAGTGAAGACATTAAACTGGAAAAGAATAACAAACATAATATAGAAATCGTGGTGGACCGCCTTTCGGCCAGGGAGGGCATCGAAAAGCGCCTCACCGATTCCATCGAAAATGTCCTGCACCTGTCCGGTGGTCTGATGATTGTGGACGTCATAGGGGAAGAACCCATCAATTTCAGCGAAAGCTTCTCCTGTGCGGACTGTGGAATCAGTGTCGACGAGATAGAACCCAGAAGCTTCTCCTTCAACAATCCCTTCGGCGCCTGTCCGGAATGCTCCGGAATCGGCTACAAAATGGAATTCGATCTGGACCTGATGATCCCCGACCCATCTCTGAGCCTGAATCAGGGAGCCATTACCGTCATCGGCTGGCAGTCCTCTTCGGACAAAGGAAGCTATACACATGCCATATTGGAAGCCCTGGCAAAGGAATATAAATTCAGTCTGGATGAACCGTTTGAAAAGCTTCCGAAGAAAATACAGGATGTCCTTATCTATGGCACCGCCGGTCGGAAGGTGGAGGTGCATTACAGCGGTCAAAGAGGAGAAGGGGTTTACGACGTGGCTTTTGAAGGCCTTGTCAAAAATGTAGAGCGCAGATACAAGGAGACATCCTCGGATATCATCAAACAGGAATACGAAACGTACATGCGGACTGTAACCTGCAAGGCCTGCGAAGGCAAGAGACTGAAGAAGGAGTCCCTTGCGGTAACGATTGCAGATACAAATATTTACGAAATCACCGAAATGACCATTGCCCACATGCAGGAGTTCTTCCGGGACCTGAAGCTGACTCCCATGCAGGAAAAAATTGGCGAGCTGATTCTGAAAGAGATCCGGGAAAGAACAGGTTTCCTGATGAACGTGGGTCTGGATTACCTTACCCTGTCCCGGGCAACCGGCACCCTGTCGGGAGGAGAAGCCCAGAGAATCCGCCTGGCCACCCAGATCGGCTCCGGTCTGGTAGGCGTCGTTTATATACTGGATGAGCCCAGCATCGGCCTCCACCAGAAAGACAACGACAAGCTCCTGAAGACACTGAACCATCTCAAGGAGCTGGGCAACACCCTGCTGGTGGTGGAGCACGATGAAGACACCATGATGGCAGCGGACCATATCATTGACGTCGGCCCGGGCGCCGGCAGCCATGGAGGAGAAATCGTGGCCCAGGGCACTGCTGCGGACATCATGAAAAACAAAAATTCCATAACCGGCGCTTATTTAAGCGGAAAAATCAGAATTCCGGTACCGGAAAATAGAAGAGAACCTGCAGGATATCTGAAGATCATAGGAGCCAGGCAGAACAACCTGAAAAACATCGACGTCGAGATTCCGTTGGGCGTGATGACCTGTGTCACCGGCGTATCCGGATCCGGAAAAAGCTCCCTGGTAAATGAGATCCTTTACAAATCCCTGGCCAGACAGCTGAACCGGGCAAGAACCATTCCCGGGGATCATGACCGCATTGAAGGGGTAGAGCTTCTGGATAAAGTCATTGACATCGACCAGTCTCCCATCGGCAGAACGCCACGATCCAACCCGGCCACCTATACGGGAGTCTTTGACCAGATCCGCGACCTTTTCGCTTCCACCACGGATGCAAAAACCCGCGGATACGGAAAAGGCAGGTTCAGCTTCAACGTTAAGGGCGGACGCTGCGAGGCCTGTGCCGGCGACGGAATCATCAAAATCGAAATGCACTTCCTTCCCGATGTATATGTGAAATGTGACGCCTGCGGCGGCAAACGGTACAACCGGGAAACCCTGGAAGTAAAATATAAAGGCAAAAGCATATACGATGTCCTGGACATGACGGTGGAAGAGGCCGCGAAATTCTTTGAAAACGTCCCGTCCATTTACAGAAAGATGTCGGTCCTGAACGAGGTGGGGCTTTCCTATATCAAACTGGGACAGCCGTCCACCACTCTTTCAGGCGGGGAGGCCCAGAGGGTGAAGCTGGCAACAGAACTGAGCCGGCGCAGCACCGGAAAGACCATCTATATCCTGGATGAGCCCACCACCGGCCTGCATTTTGCCGATGTTCACAAGCTGGTAGAGATTCTGCGCAAGCTCTCCGAGGGCGGCAACAGCGTGGTGGTCATCGAACACAACCTGGACGTCATCAAAGTAGCTGACCATATCATCGATATCGGTCCAGACGGCGGAGACAAGGGCGGAACCGTCATTGCCCAGGGAACCCCGGAGGAAGTGGCGGAAATCGAAATATCCTACACGGGCAAATACATAAAAAAACACCTGGAACAAAAATAGAAGCACTTGTGAAATGAAAAGCTTTCATGTACAATAGTAATTCATATGGGGAATCTCCCGGTACGTATTTAGGAGGAAGAATTGTGGATAGAGAATTGATAATAGTACTTGATTTCGGCGGACAGTATAACCAGCTGATTGCCAGAAGAGTCAGGGAATGCAACGTTTATTGTGAAATACATCCTTACACCCTGAGCCTGGAAGAAATCAAGGCCAAAAATCCAAAGGGAATCATATTCACCGGCGGACCCAACAGTGTATATAAAGAAGAATCGCCAACCTGCGATAAAGGAATATTCGATCTGGGAATCCCGATTCTGGGCATCTGCTACGGCGCACAGCTTATGATGCATCTGCTGGGAGGAACCGTGGAAGCGGCCCACGTCCGTGAATACGGAAAGACCTGGGTAAACTTCGACAAAACCGGAAAGATGTTCGACGGCATGAGCGAAAGCTCCATCTGCTGGATGAGCCATACAGACTATATTTCCAAAGTGGCCGATGGCTTCCGCATCGTTGCAGACTCCGAAACCTGTCCGGTAGCAGCCGTAGAATTCGTAGAAAAGGAATTGTATGCGGTACAGTTCCATCCGGAAGTGCTCCACACCCAGGAAGGATCAAAACTCCTCTCCAACTTCCTGTTTGACATCTGCCACTGCGCCGGCGACTGGAAAATGGATTCCTTCGTGGAAAACTCCATCAAAGCCATCCGTGAGAAAATAGGTGCCGGAAAAGTGCTCTGCGCCCTTTCAGGCGGTGTAGATTCCTCCGTAGCAGCCGTCATCCTGTCCAAAGCCATAGGAAAACAGCTGACCTGCGTATTCCTGGACCACGGCCTTCTCCGTAAGGACGAAGGAGACGACGTGGAATCCGTATTCGGACCGTCCGGACATTACGACCTGAACTTCATCCGCGTCAACTGTCAGCAGAGATTCTATGACAAGCTGGCCGGTGTATCCGATCCCGAAACCAAGAGAAAAATCATCGGCGAGGAATTCATCCGCGTCTTCGAAGAAGAAGCCAAGAAAATCGGAACCGTGGACTTCCTGGTACAGGGAACCATCTATCCGGACGTAATCGAGAGCGGCCTGGGAAAATCTGCCGTAATCAAATCCCACCACAACGTAGGCGGCCTGCCTGACTACGTAGACTTCAAGGAAATCGTAGAGCCTCTCCGCGATCTCTTCAAGGATGAGGTCCGCAAAGCCGGCCTTGAACTGGGCATTCCCGAAAAGCTCGTCTTCAGGCAGCCATTCCCGGGCCCAGGACTTGCCATCCGTATCATCGGAGAAGTGACCGAAGCCAAAGTCAAAATCGTCCAGGAAGCCGATTTCATCTACAGGGAAGAAATCGCTGCAGCCGGCGTGGATAAAGATCTGGGCCAGTACTTCGCAGCCCTGACCAATATGCGCTCCGTAGGCGTAATGGGTGACGAAAGAACCTACGATTACGCCATTGCCCTTCGTGCCGTCACAACCACCGACTTCATGACCGGCGAAGCCGCCCACATTCCATGGGAAGTCCTTTCCAAGGTAACCAACCGTATCGTCAATGAAGTACCGCACATCAACCGCGTGCTCTATGACTGTACAGGAAAGCCACCAGCTACGATTGAGTTTGAGTGACCTGAACCGGTGCACGAGTGTTAAAAAAACACTGTATTTAAGCCGTTCATAGCTCGAAACCTAGCAGAAATGTTAGGTTTCGGGCTATTTTTTTATTCTGTGATACCTGTTTGATACCTTTTGAAGGTATTTTCAAGGGATTTAATCATGTCGATAATAAATTTCTAACCTGTCTCTATTTTCAATTTTTTCAAAATTCAATTATTTCCCCCGGATTTAGCAATTAGTGATTTTTCAACCCAAAAACATAGTGAAAGAAAAATATTACTATGTTGGAGGTTTACAAATGGATAATAGCAAGACTTTTATAACTGTTGCTGAGATAGAAAACGTATTAGATGTTTCAGAATCCAAAGCTTATCGTATCGTGCGTACTTTGAATGTCGAGTTAAAACAGAAAGGGTTTATGGTAATCCCTGGACGTGTCAGCAGACAGTATTTCAATGAGCGTTTCTATGGAATACAGAATCCAGATAAGGAAGGAGTTATGGCACAAGGAATTGTAGTGAAAATATGGAATGTAAAAGCAGGCAGTGGAACAAGAAGTGCATCTGCTCAGATATCAGATTCTATTGCTTATATTGAAAATCCGGAAAAGACTGGATACTCCCTTGATATTACAAGTGCAAATCAGATTGAAAATGAGCTTACCTATGTGACGAATGATATTAAGACGGTTAATGGGCTTTATGTGGGTGGCAGGCATATTACAGATATTAGCCATGCTACAGAAGAGATGATGCAGGTAAAAGAGTTTTTTGGAAAGTTAGATGGCAGAGTGGCAACGCATGGAGTCATTTCACTTGATGAGGAAGAATCGGATTCAAAGAATGCGGGGAAGCTGATGCTACTTTTAGATGATTTGATGCAAAAGGTATTTCCACAACATCAAGTGGTATATGCAGTTCATACCAATACAGAGAACCTTCATATCCACTTTATTATTAACACAGTTGGACTTGATGGGAAAAAGATTCATATGGACAACAAGTTTATGAAGGAAGTTTTTGAAGTAGCAGTCAATAAGTATGCGGTAACTTATGGATTCACTCCAAATGAAACTTGGAAGAAAGAGCGGAATGTAGATTCTATGCCATTTGCTATGAGAAAGATATTGATTCGAAAGCTAATTGATCATGCTATCGAGCAAACAGATACCTTTGATGCATTTATCGCATATTTAAGAACAGATGGATTAACTGTAAATGTTGGAAAGCAGGTTTCTGTACAGATGGAAGATATGCCAAAAGCGATACGAACAGGTCAGCTGGGAGAAAACTATTCCATAAAAAGTATACAGGAGCGATTAGTGACAAAATTTGACCCATTTCGCAGAGGTCATGCAAGTGACTTTTATGAAGCGATTATGCCAGAAGAGATGGCTAGAATTGTACCTGTAAGAATGAAGAAGTATAAGGATATGTCACAGGATGAAAAAAATGAGGTTTTACATTTACTTAAGCTAAAGAGAAATCCGTGGCAGGAAAGTTTCCGTGATAATTGGCAGATGCAAAAAATGGCAGATGACTTAAATCAAGTGGCGTATGTCTATAAGCTTGTACATTATTATTCAAAAGGGACAGATTCAAGCAGTGATGCAAAGAAAGAAATCATTGATAGGCGTAAGGATCTTGGAGCGGAGCGAAAGGAATTAAGATATCTGCAGAAAAGGTATAAGCCAATTACAGATATCTATGAAGAAATGAAAAAGTATATGGTACGAGCCTATCTGTATGAGGCATATGGGAAAACGGATTATATAGCAGATTTTATGAAGTATAAGGAACTGTCACAAAGACTGAAAACATCTTTTGATAAAAGTGTTGAAGAAGTGGCAGATTTTGTTGCAGAAACAAAGGCGCAAATATTCTATCTGAAACAACAGGAGCAGGAATTATCAAAACAGTATGTGGCAATTAAGAAATATGCAGAGCAGGGGAAGGTGCAAAGTTTGGCAGATGATTATTCTTTCTTTCATGCTATCGGTCATAGCGAGGCAGTATATCAGGCGAAGCAGTATGGCATTTATGCTAGCGACCTTAAGTACATTACACCAGAGGATAATAAGGATATTGTAATTCGTGTTATGACTACACCTGATATGAAGGGAGATAAACCAACGATAACATCCGCGATTGCTGTAATGAAAAATGGAATTATAGTACGAGAAATTTCTTCAAAGAATATGGGCGATAAGAAGTTCAATCAGGCAATTTATGAGATCCAGGAAGAGTATGGAATTAAGAAATGCGGTGTTGTGAAAAATATGGTGCCTAGAAATGCGAGACATGTTTAGTTGTGCGTAAGGCACACCAAATCCGAATTTGTCGGCTCAAAGACAGATTATAAAGTGATGAAGTTAAAAGAATTATTATAAATAAAATGATACAACAGTGCAAAAAAGCTCTCGCTATATTACAACTTAAGCATTTCAAGAATGCTGTGAGCGACTTCTCGTGCAGATTTTTCTTCCTCATTTGATATCCATTCTAGCATTGAAAAGAATAACCCTCCAACTAAAAATTGTTTTTGATTGACGGTCAATGATTTAGCAACATCGTATCGGTTAATCATTGTTTCTAAATAATTACCAAAAGGTGCAGATAGAGCAGCAAGGAGATGATTCTCTGTGAACAGTTCTATGTGTACCTTATTCTTTTTCCAGTATTCAAAACATTTGGTAAGTGCATCTTCAGCAGTATTTATTTCAAAAGCATTCAGATCGTTTAAATACTGTGCAAACATATTTTCAAAGTGTTTTACTAAAACATCTTCTTTGGTTTCAAAATTTCTATAGAAGGTAAGCCTTGCAACGCCGGCTTTTTCGGTCAGGTCTTTAATTGTAATTTCCTGATAAGATTTTGTTTTCATCAATTCAAACAAGGCATCTATAATCCATTGCTTACTTCTTTCAGATTGCTTCACATTCTTTTCCTCCATTAAGTCAAAAGTGTAACAGATTCTGCGAATCTGTATCTTCCATTTACAAAAATCCAAATATATAATACGTGTAACAGATGTAACAAGTGTAAACATTGTAACATGAAATTGGAGGATTCGCAAATGGATTTTATCGTATTGATATTACTTTTAATCAGTGCAGTTACATGGACAATCGTATATATCAGTTCAATAAGAATTGGCTTTCGAGATAAAACATATTGTATGCCACTTTGGGCTTTAGGGCTTAATGTATTCTGGGAATTAGTCTATGCATGTAATGGAATAGCACACCCATCTGTACAGGCTGTGGCAAACGCAATCTGGGTATGCTGTGATCTGCTTATTGTAATTACTTATTTTAAATTTGGCAGAAATAAACTTTCAGAGAATTTGAGGGATATGTTCATTCCGTATAGTTTACTTGTATTTGCATCTTGCCTGATATTACAGCTCGCATTTTTCTTACACTTCGAGTCATATGTAGAAGCTGCACAGTATTCAGCATTTGCGCAGAATGTAGTTATGTCAATCCTTTTTGTTGTAATGCTCTATAAAAGAGGCAACAGTGAAGGACAGTCAATGCTAATTGCAGTTGCAAAATGGCTTGGAACTCTTGCCCCTACAATTCAACAGGGAATTGTACAGGGATTTAATATATACATTTTACTGACAGGAATCCTTTGTTCAGTGTGGGATATTCTTTACATTATTTTGCTTCATAAGCAGATAGAGAAAGAAAAGCAGTGTGTATCAAAGAGTTAAGCAACTAAAACGTATTTTTGAAAACGGAGGTCATTTTTATGGAACTTACACAGAGAGAACAGTTTGATTTTAATAATTTTTGCGAAAAACCAGTATTTGTAACAGATCCTGCAGATAAGGATTACCCTTGGCATGGTGGAAAATGGGGAAATGAATCATGGTTTGTATGTGCAAATCTGAATGATAATGGACACAAAATTGGTTTTTTAGCACATGCACTTATTCTTTCAATGCCAGGAAAGGGTGATATGCTTTCAATTAAAATTTCTATATCAGATCAGACAACTGGCTGGTATAAGGCATACGAGTCTGTATATCCTGCTCAGGCAGCAGAGATTTCACAGACAGAACTTTTGATCAAGACAAAGGAATTTCTGATGAAGGGAGACCTTGATGAGGTCATTGTTCAGGCTAATATGCCAGACAGCAAAATTGATGTTGTACTTAAACGTACTCATAGCATCTTCCATTTAGGTGGAGGACAGAAGTTTGACTTCCTTGGCGTAGAGCAGTACGATTTCGCAATTCCTGCGATGGAGACATCCGGAGAGGTTCAGATTGAAGGCATATCGTATCGTGTGAGTGGACCTACTTGGATCGATCGTCAGTGGGGTGGACTGCCAAATTATTATGCAAAAGGTGATTCTGCGGAAACCAGAATGAAGTGGCTCTGGATGAATCTGCAGCTTGATAACGGTGTAAATATCAGTTGCGGTATCATTCTGCTTATTGGACCTAATATCATATCGCAGTATGCAGGAATTCAGTTACCAGATGGAAGTACAGCTACAGGTAGAATCAGTAAGCTTGATATGTACGATTACTGGACAAGTGAAGAAAGTGGAAACAGCTATCCTACCAGATATTATATGGAAATTCCATGTATTGATACAAAGCTTGAAATTCAGGCAAATCCGATAGCACAGGAAATTGTTGCACAGCTTAAGGAATCTACAAAATATGAGGGCGCAGCTGATATAAAGGGAACCTGTATGGGTAAACCTGTAACAGGTGTAAACTATATTGAACTTGTTGGTTATTGGAAATAGGCGAAAGTGGAGAAGATGCACATGGAAAAAACAATTAAATATAGAATGCTGTCATCTTTTCTAACATGTGCCTTTCTGTGTGCAATATGCCTGCTGGGAGTGCTGTCAAAGGATGTGATGATACTGATTCCTTTTCTTTATGCTGGAATCAATTTTGTCTCATATATTTTTTGGATGAAAACTGAGATGGCATTCCCGTTCTATTTTCATATTGGGATGACATACCTGATCCTTAGTAATACGGAAAGCTTGTCTGTTTATGAGTGGCTTATACTGTGGTGTGGAATAACTGTTATAATCGTAGTGACATTTTTGTTGATCGGTGTAAAAAAGCATGAATCATTTGGAAAAGATTCCGCCATAAATATGATTATCAAAAAATATAAGACAAGCATTCACAATAACCAGCTTAGAATAAAGAGGGCTGCAATGCATTCAATTGTTTTGTTTATTATTTCATGGTCAGAGTATTTGGTTCATGATTATAAGGGATTCTGGATTATGATTTCCGCAGGAGCAGTTATGATTGGTGAAGACTATGGAAAAATACAGACGAGAGGACTTAGAAGAATCGTTGGGGCTTTTCTGGGATTTGCCATTGGTGGAGTATTGCTAATTCTGGGAGCTGGTAAGATTGCATTGATAAGTTGTTATATAATAGCTCTTATTATTTCGTGTTTTGCTATGCCTAAAAAGTATATTCTTGGCAGTGCCTGTATCGGGTTAGAAGCAGTTTCTGGAAACGCACTTGCGGAAGGTACATTAAGTTCCGCACTTATTGTGGAAAGACTAATATGGACAATTGTGGGAGCGGCTTTGGCAATTGGATTCTGTGTGATTTGTGACAAAATAATTAAGAATATTTATGAGGATAAGTCACGAGATAAAATAATTGCACGATATGATAAAAAATAATTAAATATCAAAATAAAAGATTAATTAGGAGGATGAAAAATGACTTGGATGAATTGGTATGAAATAATATGTTATTTGTTAGTTGCAATTTTTTTGTTTGATTCGATTAAAAGGAAGGACAAGAAATCGCTGTATGCATTTGGCTCGGCTGCATTAGTTGGATTTACGCTGGAACTTTTTTCTGTAAATTTTACAGGGGGATATTATTATAACAATGATTTCTTAATGGTCATTGGTAGTAAACCACACCATTTCCCTATCTTTGGAGGGTTGATGTGGGGCGCATTGGCATCGTATTCCATAAGAATCGCAAAGAAATTTAAGTTCAACAAGCTGATAACATCATTTTTTGCAGGGATGTTGATTGTATCCTGGGATATCATTTTAGATGTAATTGCAATCAGGCTTGAGTTTTGGACCTGGGTAGGAAAAACAATTGATCTTACTGTTACAAATTATTCGTTTATGGGTGTTTCCTGGGGGAATTTCCTTGGGTACATGATTATGGTTCCTGGTGTTTCGTATTTTATATTAAGAACGCAGGAACATGTTGATGAAAATGACACAAAGAAACAATTGCTTCATATGATAATCAATTGGTTAATTGGAGCTGTTATTGCGATTGGAGGAACTCTCCTTGCCATTCTCTTAAATAAAGTAACATGTTCTCTGTCCTCAATGATCCTGTTCTTATTAGTTTGGGTTGTAATGGTTGTAATCATTGCAAAGAAAGTAATCACTTCTAAAATTAGAATTGCCAAGAAAAAGGATTATCCAATTATGATTTTCTGGCTTGGTAACTATGTATTTGTTTTATATGCTCTACTGTACTTAAACATTCAGGCAACTCATTTGTGGTTATTGATTGTTGGTATAGCATTTATGCTGATCACAATTCTCTTTTGCCTACTTGAGCCACTTACAGATAATTAGTGTACCTGCTATATAACAATCAATAAAAGTTCAATGGTCTTGATTTTGAGAAAGGGGCTAAAGAGGCTGGGCAAAAAGTAGATGTGCTTTCATTACAAAAAATATTGTTAATGGATGTATCGGTTGTAATGCCTGCCGATATGGAAAGCCCTGTGTTCAAAAGGATAATTTCAATGATATTGTACCAAAGATTAAAGAGGCAGATTTGATAGTGTTTGCATCAACTTTATTATTCTGGACTCTATCATCAAAGATAAAGGCTTTCATTGAAAGATTTTATTGTATTGCAGAAGAAGATTCAGAACCGAAATATGGCAGGTATGAGAACTATCCGGTCAAAGATGCTGCATTGCTAATGACATCGGCAGATAATTTTTTCTGGACATATGAACAGGCGGTATCATATTACAAATAGGCAATTATCAATTATATGGGATTTCATGATAAAGGAATGATTCTGGCTGGTGGATGTGGTGATACTAACGGTAAGCCATAGATAGATAAAACAACCCACTTGCAGGAAGCATATGAGTTTGGGAAAAATGTATATACAGACTAATTCGAATTGTAATTTGTTGGGATGACGATAGGTGCTATAAATTAAAATTTCATTCAGTAAAAATCAAGCTTGATCTTATTGCAAGGGCAGGCTTTTTTTGCGTCTTTTTTTGAAAATAATAATAGAAATGCGAGACAAATTTAGTAATCAGCTTTTTTTCAACCCAAATAGATAGTAGGAGGTGATGAAAAAATATCGGAATTAATTTACGAAAAGAAATCCGATGGAGAGCTATTGCAGGAGTCGAGCATTTTCCATGTGGAGTCAGCATATGACAACGAAGATGTGAGAGATATGTTTCAGAATCTGAAAGCAAATGTCTGTGATCTGAATCCTGCACTTGTCACGAAGTGTATTACTGGAACGGAGCAGGATTTTATCCTGCTTATGAAAAGGGCCAGCGATTACATTGACAGAAACTTTGAAAGCTGCAGTGAGGAAGATAGAAAGCAGTTGTTGGAAATGTTCAGTCACAGTGTCTTTGGTTATTACGTTCTGACTCCTCTTATTCTCTCCAAGGAAGTATCAGATATTAAGGTTCTTGATTATAACCATGTAGTAGTAAAGGCTGGTGGAGAACGATATCTTGCAGATGTTTCATTCGCTAGTGAAGAGGATTATCGCACTTGGTATGAAAGAATATTGAGGATTCATAGGCTTGGACGAAGTGAAGAATTTGCACTTGGTCATTGCACAGACAGAAAAGGAGTCGATGCATTTTATCTTCGAATTGATGTTCAGTTGTCCTTTATAACTTCTACAGAAAAGAACAATCTTCATATTCGTAAGATGCCAAAGGAAAAACTGACATGGGAATATCTCAAAGAGAACAAGATGTTAGATGATGCCATGATGGATTATCTACAGGACAGAATAATAGCAGGATACGGTTTCCTTATTTCAGGGCGAGGTGGATCTGGCAAATCAACATTACTAAACAACATGATTGATTGGGTGCCGTTTAATCAATCCATTTTGGTATCACAGGAATCAGATGAACTTTATTCCAATGTCCATCCGCAGATGCAGTTTGAACATACCATGACAGTTAGAAAGAATGACATAGTTACGGAGTTTTCGCTGGAAGATGAGCTGCGCTTAGGATTGCTCCAAGATATTGATAATTTTGTCATTGGAGAAATCAAAGGTGGAGAAGCACTTCATGTGTTTACTACCGCTATGAGTACAGGAGCCAGATTCTTTGGAACAATTCATTCTAATGATGCAGTAAGTTCTGTACGTAGATTAGCACAGTGTGCAAGGTATGTGTCTGATTATCCAATGGAAACGTTGGAAGAAATGCTGAGTTCCATGCCTTTTGTATTGGTTCATATGAGCCATTTCTCAATTGATGAAATTGTGGAGATTAAAGACTGGGATGTGAAAGAGAAGAAATTACAGTATCACACTGTATATGCAAAGGAGATTGAAAGATGATAATTGCGTTGATGATAATGACTAGTATTTATTTTGTAATAGTAGGATTGCAAGATTTATGGGAAAGAAAAATATACTCCTTTCCATGCACTATATTGTCGGCACTGTGGATGATAAAGATAGCAATGGAAACGAAAATGTCAATATATATGTATTTGATATATTTGGCATTATGTCTGGCAATTTATTACTTCTTTACCCAAAAGAGAATCTGGGGAGCGGGTGATAGTGATTTGTTTTTTCTATTTAGTATCGTGTATCTAGCATGTGCCAAAGGAAATATCTCATTTGAATTTCTAATTATTGAGATTCTGTTATTTATCGCAGTTCTTGTAAGTGCACTGATGATTGGATGGATAGAGGCTAAGTTTAAGAAGATGAAGATCGGAAAAGAGAGTTCTATAGCGGTAGCACCTGGATTTGCAGTTGTGCTTATTGCAGTGATGTGGAAAGGAGTGATTGGATGCTAAATGCAAGTGATAGTAAGGTCCTAGTGAATCTTCTTTCTCAGATGGGAACAATCATCAATGCTATTCCTGGAGAAGTATATACAATCACAGATGTAGACACGCTTGTAATTATACACAGAAGACTTACGGAGTCTGATATCAAAAGGCAATTAAGTCAGTATAATGATATCTTTGTAAAACAGACAGGAGCAGGTATTCCAGATATTACAAACAGTATGATTGCTTATGTTCGAGTGAAGGTATTGTTGGAATCAGGTGTAGATACATTTGATGGAAAAGTATATCGAGAATTATTCAAGGAATGCAAAAACCAAATTACCAGAATCAATAATATTATTCGTCTGACCAAGACAAGTGCTTTGACAGCAGAGGAATATCAAAAGGACAGAATTGCAGCAACACTGAAAAAGAACGAGGCATTTATTGTATGTCTGGAAGCAGAGATGGCTTCAATTGAAAAGAAGTTAGATCGTCTGCCAAAGGTAGAGGAAGAAGAAACTAATCCAATACAGACAAAGGAAGTTACCAAGATTCCACAAGAGAAAAAAGAAGGGTTCTTGGAAAGGCTTGAGAAGAAAGTAAATGCCAGAAAAGAAAAAAAAGAGATTGGTGAGTTCCTTAGAAATGAAGAAAAGAAGCAGGCTAAGACATGTTGTGAAGAGATTCCGTATTATGACAGAAATTTGGTTTTTACTGTAAGTATGGTATGTAAGGATATTCCAGCATATACACTTTTAAGACGTAAGAATAACATTTATTTTGGTTTGTCAAAAAATGTCGGAAAAAGTAATTATGATAACTCAGATGGAACATTGGTGGAGTTGACAAAGGCATCCGAAGAATTTCTGCAGTTTATGACAGAGGATTTATTAGGTGGCGAATATACATTGAATCCTTTTTCAGAACAGGAAAAGGAAGGCATGGAGATGTATTTTGATTTTGTGACCAGATGCTTTGAAGTACATATTGGTGTGACATTGACTGTTAGGGAATATTTAAATTTTAAAGTCTATTACAATCAGCTTGTTTCTATGATGTTTGATTTGGAACGACAGCAAAAGGAAGATTACTACAAGGCATTGATCTTAGCAGATCGTTATCAGTGCTACATGAGATGTTATGGTTTGGAATATACAGATTCCAGAGATAAAGCGATTGAGCATATCTTAAGTGAATGTAATGAGAATTACATAAGTGATATCGAACTGATTCTGAATAATCATATTGTGGATTCAGGAGCTAAGGATGATTTAGAACAGCTCAAGGAAGAGATAGAACATTTTCATATGAAAGTGGAAATAGCAGATGCATCAGTTGCTGTATGTGAGCCTGTAAAAGTACTTCCACAGGTGATGCAGCAAGAAATACCACACGAGATTACGCAGAACAATTATATGCAGATTGTAATTCAGCTTTTGGATGGCAAACGAGAAGTAGTAGATGAGGCATTGTATGCCGGTGACAATATAAGACAGGCACTATTTGATTTTGAAAGAAAGGATGCCTGCATTAAGAGATTAGGATTTAGAAATAATGGTGTAGACATATTCTACAAGGAAGAGGTGAGCAGATGACAAAGGAGAACATTATGATTTTTACAATAGTAATGGCAGTGACAATAGGAGCAGTATTTTGTTGGTGTTACTACGGAAATAAAGTTACATCACATAAAACAACAAGTCCAACCACCATAGAGACCGGGGAGGCAGAAGAGATGGAAACTATCATTGATGATCGAATTGATTTTATACCATATGAGTCAGCTAGTTATTTGACGGTGGAGAAGGTTATTCGTACTCAGGTCGAAAGAGAGGATGGTACTGTGGAAACACAGTATGATTCTTATCTTCTGTCAGATATTGATTTGAAGAATGGAACAGATGAAACAACGGATTATTCCAATGCATCAGTGGGAGACGGTTTTGAGATTGGGAATGGAAGAACGACAGATTTTATTTCAGAATTTGGTTTTGATTATAAGCAGATGAGCGGAGCAGAGGTCTATGAACAACTATTAGATAAGATAGGAATAACAAGAGACTTTGATGCTGCAGTATTTGATCAGGATACATATGAGAAAACAGGACAGAAAACATATGTGCTAGATCAGGGCTGTGATGTTACAGACAAGCTGATAAAAGGTGTAGATTATGATGAGCTGATTTCATCTAAGGTGTTTTATCAAATTACAGGAAGCAAAGAAGATAGCAGAATACCAGATTATTTCGTGGCAATCACACAGTATAAAGTTGATGGACAGCTTGTAACGAAGAATTTGTTTTTACAAGTAACCATCAATCCAGAAATGGAGGTGCCAGATGAATCTAAAGAGTAAGATAGTATTATGTCTTGGTATAGCAATTGGAATGTTCTTTATGTTTCATGCGACTGCATTTGCAGATGATATAGGAGATACAGGTGGAACTGATCAGGGTAATGCCACAGGAACAAATATCTATACATTTTCTTATATCTATGATGCAGGAAATGATGCAATTGAATTGAGGGTTGATACGAAAAATCCACTTAACAGTTTTGAAAATACCACAAGTCATACCTATACAAGTCCATCAGATCAGATTGTATTGTATACGCAGAATCCAATTTGTGGCAATTCTATTGAAAATGCCATAGCCACAATGAATGCAGTTGGTGGATATAATTTATCAGTATCAGATGTAAAGGCAGCATTAAATGACCTTGGTTATTATGATAAAGGAAATGGAGTATGGAAATATAACGGAGGATATCTGACTTATGTGTCAGCAGTAAAAATCAGACCGCAGGTTCATACGATATTCTATAATGCAAATGGGGGTAGTGGTGCACCTGGCAATCAGACAAAGACGCAAGGACAACAATTATTTTTATCAACTATGAAACCAACACGTACTGGATATACGTTCAAATATTGGTTAGCAAGTATTGGCGGTAATTATAATCCAGGTCAGGAATATACACACAATCAGGATGGAGGAATTGTGACAATGACTGCACACTGGAAGGATGAAACCGCACCGGACTGTAGTGATTTCTATGCAATTCCAAATTATTGGAGTGCCGGAAATGGAACAGTTGGATTTACGGTAAGAGATCAGGGATCTGGTCTTGAGTCTGTAGTTCTTCAAAGATATTCAGCAGTGACAAATTCATGGAGTACAGTGAATTCATGGAGTTATAATGGAACAACTAGTAGTCAGTCAGGAACTTATACGGAAACTTCGGAAGGTGTATTTTATTACAAGCTGACGATTGAGGATAAGGTTGGAAATAGCACAACAAAGATATCAGCTTATATTTATTTGGATTACAGTAATCCGGTTATTAGTGGTGTAGTGTTTTTGACTCCTTGATCTGACCTGCCACTGCTCACTCACATTGTCCATGGTCAGATATTTTTGCTCTCTTGTTTTGTCCATTGATATCGTATTATAATGCCATTATCAAATAGGCATTGAGGTGAACAGGAAAAACCACAATACGATTTCTCCCCTACCAAAGATTGATTTCGTATTGTGGTCCCAATAAACATGATTATAGTAGCACAATACGAAAAACTCTTCAATACAGATACACATATTTTTCATCAAGAGTAAAGAAGTTTCCTGCTGTCCGGTCTGCAGTGGCAGCTTAAGGGTTCGGGATACCAAGCTCCGCCATATGATTAATCAGGATGGTTCGGCTG
>NZ_FQYT01000028.1 GCF_900141895.1 Parasporobacterium paucivorans DSM 15970 | reverse complement strand
CGATATCTAAAGTGTATTAATGTAACGTCATTGGATGTCGTTACATTAATACAGAAATATATTTTACCAATACGGCCTGGGCGTCAAGACCCTCGTAAAGTCAAATCCCAGACCGCAGTTGGATTCCTCTACAGAGTAGCTTAATCCATAACAATAATACTATTAAAAATGGCAGATGACAATCTGTCTTTTTGGCATACATATAAATCTAATATACCTTCAAGAATATAGCAAAAAAGGATTCCGAACTCAGAAAAAGACTATATCTGAATTTCGAAATCCTCGTTGTATTATTTGTCTTCTCTTAACTTAATGACATTGCCGTCAAGGGGGCCTTTTTTGTTGAACTAATTATTATAAAGTGCTACAATAACAAATGATATGAAAAAACAGATGTAGGAGAATAAGAATGGGACTTGTCGAAAAGATGTTTGGAACGCACAGCGAGCGTGAAATCAAACGACTGACCTCTACAGTGGATAAGATAGAAGGTCTCAGGCCGCAGATGACGGCGCTGAGTGATGCCGATTTAAGAGATAAGACGAAGGAATTTAAGAAGAGATTTTCGGCAGGAGAAACGTTGGACGACCTGCTGCCTGAAGCCTATGCAGTGGTCCGGGAGGCTGCCAGGCGAATTTTGAATACAGAGCATTACAGAGTACAGCTTTTTGGCGGTCTTGTGCTGCACCAGGGACGAATTGCGGAGATGAAGACGGGCGAAGGAAAAACCCAGACATGTCTGCTGCCGGCGTACCTGAATGCATTGGCTGGAAAAGGCGTGCACGTTGTTACGGTAAATGATTACCTGGCAAAACGTGATGCCGAGTGGATGGGGCAGGTGCACGAATTTTTGGGACTGAAGGTTGGGGTGGTCCTCAACGCAATGAACAATGATGAGAGACGCGATGCCTACCAAGCTGATGTTACATATATTACCAATAACGAACTGGGATTTGATTACCTTAGGGACAACATGGTGATTTATAAGGAACAGCTGGTTCAGCGGGGGCTGCACTATGCCATTGTGGATGAGGTCGACTCAGTTCTTATCGATGAAGCCAGAACACCGCTGATTATTTCCGGACAGAGCGGAAAGTCCACAAAGCTTTATGAAGCCTGTGATATTCTTGCCCGCAAGCTTGAAAGAGGCAGCGCAAGCCATGAGATGACGAAGATGGCGGCCATCATGAAAGAAGAAGTGGAAGAAACCGGTGATTTTATTGTAAATGAAAAAGATAAAATCGTGAACCTGACCGAACAGGGAATAAAGAAAGTGGAAGACTTCTTTCACATTGAAAATCTCGCAGAACCGGAGAATCTTGAGATTCAGCATAATATAATCCTGGCGCTCAGAGCCCATAATCTGATGTTCAAGGACCAGGATTACGTGGTCAAGGATGAAGAGGTATTGATCGTGGATGAATTTACCGGACGAATCATGCCCGGAAGAAGATATTCTGACGGACTTCATCAGGCCATCGAGGCAAAGGAGCATGTGAAGGTAAAGAGAGAAAGCAAAACGCTGGCAACTGTCACTTTCCAGAATTTCTTTAACAAATACGACAAGAAGTCGGGCATGACGGGTACCGCCTTGACGGAAGAGAAAGAATTCAGGGATATTTACGGCATGGATGTTGTGGAAATCCCGACAAATAGACCTATGATCCGGAATGACAGGGATGATGCGGTATATAAAACACGCAGGGAAAAGCTGAGTGCGGTCATTGAAGAAATCGAACAGTCGCAAAAGAAAGGACAGCCCGTGCTTGTGGGAACCATAACCATCGAGGCGTCTGAAGAAATCAGCACACTTCTGAGGAAGCGTGGAATCCCCCATAATGTACTGAATGCTAAGTATCATGAGCAGGAGGCGGAAATTGTTGCCCAAGCGGGCAGGCATGGTGCGGTCACCATCGCAACCAATATGGCCGGTCGTGGTACGGACATTAAACTCGATGAAGAATCAAAGGCAGCCGGAGGCCTTAAAATCATCGGAACGGAAAGGCATGAGGCCAGACGTATAGACAATCAGCTCAGAGGCCGATCCGGCCGACAGGGTGATCCGGGAGAATCCAGGTTTTACATTTCCCTTGAAGATGACATCATGAGGCTTTTTGGCTCAGAGAGGCTGATGTCCGTATTCAACACACTGGGAGTTGCGGATGGACAGGAGATTGAGCATAAGATGCTCTCAAGCGCCATTGAAAAAGCTCAGAGAAAGATAGAAAGCAATAACTTCGGAATTCGTAAGAATCTCCTTGAATATGATCAGGTAATGAACGAACAGAGAGAAATCATTTACTCTGAAAGACGCCAGGTGTTAAATGGCGAAAGCATGAGAGATTCTGTCTACAAGATGATTGTAGACACCGTTGAGGGTGTAGTGGACAAATGTATTCCCGAAGACCTGCCTCCGCAGGAGTGGGATCTCGAAGAGCTTAACCAGGTTCTTCTTCCGATGATACCATTGAAGCCGGTTGAACTGACCCAGGAACAGGGGGAAGGATATAAGAAGGCAGAACTGAAACAGACCTTGAAGGAAATGGCTGTAAAACTTTACGAGTCCAAAGAGGCAGAATTTCCTGAGCCTGAACAGGTAAGGGAGATTGAACGTGTAGTCCTGCTCAAAGTAATCGATGTTAAATGGATGAGTCATATAGATGACATAGACCAGCTCAGACAGGGCGTGGGACTGCAGGCATACGGACAGAAAGACCCCCTTGTGGAATACAAGATGGCAGCCTATGACATGTTCAATGAGATGATTCAGGGAATCCAGGAAGATACCGTAAGGCTTCTATTCAATGTAAAAGTAGAACAGAAGGTGGAGCGCGAGCAGGTGGCTAAGGTGACCGGTACAAATAAGGATGATTCTCTCGTAAAGGAACCTAAAAAGAGAGATATCCAGAAAGTGTATCCAAACGATCCCTGTCCATGTGGAAGCGGAAAAAAATTCAAGCAGTGCTGCGGCAAAAATTAAAAATTGAAAGAGGTGATAAAGTGGTTGAGTTAGAGCAATTAAAGACAGAATTAAACGGATACAGGGAACCGCTTGAAGAATTGAGGGATTCACTTTGACGTCGCAGTCAAGGAAGCCAGAATCTCTGAGATCGAGAGGATAATAGAAGACCCTAAGTTTTGGGAAAATGCGGATGCCTCTCATGACCTGATGAAGGAAATAAATGAACTTAAAAAAATGACGGAATCACACAGCCGTATTTACAGAAAGTTCGAAGACATAGAAACGCTGATTGAGATGGGGATAGAGGAAAATGATGAATCCCTGGTGGAAGAAGCGAAGAAAATGTTCGCCGGTTTCGTGGAATCCTTTGAAGCGCTCAGGGTGACCACACTGCTTTCGGAAGAGTATGATTCCTATAATGCGATACTGACGCTCCATGCCGGAGCTGGCGGTACAGAATCCTGCGATTGGACGAGCATGCTGTTTCGCATGTACCAGAGATGGGCAGAAAGAAAAGGATATAAGACGGAAGTCATTGACTTTCTGGACGGAGAAGAAGCCGGTCTTAAATCGATAACTGTTGAAATTTCCGGTGAAAATGCGTATGGGTACCTCAAGTCAGAAAAAGGCGTGCACCGTCTTGTAAGAATCTCACCGTTTAATTCGGCAGGAAAGAGACAGACATCCTTTGCATCCTGTGATATTATGCCGGACATCGAAAAAGACACCGGAATAGAAATCAATGAGGATGACCTGAAAATTGACACCTACCGTTCCAGCGGAGCAGGTGGACAGCATGTAAACAAGACATCCTCTGCAATCCGCATTACCCATATCCCTACCAACATTGTGGTACAGTGCCAGAATGAGCGTTCACAGCACAAGAACAAGGACAAAGCGATGCAGATGCTTAAGGCAAAGCTGTATCTGCTTGCCAAGCAGCAAAATGCAGAGAAGATTTCCGACATCCGTGGAGAAGTGAAAGACATTGGATGGGGAAACCAGATACGATCCTATGTCCTGCAGCCCTATACGATGGTAAAGGACCACCGGACGAACGAAGAGGTCGGAAATGCGGCCAGCGTACTGGATGGAAATATAGATCCGTTTATAAATGCATACTTAAAATGGATAAGCCTGAGCAAGGGCAAAAACAAAAACGAATAGCTGGCCGAAAACATCAGAAGAGTATATCTTTCTGGTGTTTTCTTACTTAAAAAGTGGTTGCATCAAGAATGTATTTATGATAACATCTTTCTATTGAGGACAAATGTTTCTCGTGTAAAAACAGAAGGAAGGAATACAATGGGAGAGAGCAGCAAATACTATGTGTTGAAACAAAAAGCCGTACCGGAAGTACTTCTGAAGGTTGTAGAGGTGAAAAAACTTCTGGAAGCAAACGGAACTCTGACCATTCAGGAAGCAGCCGAAAGGGTGGGCCTGAGCAGAAGCTCCTTTTACAAATATAAAGACGATATTTTCCCATTTACGGACAATGCAAGGGGCAGAACCGTCACCTTCATGCTGCAGATGAACGATGAGCCGGGACTCCTGTCTTATATCCTGCAGCACATCGCCGAATATAATGCGAATATTCTGACCATAAATCAGACGATACCGATCAACGGTGCGGCGTCTCTGACAATGACAATTGAGGTACTGCCTTCGCCGAAAGACATTTCCCAGATGATTGAAGAAATTGAGGCGACAAAGGGAGTACACTACCTGAAAATTCTGGCAAGCGAGAAATAATAAAAAGAGAGGAAGACATAAATATGATAAATATAGCAGTATTGGGTTATGGCACGGTGGGTTCAGGAATAATTGAGGTTTTAAATACAAATGGGGACAGCATTAATAAAAAAGCAGGAGAGGAAATCAACGTGAAATACGTCCTTGACCTGAGGGACTTCCCCGGAGATCCGGTTCAGGACAAGATTGTCCATGACTTCAATGTAATATTAAGTGATCCTGAAATTGAAATCATCGCCGAAGTTATGGGCGGCGCAGAGCCGGCATATACTTTCGTTAAAGCCGCTCTGCAGCACAAGAAGAGCGTATGTACCTCCAATAAGGAACTTGTGGCAAAATATGGACCGGAGCTTTTGGAGATTGCCCGACAGAATAAAAGGAACTTCCTCTTTGAGGCCAGCGTCGGCGGGGGAATCCCGATCATCAGACCGCTGAATCAGTCTCTGACGGCCGATGAGATTACAAAGATTACGGGCGTATTAAACGGGACTTCCAATTACATCCTTACAAAAATGTCTAAGGAAGGGATGGAATTTAAAGATGCCCTGAAGCAGGCCCAGGAATTTGGCTACGCAGAGCGCAATCCGGATGCGGATATCCTTGGATATGACTCCACCCGCAAGATTGCAATACTTGCATCTCTGGCGTTTGGGATGAGTGCGGATTATGAAGATATATATACGGAAGGAATCACCAAGATTACAGATAAGGATTTCCTGTATGCAAACAGCATGGGACTTTCCATTAAACTGTTTGCCAAGGCAGAGAAAGTGGACAGCAAATTTTACGCGATGGTGGCTCCGGCGATGATAGATGACAATCATCCTCTTCACAGTGTGAATGGGGTTTTTAACGGAATTCTGGTAAATGGAAACGTGATAGGCGATGTTATGTTTTACGGGAGCGGAGCAGGCAAGCTTCCTACCGCAAGTGCGGTCGTGGCCGATATAGTGGATGCCGTGAAACATCTCAATGTCAACATAATGTCACATTGGAGCAGCAAAAAACTGGAATTTACGGATATCAGGCAGTCAAAGAAGCAATTCTTTGTACGGATAAAGGGACTTGCGAAGGATAAGCTGGCGGAGGTCGAGAAAGCATTCGGCAAAGTACAGCTGGTTGAACTGGATGAATTAAAGGATGAGTTCGGATTCATAACTTCCATCATGACGGAAGAGGCATTTGAAGAGGCTCAGAATGAAACACAGGGTATTATTACCAGAATCAGAATCGAGGGTTAAAGATGAAATATATTATAATTTTGGGCGACGGAATGTCGGATGAGCCATTGCAGGAGCTGGGAAATAAAACGCCTATGGAGTGCGCAGATACTCCGACAATGGACATGCTGTCCAAGGTTTCGGAAATCGGCCTTGCCCATACCATACCGAAAGGGATGGGTCCTGGAAGCGATGTGGCGAATCTGTCCGTATTGGGATACGATCCTTCCGTGTATTATTCAGGAAGATCCCCTCTGGAAGCCCTCAGCATCGGAGTGGATTTGAAAGATACGGACGTGGCGCTGCGCTGCAATCTGGTGACGCTTTCCATGGACGACGGACCGTATGAAGAGAAGGAAATGATTGACCACAGTTCCGGAGAGATATCAACGGAAGAGGCAGCACAGCTTGTGGAGGCTGTACGTACAGCTTTTGAGACGGAAGAATATAAATTTTACGTAGGGACAAGCTATCGCCATCTGCTCGTGTGGGACAAAGGACAGGTCGTGGAACTTGCACAGCCTCACGATATCCTGGGAAGAAGAATCAAGGACTATCTTCCTGCGGATAAAAAGCTCAGGGAAATGATGGAAAAAAGCTATGACATCCTGATGCACCACCCGATAAATACTGAAAGAATAAAGAACGGCCAAAATCCAGCCAATTCCCTTTGGTTCTGGGGGGCCGGAACCAGACCCCAGCTCACCTCCTTTGAAGAGAAAACGGGAAAAAGGGGAGCAATGATTTCTGCGGTAGACCTTCTTAAAGGCATCGCTGTGGGAGCCGGCATGATGAATATCATCGTGGAGGGCGCAAATGGAAGGCTTGACACCAATTACGAAGGAAAAGCAGAGGCAGCAGTGAACGCCCTTACGAAAGATGGATATGATTTTGTATATGTGCACGTAGAGGCTCCGGACGAGATGGGGCACCAGGGCAGCCTGGAAAGAAAAATCAAATCCATTGAACTGCTGGACAAAAGGCTCATCAAACCGATCCTGGAGGGTCTCCAAAAATCCGGGGAAGAATTCCGTATGATGATTCTTCCGGATCATCCGACACCCATCCGGATTCGGACGCATTCATCAGAACCGGTTCCATATCTGCTTTATGACAGCACCCGACCCGAGAAGCATACCTGGGATTATAATGAAAAAGATTCCGCAGCGAGTGGAAATGTGATTGAAAAGGGGCATATGGCCATTAACAAATTACTGGAAATTTAACCAGAAACATATAGGAGGAAACAATGCTTATAGTAAAGAAATTCGGCGGATCCTCAGTTGCCGATAAAGATAGAATAATGAACGTCGCCAGAAGGTGCATTGAGGAATATAAAAAAGGTCATGAGGTCGTAGTAGTGCTTTCTGCCATGGGAGATACGACAGATGATCTGATCGCCAAGGCAAAGGAAATCAATCCAACACCTCCAAAAAGAGAGATGGATATGCTCCTGGTTACAGGGGAGCAGATGTCTGTCGCCCTCCTTTCAATAGCGCTGGACGCGCTGGGAGTCCCTGCCGTTGCCCTGAACGCGTTCCAGGTGGCGATGCATACTACCTCGGTCCACGGGAATGCAAGATTGAAACGGATCGATACGGAAAGAATCCAGCATGAACTGGACGATAAGAAAATTGTTGTTATTACCGGATTTCAGGGTATGGATAAATATGATGACTTTACAACACTGGGACGTGGCGGCTCCGATACGACCGCAGTCGCTCTTGCAGCGGCCCTGCATGCAGATCTTTGTGAGATTTATACGGATGTGGATGGTGTGTATACGGCAGATCCGAGGGTTGTCCCAAATGCCAGGAAACTGGAAGAAATCACATACGACGAGATGCTGGATATGGCTACGCTGGGAGCAAAGGTACTGCACAACCGTTCCGTGGAGCTGGCTAAAAAATACGATGTACAGCTGGTGGTCCGTTCGAGTTTAAATGAAAATGAAGGTACAGTGGTTAAGGAGGAAGTGGAAGTGGAGAAAAAATTAATCAGCGGAGTGGCAGCCGATAAAAATGCGGCAAGAATATCATTAATCGGTGTGGAAGATAAGCCAGGCATAGCATTTAAAGTGTTCAATATGCTTGCAAAAGAAAATATAAATATTGATATTATCCTGCAGTCTGTCGGCCGTGACGGAACAAAAGACATTTCCTTCACAGTGGAAAAGGATTGCCTAGATGAAGCGATTCAAATCATAGAAAAAAATAAAGACAAGATGACAGCTCAAAAGGTTGAGTCCGAAAGAGGTGTGGCAAAGGTTTCGATTGTCGGAGCAGGCATGATGACAGATCCGGGAGTCGCAGCAAAAATGTTTGAAGCACTTTATAATGAGGGAATCAATATTAAGATGATTTCAACCTCAGAAATCAGGATTACGGTACTTATTGACGAGCTGGATGCGGACAGGGCAACCAGGGCAGTCCATAATGCCTTCAAACTGGAAGAATGATGGATATAATACAGGTCTTAAAAGACGAACTGAATATCGGATACAAACAGGCCGAGGCGGCAGTAAGTCTTATCGATGAAGGAAATACAATTCCTTTCATCGCCCGTTACAGAAAAGAAATGACAGGATCTCTTGATGATGAGATATTAAGGGCCCTTGATGAGCGCTTGAAATACTTAAGAAATCTTGAAGAAAGAAAAGCCCACGTTTTATCAGCAATAGAAGAGCAGGGGAAACTGACGGAGGAGCTTAAGAAACAGATTGGCGAAGCCTCCACTCTGGCGGTGGTAGAAGATTTTTACCGGCCGTACAAGCAGAAAAGAAAGACCAGAGCCTCCGTTGCGAAGGAAAAAGGACTCGAACCTTTGGCAGAAATCATCCTGCTCCAAAGGACAGAGAAACCCCTTTTAGAGCTTGCAAAAGACTATATTTCAGAGGAAAAAGCAGTGTCCTCTGCGGAAGAGGCCGTGCAGGGGGCGATGGATATAATAGCGGAAAGTGTATCGGACAATCCGGAATACAGAAGCTATATACGAAAAGCCACTTTTGGTGAAGGTATGATTGCCACGTCTGGCAAGGATAAGGAACAGGAATCCGTATATGAAATGTATTATGATTTTTGTGAAGGTATCCAAAAAGCGGCGTCTCACAGGATTCTGGCCATCAACCGGGGTGAACATGAAAAAGTCTTAACGGTTAAAATCGAAGCTCCCGTGGAAAAAATCCTGAATTATCTGGAAAAAAGGGTGATTACCAGAGAGAATCCTCATACAAAAGAGGCGCTCAGGGAGACGTTGGAAGACAGCTACAAGCGCCTTACGGCCCCCGCTATTGAAAGGGAAATCCGCAGTGAACTGACACAGAAGGCAGAGGACGGCGCCATCAAGGTGTTTGGTAAAAACCTGCACCAGCTTCTAATGCAGCCTCCCGTAAAGGGACAGGTGGTTATGGGCTGGGATCCTGCGTTCAGGACAGGATGCAAACTGGCCGTTGTGGATGCAACGGGAAAGGCCCTGGACACAACGGTTATTTATCCTACTGCTCCGCAGAACAAGGTGGAAGAAGCTAAAACCACTGTGAAAAAGCTCATAAAAAAACATAAAGTCACCCTGATTTCCCTGGGGAACGGAACGGCCTCCAGGGAATCAGAAGTCATCATATCAGAAATGCTCAGGGAGACAGAGGACAAAGTACGGTATGTAACTGTAAGCGAGGCAGGGGCATCTGTTTATTCTGCCAGCAAGCTGGGAACAGAAGAATTTCCTGATTATGACGTATCCTTAAGGAGCGCCATATCAATAGCCAGGAGGCTGCAGGATCCGTTGGCAGAACTGGTGAAAATTGACCCGAAAGCCATAGGCGTCGGCCAATATCAGCATGATATGAACCAGAAAAACCTGAGTGAAGCACTGACAGGTGTGGTGGAAGACTGCGTCAACAAGGTAGGTGTGGATCTTAATACAGCCTCCGCAAGCCTGTTGGAGTATGTCTCCGGAGTCACCAAGGCGACAGCCAAAAATATAGTGAACTACCGTGAGGAAAATGGCAGGTTTACGGCCAGAAACCAACTTCTGAAGGTGCAGAAACTGGGGCCGAAAGCCTTTGAGCAGTGCGCCGGATTTATGCGGATTTCGGGAGGGAAAAATCCTCTGGACGCTACAAGTGTCCATCCGGAAAGCTATAAAGCTGCCATGAAGCTGCTGGATATGCTGGGGCTCGAACCCAAGGACATCGGAAAAAGCAGCCCCCAGGGCCTGAAAAAGCTGATTAAGGATTATCCTAAGACGGCAGGAGAGCTTGGAATTGGAGAGCTGACGCTCAGGGATATAGTGGAGGAGCTTGAGAAGCCTGGAAGAGATCCCCGCGAGGAGATGCCGGGACCGATTCTGCGTACCGATGTGATGGATATGCAGGACCTTCATCCGGGAATGGTTCTGAAGGGCACCGTCAGAAATGTTATAGACTTCGGAGCGTTTGTGGATATCGGGGTGCACCAGGACGGACTTGTACACATTTCCCAGATTTCAGAAAAGTATATCAAACATCCTCTGGATGTCGTCAGTGTAGGGGATATCGTCGATGTTAAGGTCTTAAGCGTGGATGTTGCCAAGAAAAGAATTCAGCTGACCATGCTGCTGTAAACAGGTATTGACAATCTTGCGATTGGACAGTATCATTATAGATAGTTATTAATTGAATATTTCTTCGGGGCAGGGTGAAATTCCCGACCGGCGGTTATAGTCCGCGAACCTTAGGGTTGATTTGGTGTAATTCCAAAACCGACAGTACAGTCTGGATGTGAGAAGAAGCAGAGATTTGTATTTGCATGATTTTTTGTGCGCATACTTTTTTAAATCATTATCAGCCTCGAGATTTATATTTCGAGGCTGTTTTTTTTATGCATGGGAGGATTTTTATGGATATGGACGAGAAATTTATGCGGGAGGCCCTGGATCTGGCAGGGAAAGGACTGGGCAAGACTTCTCCTAACCCGGTGGTGGGAGCCGTGATTGTCCGGGATGGAAGGGTAATCGGAAGAGGATATCACCAGAGAGCTGGAGAAAACCATGCGGAAATTAATGCCATAAATTCCGCAACAGAGAGCGTGGAAGGCGCAACCATGTACGTAAGTCTGGAACCCTGCTCCCATTATGGCAAAACTCCGCCCTGTGCGGATAAACTTATCGAGATGAAGTTCGGACGGGTGGTTGCCGCCATGGAAGATCCAAACCCGAAGGTGGCCGGAAAAGGAATGGAAAAACTGAGAGCGGCTGGAATACAGACAGAAACAGGAGTGCTGAAACGGGAAGCGATGAAGCTAAACGAGGTATTCTTGAAATTCATCACCACGAGAACCCCGTTTGTGCATTTGAAGACAGCCATGTCCGCGGACGGGAAAATAGCCACCAGCACAGGCGAATCCAGATGGATTTCCTGCGAGGAGTCCAGGCTGGAAACACACAGCCTCCGCGGAATCTATGCAGGAATAATGGCGGGGGTCCAGACCGTTATTGCAGATGATCCGGAACTGACCTGCCGGAAAGAAAACTGCACAAATCCACTCCGTATCATCGTGGACAGTACCCTGCGCATTCCCCTGGAGTCCAAAGTGCTCAAAAATCAGGATGAGGCGCCTACGGTCATCGCCACTACCCATAGAGCGGACGAAGAAAAAATGAAGGCATTGTCCGCAATGGGAATACAGCTGCTGATGATTCCGGAACGAAATGGCAGGGTGAATCTGAGGGTGCTTATGGAAACGCTGGGAACGCACGGAGTTGACAGCGTGCTGCTGGAGGGAGGATCCACCCTGAATTATTCCGCTCTCGAGGAGGGCATAGTCGATAAGGCCAGTATTTACATTGCGCCGATAATCATCGGAGGCGCAGGAGCACCTTCACCAGTGGGGGGAGAAGGAATCCACAAACTGGATATGGCATACAGATTAAAGGATATTACTTGTGGAAGCATTGGTTCGGATTTTAAAATCGAAGGATATATAGACAAAGAGGTGTGAGATGTTCACTGGAATTATTGAAGAGACAGGAACGATAAGACAGATACAAAGAGGTGTAAAGTCTTCTTCCATTGCCATCAATGCGGATAAGGTGCTGGATGGTACACAGGTTGGAGAGAGCATTGCCGTAAACGGAGTGTGCCTGACGGTCACCGGCCTGGAATCCGGAGTTTTTACCGCAGACGTTATGGCGGAAACGCTCCGCAGGTCTAACCTGGGGGAATTGAATCCCGGTAGCCCGGTCAATCTGGAACGGGCCATGTGCCTGGGAGGAAGGCTCGGCGGCCATCTGGTAAGCGGGCACATAGACGGGACCGGAACGATAACGAACCTGGTCAGAGAGGACAATGCAGTCTGGGTCAGCATACGGGCAGAAGAAAATATTCTGCGGTATGTAATCGAAAAAGGGTCTATAGCCATTGACGGGATCAGTCTCACGGTTGCAGGAACAGAACCGACCGGATTCAAGGTGTCCGTCATACCTCATACGGGGAAGGAAACGATTCTTCTTAAGAAGAAAATCAATGATACCGTGAATCTTGAATGCGATGTCATCGGGAAATATGTGGAAAAACTGCTGTATGCAGGACCGCAGAATAAGGAAACGAAAAAGCAGCGAATAACCGAAAACTTTTTACAGGAAAATGGATTTGTTTAAGGAAAGGAAGGACAATAAATGAAATTTAATACGACACAGGAGCTGATTGATGACATCCGGGCAGGCAAGAACATACTGCTTATTGATGATGAGGACAGGGAAAATGAAGGAGATGTGGTGTGTGCGGCGGACTTTGCCACGCCTGAAAATATAAATTTTATGGCGAAATACGGCAGGGGACTGATCTGCATGCCCATGTCCCGTGAACTGGTGCAGAAACTGGACCTTGCGCCTATGTGCAAGGTGAACAGCGATAACCATGAGACGGCATTTACGGTTTCTATCGACCATGAGGAGACCACCACGGGAATATCGGCTTTCGAACGTTCGGTTACCGCCTTGAAGGCCATTTCAGAAGATGCCAGACCTGGGGACTTCAGAAGACCGGGACACATGTTTCCGCTGGAAGCAAAGAATGGAGGCGTGCTGGAAAGAAATGGGCATACCGAAGCGACGGTGGATCTGGCAAAACTGGCTGGACTTAAGCCGGCCGGCCTTTGCTGTGAAATCATGAGCGAGGATGGAACCATGGCACGGACTCCGGAACTGATGGAATTTGCCAAGACACACGGTTTAAAGATTGGAACCATTGCGGATCTGATTGAATACCGTAAATCCCATGAAATCCTGGTGGAATGTGCTGCAAAAGCGACGCTCCCCACAAAATACGGAAACTTCACGATGTATGGCTATGTGAACAAGCTGAATGGAGAGGAACACGTGGCTCTCGTGATGGGCGATATACAGGATGGAGAACCCGTGCTGTGCCGGGTGCACTCCGAATGCCTTACCGGTGACACCTTCGGATCTCTCAAATGCGACTGCGGGCAGCAGCTGGATACGGCCATGGAAATGATTGGCCGGGAGGGCAGAGGAGTTCTGCTTTATCTGAGGCAGGAGGGCAGGGGGATCGGCCTGATCAACAAAATCCGTGCGTACAGCCTGCAGGAACAGGGTTATGATACCGTGGAGGCCAATGAAAAACTGGGCTTTGCCCCGGATCTGCGGGATTACACCATCGGCACCCAGATACTTGTGGATCTGGGAATCAAAAAAATCCGCCTGATGACAAACAATCCACTTAAAGTAGAGGGATTGGATGGCTACGGTCTCTCCATAGTGGAAAGAGTCCCCATCCAGATAGAACCGGGAGAAAAGGATAAATTCTACCTGATGACAAAGATGGAGAAAATGGGACATTTACTCGATTATTCAAAATAATATATTATAAGGATGGTATGAAAAATGAGAAAATTAGAAGGAAATTTAATTGCAAAGGATTTAAGATTCGGAATTGTAGCGGGACGGTTTAATGAATTTATCAGTTCCAAGCTGCTGTCGGGTGCCCTTGACGGGCTCATTCGGCATGGAGCCGCAGAGGAAGATATAGATATTGCCTGGGTTCCGGGAGCGTTTGAATTGCCTCTTGTTGCCCAGAAAATGGCAGCATCCAAAAAATATGATGCCGTAATATGTCTTGGGGCAGTCATAAGAGGCAGCACTTCCCATTATGACCTGGTATGCGCAGAGACAACGAAAGGAATCGCCTCCGCCTCCATGCAGACCGGCATTCCGGTCCTTTTCGGAGTGGTTACTACTGACAGTATCGAGCAGGCCATCGAAAGGGCAGGTACAAAATCCGGCAATAAAGGGTATGACTCTGCCGTGAGCGCCATCGAGATGGCAAACCTTCTTCGTCAAATATAACATTTGATCGAAAAGACAAGTGGTTAGAAACAGAATCACAGTGAACACACCAGGCCGAAAAAAGGGACAGCCTCTTTCTTCCGGTCTGGTGTGTTCTAAAGTTAAGAGTGAATGTCATGTTATATGTCGACAGTCAGGAATAAAAAGTATTAGAAAGTTCAAAAAGAGCATTCCAGCAAAAAGAATAACAATAAATTGCCATTCCATAAGATGTATGTAACGAACAAATATATCCAGCAAAAACCTTGATGTATCTGGCTTTATATAATCGGCATATGTAAGTAGTTCTCTTCCTTCCTGAACAAAAAGGGATGCAAACAATACGAAAGCTGCAATACCACATCCAATCAGACTGTTAAAGAATGCATTTTGGACCATGTTTTTCAGCATAGTAAGTTTTGACAATCCAAGTTTATGCAAAAGCTGATATCTTTCCGCTTTCTGTTTTTCATGTAATGAATATATGCCAAATCGTATGATTGTTGTGACCAATAAAACAGACGTACTTAAAACTAACGAAAGGATCAGTTGCAGCAAAAGATTCTGCGACTGTTCAGAACGCACCTCACGATTATTATTAAAATATAATCCGGTTTGGATTTTTGATAGTTCGACATCCGTTTGATACGGAATTGTCGTAGTGTCATTGTACACCAGCACATAAGCATAATTGCAGGATCCAAGCATCTGGCGGTATGCATCCAGACTGCAGATTAGGCTGTAGGGACGCATTGGATTATAAGAAAAAGGTGTTTTTTTATCAAATGAGCGAATAATGCCGGCAATTTTGAGATCTTTCATGTCACCATTCACGTTTACCCGAACAAAGTCCCCCACGGCAATTTGATCTTCAAATATTAGCTTCGTTCCGGGCATTGCAATTTTAGAATCTTCCTGAACAAGAAGACTGCCATCTTTCTGCTTGTAATAGTTCGGGATATATAAAATAATTTCATTCTCTGCAAGCCCCTCGTCAAGAAAACCGGAATCGATTTCGTTTACATAGATCGGTAGAAGGTTATCTGATACCCCGATGAATGATCCAGAGACCGGTGTATCCGGCAGCTCCTTGACGTCTTCCAACAAATATTCATGAACCACTTCCGCATACTGTGTATCATATGCAGAGGTAAATGAAAGTCCATAATAATCTGAAACAGAAACAGTCTGAACCTCTTTGACCCCATAAGCTAGTTTGACCTGCTCAAGTGATTCTTCGGACATTGTAGCCATTGGCGGATTATTAGAAGCAAGAATTCCAAAGGAATAATCTTCTGGATAATTACTTTGATATTGCGAGTAGATACTGTAGCTATCCCATGTCTGGTATGACAAAATATATATGAAGACTGCGGCGATAAATGTAAGCGATATCGAAAAAAGCCTCTGCCTGAGGTCGGCTGTATTAAAAACGGAGAATAAATTATTGATACGCAATTTTTTCCTGTGCTTCCGAGGTTTTTTGAAAACCGCCTGTTGCCCGGGTGCCCCACGAAGTGGAATCCGGAACAAGGCAATCAATCCAAGAACAAGAGAAATCGCGAGTCCGCCATATAGGATCATTATCATTCGTAAAATGTGTAGGGCATCAAAATAACAAGCAACTGGTCCAGTAAAAACATGGCTGATCAGTAGGAACACCGGATATGGAAGTACCAGTCCGGAGAGGATACCCAAACCAGAGGATACAAATACGACCTTGGCCTTTTCTCTGAAAAAAGTTTGAATGATCTGGGGTTTCGTGGCACCAAGTATCCGCATCATGATAAAACTATTATAACGCTGCCTGATATCAGAATTCATCAGAATTAGGACAAAAAGTAAGCCGGACAGCATAATTACTGTCTGTTGAAGCATAGAATTCAGGGCAGGTTCGTTTTGTTCAGAATACTGCAAATATGTAAACTCATTCTTTGTAAAATAGCCTTGGTTAAGGCAGAGGGTTGAAAGGGAATCCACGTCTGCGGCAAATTCCGGTTCAATCTCCGAAAATGTATAGAGCTCGGTATTCTGCCATTCATCAAAGAACTTCGGATAAACAAAAAAGGATGCGAGCCAATGTCCATCACTTTTCCAAAAGGATGAGTAATTCTTTACAACTCCGCACAACTTAAAAATGTGGGTACGGCTAATGTTCTCGCCGTTATCATCTTCATGGGAAATAGTGATGGCAATCTGTTGTCCGAGTTCATAGGAATAGCCCATACGATTCAGAGCAGATGCTTCTATTGCTATTTCATTCTCTGCACTTGGAAATCTGCCGTCCAATAACTTAATGTTACCGGTTTCAATGAGACTGTCCTCTGCATAGCCGGCAGCACCAAGAATATTGGTTTCACCGTCAGGTGTCTGATTCAAGACATAACCACAAAGTTTCATATATCCGGCTGATTTAACGGTTGCATGGTTTTTGAGTGACCGGTACACTTCTTCATCAGTATCATAAACAGCTATGTGCCATGAACCATATGTCAATTTACGCTGCTCTTCTAATGTTCGTTTATAGCTGTCGGTGTAAATAATCGAAGATAATCCAAATAGAAATATCAGAAAAAGGATAATGGATATGCCCACATTGGGAGATTGCAACCCCTTCAGCCTAGTATTTCTGACCTGCTTTTTACTCTTCATGGGCATCTCCGGATATATCTGAAATAATGCGGCCGTCCTCCAGCGTGACGATGCGATCGGCAGTGCGGGCGATTTCCAGGTCATGTGTTACGAGGAGAATCGTCTGATTAAACATTCTGCACGAATAGTGCAGTAGATCCATAAGCTCATATCCACTTCTTTTATCCAGGTTTCCGGTCGGCTCATCAGCTAAAATAATTTCCGGCTTACAGGACAGGGCGCGTGCTACGGCAACACGTTGCTGTTCTCCTCCGGAAAGTTCAGCCGGGTACTTATGAATCATTGACTCCAGAGCAAGTTTATCAAGTACCTTCTTAATAAAGCATTTGTCGGGATACCGGTGGTCCAGATAGGATGGAAGACAAATATTCTCGTACACAGTAAGCTCCGGAAGCAGATTGAAAAACTGGAAGATATATCCGATATGCCTCCGACGAAATTTGGAGCGGTCATTGTCATTTAATTTATAGGGATTTATATCGCCTATTTTTATTTCTCCTGAAGTGGGGGGCTCCAGACCACCAATTATATTAAGGAGGGTCGTTTTCCCGGAGCCGCTTCGTCCGATAATAGAGGTAAAACTTTGTGATTTTATGACAAGGTTCAAATCATTCAAAGCATTTACCTTTGGACCACGTTCCCCAAAAGTTTTACTTAAGTTGGATATTTTCAATATTTCATTCATACATATCAACCTTTACACTTTCGGCAGTTTTTTTGCTTAGCTGTATCCTGATTATATACATTCAGTCTTACATAAACGTGACTTAATAGTAGTATTAACTGTATATTGTCTCGGGGTTCAGCTGTGGAAAAGACAGACGAAATTCCACGCCTGCTTCCTGCCGGTTGCTTGCTGTAATTGTACCAAAATGTAATTTCATAGCCTGTTGTGCTATGGACAGACCGAGTCCGCTTCCCTCAAGATTTATTCGATTTATGGAGGAATACCGTTCGAAAATCTTTTTTTCTAAACCTTCTTTCAGACCAAGACCACAGTCTCTGATTACAATTTGGTTCATGCTCCCAAGGAGTCCAAAGGTAATATTGATTGCTCCCTTTTCGGAATGCTCGATACAGTTTTTAAGGATATTTCCAAGAATTTCTTCCATCCAGAAAATATCACAATACCAGAGAATATCTTTTTCTCCGCACTCAGTTATCTCGAGCTGCTTTTTCTTTGCGACAATGTCCAGGTTGTTAATAACGGTTTCAATAAGATTAACAGCGGGTATATACTCAAACTGCATTTTTTGTTTATTGCAGTCAAATCGTCCAAGCTGAAGAAAATCCTGAATCAGTGCCGCCATTTTGTCAGTCTGTGCGAGACAAACAATTAACCGTTCCTCTATGTCTGGATGATGAATGCACAAACGTTCACATGTTGCACCGATTACGGCGAGAGGAGTTTTCAATTGATGCGAAATATTCTCCATATACTCCATGATCCGAGCGGTGTCTTCGTCGTGAATCACCTTTTGGCGGTTAAGCTGTTTTTTTAATGAGCTGATCGACATGATAACTGTCGGAGGAATATATTTGAAAATATATTCCTCCGACCATTCTGAAAGGGGGCCATTCGTCCAGTCAACGACTTCCTGCACTTCTCTGGAATAAGCGTTGTTTCGCCGTAAACGAATTAACAAATATAAGATGACAAGAAGAAGAAAAAGAAACGCAAAGAAGGCAGTTCCACTAAAAAAATGTCTCACAAAAAGCTGAAAACTGCTGCTTTCATAACCTGCCTGCTTCAAAGAAGCAACACCATCCAGGTACGCATTCGGAGAAGAAGCAGACATGATGCGATTAATCGAATCATTCATGTCTTTTGATTCCATTTGTTCTGAAAATATGCCAATCGTAATAATATTCTGCCGGATACTTTGATTTAACAAAAACAAAATGTAACATAACACTAAAATGACGGCGAGAATAATCGTCATCGTTAACGCAGTATGGTATTGATTTTTCGTTTTCTTAAATTGTGTTTTCATGGCATTTCCCCACAACCATAAAATTCCATCGGTATCCGATTCCTTTTATTGTTTCAATATATGACTTGTCGCAGTACAGCCCAAGCTTTTTGCGGAGGCGTGACACATGCACAGAGAGGGTATTATCATCAATAAATTGTCCTCTCACATCCCAAATCCTGTCAAGCAGAAGTTCTCTTGGCATAATCTGTCCATCGCTTTTGGCCAAGACAACACATAACTCGTATTCCGTATTACTGATTGACAATACTTCTCCGTTACAGGAAATAGTACGGTGCAGGATATCGATAAGAAGTTCACCACTGAGCAGACTTTTTAATTCCTGCCTGTCATCCCATTTTTTTCTTCTGAGTTGAGAAGTGATACGAGAGTGCAGAATTCTAAGAGAGCAGGGTTTTGTAACATAATCATCCGCACCGACTTCTAAGCCGTTTACTATATTATCTTCGCTGTCACAAGCTGTTAACATGATAATAGGATTATGGAACCATGCTCTGAAAGTTTTACATAGTTCAAAGCCAGAGCAATCCGGCAGACCAATGTCGAGAAGGCAAAGGTCATAATGATTCGAACCGATTAAGTGCGTTGCAGCCTTTCCGTTTTCTGCCCAATCCACGGAATAATTATTTTCTTTAAGAAAGGAAGCCAGTTCCATTGCTAATGCATTGTCATCCTCCACTAATAAAATTGATATCATAACAAATCACGTCCTCTCCAAATGTGCAGTTTTTTAATTTTATATATAATCATGATTTTATGTCACGTTAATGTAAGATGCTTATGATAAAATCAAAAGAGTCTATGGCAATTATCCCCCTTATTCAGGGGCTTTCCCCAGGATGATTCAGTAATATGATAGCATGTAACCCGGAATTCTGCCATGGTAATAAATTCAAGCATATTTATAGGAAGGTGGATTTATCATGAAAGCAATACTTGCTTTGCTTTTGTTTTGTTTTTTGATTACATTTGGCGGTGCATGGTTTGGAATACCATTATTTAATCTGATTTTTTCTGGAAATATTCAGGAGCAGGGATTATGTACTTTGTATTGGGGAATTATATTGTTAGCTGGCCTGATGGTTCTTTGCACCAATTTAGTCTTGAAAGAATTTAAAAAACCGCAAAGTGATGTATCCCTTTCGTGTATTCAGGAAGGATATTCACTTATAAGAGTCAGATTATTGGATGATTGGGATCTTAAGACAGTATACTACTATATTAAACAAGGCGAGCAAGTAGATGTGGGTTTGGTCTGCAAGGCTGAATATGAAGGGGAACAACAGAGAGTAGAGGTTATCGAAATCAATGTTGACCCACAGGAGGTGTTACGGGATCTTTATGCGGGAAGGACATTTGTTGAACAGGGGAGATGACATGAAGAGTAGCAACATAAAAATCGCCGTCCTTGTTGTGCTTATTAATTCAACATTGATTTGTGGCTGCAGTAATGAAACATTAGACGGAAGTACAATCAATAAGGAATTAAATTTTGAATTAATTACAGAATCAACAGCTGAATCCATAAAAGAAGAGACTCCTTCGGAAGTAATCGATAATGATGAAAAAATACCTAAAAAAGGGTATGTTATTAATAACTCGAATATATACAGCCCAAACGAGGAGATAAATATTGATGGTATAGTCTTTAGCAATATCGAAATTTCGGCTACGAAAGCCATCCCTTCAGGTATTAGTAAGGAGGAGATCATCAATTTTGGTGAAAAAACGGATGAGTATGGGAGCCTGGTAGAAAAGCAGACCTATGCATTTGTAGATTTGACTATATCAAATACCACGCAGGATTATATAGATTTGTATCTTAGCGGTGGTTATTTAGGGGTATTGAATTCCGAAAATGAAATATCCGATTCATCCGTAGAATTGAGGTATCGCAGTAATTACTTTTCGGATGATCCATATCGGAAAGACTACTATTTATACAGAATGGGACCAGATGAAAGCAAAACCATAAAACTAGGCTATATAGTAAGCGATCAATTGCTTAATTCGGAAAATCTGAATTTCATTATCAATAAAGATGGATTTGGACCTGGATATGATCAATTAAAAGCATTTAAGTTAAGATAGGTGAAAATGATGATTAGGACATTACAATTTGAATTGAACAGGGCATTAAAAAATCGTAGTTTTTCAGTATCTTTATTAATTGGATTGGGTATCTCGATTTCGCACGTTGTATTGAGCGTTATTCCTTCTGTTGCGCAATTGGACAACTACCTGCTTGGCAAGGGTGAATATCCCGTGTCCGTTTTCAATAAATGGATTGGAGGTGAAGCCTATTCCTTTCAGCCCGAATTATATTTTGTATTATTGCCGATATTATGCTGTATCCCATATGTAGATAGCCTGTTCGTTGACAGAAAGACTGGATATACAAAAAACATATATATCAGAACGAAGAAAGGTTATTACTATGCTTCAAAATTATTGGCAGTATTTATATCAGCCGGACTAGTAATAACGATTCCATTAGTACTTAATTTAATCCTGGCCGCAGCCTTCCTGCCATCCATAATACCGGAATCAAGTTCCATGACTTTTCCTCTGTTTGAAGCCAGCATGTGGAGCGAAATTTTTTATGCCCAACCATATCTTTATATTTGCCTGTATATCCTTGTAATATTCTTGTTTTCAGGATTAATATCAGTTATTGGTTTGACTGTGGCTTTTTTTGTGAAAACCAGATTTGTTGCGCTGGTAATTCCCTTTATGGGATACATCCTGCTTGATTTTGTGTGTGCTTATACATTTTTGTACAAATTCTCCCCTAAAATATTTTTGAGACCAAATCAACCGTCACCTGCAGATTTTAAAGTGATCGCGACTGAATTTATTGTATTTGCTTTAATAACAGCTGTTATTTACTATGTTAAATGGAAAAATGATGAAGCCTATTAAATTTGTATTTAGAGAATATATTGGTTTTTTGAAGGAAAATTATCTGAAATTGATACTTGTTTCGGTATTGATGTTTCTTGTTGTATTCATTTTTACGGAGTACATTTTCAGCTATATAATCGGCTCCGCCGAAGTTTCTTTAGCCGATTATTATTTAATCAGCTCATATCCTTACATAACCACTATTTGTATAATTCCCATATCAATGTTCATGATGTTGTTTCAAAACAAAACCTGTTTATCGTCAAATGAAATTATCAGACTGAAGAGCAAAAGCAGGGTTTGGACGTTGCATGCGTTATCTGCAATGAATGTCTCCTTAACGTCAGCGGTTATTTATTTCTTCATCGTATATATTTGGGGAAGCCTATCCACACAAAAAAACGTGGATTTTGAGAGCAGCCACAGTATTTTCGCCTATTTTAATGATGGTAATACGATTGAAAACCCAAGTATAATATACATCTGCTTCGTGGCTTTTCTTTTTGTATTCTTGACGTTATTATTTGCAAATTTGTTTGTCGCTCTGACTAACTGGCTGATCAATAATAGGATTCTTAGCAATCTGTTCTGTTACATGGTAATATTTATTTCATCATTTAAAAGCAATCTCTTATTCACCAGCAGTATGAGTATCGTCTATGACAGATGGTATCCATATGAAAATTTTTCGTTTTATTATTGCATCGTCTGGATACTGATTTTCTTTATTGCTGGATACGTATTTTCTGGCAGGAAGGAATTTTTTTATGAAAAATAATGTTATGTTAAAACTCGTATTATATGATTTCAAAATGGGATTCCTCTCTAATAGATTTAAATATTTTGTGGTATGCATTTTTTTTGCCTTCATCAGCTTCATGTTTTATAGAGAGGCAAGTATTAAGGATACAGTTCTTGACTTTGGACCGGGATCCGTAACCGACTGTTTGATATATATATTCAAAGGAATGAAAGTCTACACGTCATCGCCCTTGAATGATTTTGAGCTGCCTTTAGCATGGCTAATAATGCAGTCACTACTCTGCATATTGATATCTTTTTACCCAGCAGGTGATGTGAATTCATATGGTTCGCAGATATTGGTTAAATCAGGAAGTAAAACCCGATGGTGGTTATCAAAATGTGTATGGACAATATGCACCGTAAATGTTTATTATTTACTGGGCTATATTTCCGTATATATTGTATCGACGATTCTTGGCCATGCATCATTTGGGGTGAATGAGATTTTGAACATGGATATGAATGGAATGAAATTTGATAGTGTTGATAACCTTGAATTGCTGATGGCATTAATTGTTCTTCCGGTTACATCTTCGTTAGCAATATCCATGGTTCAAAATGTTCTATCATTCATATTGAACCCTACTATGAGTATAGTATTAATATTCTGCGGTCTTGTGATTTCAGCATATTATTATTCTCCCATATCTATTGGAAATCATTCCATGCTTCTAAGGAATGGATTATTCTATGATTATGGGTTCAATATGGCCAAGGGTCTGATAAGCAATATCATCATAATCTTTCTGGCGGCATTGTTTGGCAGTATTTTGTTCAATCGGTATGAAGTAATAAAGAAGATTTAGCCTGGAGGTATTTATGTTAATTGAAATAAGAAATTTCACAAAAATAATCAAGGGAACTAATGTGCTGAGCGAAGTATCCGTTCAATTCAAGGGCGGTAGAACCTACGGATTGGAAGGGAAGAATGGCTCTGGAAAAACAATGTTAATGAGAGCCATTAGCGGCCTGATAAGGCCGACAATGGGTGCGGTTGTCATAGATGGTGCTGTTATCGGGAAAGACATTTCATTTCCTGACAGCATAGGTCTGTTGATTGAAAATCCATCCTTCATTTCTAAGTACACGGGGTGGAAAAACCTATCAATATTAGCCGCCATTCAAAACAATATTTCCGCAGAGGACGTCCGGGATAGTCTATACAGTGTCGGGCTTGATCCGGATGATAAAAGAACTTATAAAAAATATTCATTAGGCATGAAGCATAGGTTAGGCATTGCATGCGCATTTATGGAAAATCCGGACATAATTCTGCTTGATGAACCGTTTAACGCACTTGATGAGAGTGGAGTAGTGATGGTGAAGGATTTGATCATGAAAGCAAAAAACAGGGGTGCTGTTATAATTATGGCCTGTCATGATAAAGATGAAATGACGCTTATAGCTGACGAAGTATATAGTATAAGAGATGGTAAAATCGACAGTCATGTAGTTCTTGAAAAAGGAGGAACTATATGAATGTACGTTTGAAGAAAATCATCTTTATATCCGCAGCTTTTATTTTGGCAATTTCGATTGGTATAAAAGTTTATACAATCAATTCCAAATATCCTCAGCCTGAAATAGTTGAGTATAATCAGGGCAGACTTATTAAGGGTGGAGAACTGACAATCAGAGTCGCCAGAAGCAGAATAATGGAACTTAGCCCCGACTACAATCAGAACGTAACGGATCCAAAAGGTGTTTCAGTCAATAAGAATGATATAAAGGTGCTGCTGTTGGATATTGATATTGTAAACACGAGCGATGAAGATAAACAGATGTCAATGATAAATTTTGTGGCTCAATCCCAGGCCTGGTCGAATGGATGGGATATGGATTTGTACTCGATATTAAACAATACAGAGTATACTAATATCAGTATAGAGGCAAATCAATCGGAGACGATACAATTACCCTTTCTAATGTACCGGCATCAGTTCAAAGAAAAAAGCTGGAACGACATTGGCAAACGACAGTTTGACCTGATTTTAACCTCGTATCCTGTGAAAAATATTGTAAAGCTGAAGGTTGAAAAAAGCAAAACAGAAGCCGGATAACATGAAATAATTGGTTCCGTGGTTCGTGTTTCTTCCTGAAACAGCCACAAAACAGTAGCCAAAAAATAATCAAGTATTTGCTGCCAGTAATAACCTCCAAGCAAATATATAGAAACGAAATACTAATCCACAAAAACAACAGTTTAACGTGTGTTACAGAGAAGGAGAGAGGATAATGGTGTTAATCTGAGTATATATAACATTTGACAGTTAACCGAAATATCGTTAATATAGAAAAAACAGACGGATAGGATGAAGGAGATTCATGATAATCGAAACTTTTTCGGAAGAGGAAACGGGACGGGTAGCGTTTGAACTCGCAAAAAAGGCTGTACCGGGCGATGTGTACTGCCTGGATGGAGACCTGGGAGTCGGAAAGACTGCTTTTTCAAAAGGGTTTGCCCGGGGACTTGGAATAACGGGCCCCGTTTCTAGTCCGACCTTTACAATTATACAGGAATATGAAGAAGGCAGGATGCCCTTCTATCACTTTGATGTGTACCGCATAGCTGATGTTGATGAGATGTATGAGATCGGTTATGAGGACTATTTTTATGGAGAAGGCGTATGCCTTATCGAGTGGGCCTCTGTAATAGAAGAGATTATTCCGGATTCTGCCTGTCGTATTCTGATAGAAAAAGATCTTGAAAAGGGTTTTGACTACAGAAAAATCACAATGGAAAATTGCAGGGAATAATATGAAGATATTGGCGATAGACAGCTCATCCCTCGTGGCATCGGTTGCCGTTGCAGAGGACGATGTGCTGATAGCGGAATATACCGTAAACTTTAAGAAGACACATTCACAGACGCTACTCCCCATGATTGAGGAGATAACTTCCATGATCCAGCTGAAGCTGGAGACCATTGATGCCATAGCCGTTTCGGGCGGTCCGGGTTCTTTTACCGGACTCCGGATCGGGAGCGCGACGGCAAAGGGCCTGGGACTGGCTCTCGACAGGCCCCTGATCCACGTACCTACACTGGCGGCTCTGGCATACAATCTGTATGGAACGGAAAAACTGATCTGTCCCATCATGGACGCCAGAAGGCAGCAGGTCTATACCGGCATATATACATTTGAAAAGGGAGTATTTACCACTGTCCGTGATCAAGAGGCGCTATTGGTATCAGAACTTGCCGATATACTTAATGAAATAGGCAGGGAAGTAATCTTTCTGGGGGACGGTGTTCCAGCCTATAAAGAGGAGCTGGACGCCCTGGTCACAACGGGCCACAGCTATGCCCCCCTTAACGTTAACCGCCAGAGGGCAGCATCCGTTGCGGCCCTTGGAAAGCTTTATTATGAACGGGGAGAAACAGTCTCGTCGGATGAACATATACCGGAGTACATAAGGATTTCCCAGGCAGAAAGAGGATTGCGTGACAGTAAGGAAAATGACAACAGATGATATCCCGGAGGTCGCACAGATAGAAAAACAGTGCTTCCACCAGCCCTGGTCGGCAGAAGAAATTCTGCGAACATACCAGAGTGTAACCAGCCTTTTTACAGTGGCAGAGGAGGGACGGAAAGTCGTCGGTTACGTGGGGATGTACCTGGTGCCGGATGAGGGATATATCATAAATGTGGCGGTATCTCCCCTGTTCAGGAAAAAAGGGGTCGCAACCCAGCTGATTGCACAGATATTGGAAGATGCCAAAGAAGAAGGGGTTCAAAATGTCAGCCTGGAAGTGAGAAAAAGCAACCAGGAGGCAATCCGGCTTTATGAAAAGATTGGATTCGAATCCGTAGGAATAAGGAAGAACTTTTATGAGCTTCCTCCCGAGGACGCAATAATAATGTGGAAATATGGTATATAGGAATAAACGGGAAATGGACAGGAGATAAGATGTTAGATGTGTGTCTGCTCGGCACCGGGGGAATGATGCCGCTGCCAAACAGGTGGCTTACGTCCCTGATGTTAAAGTATAATGGAAAAAATATATTAATAGATTGTGGAGAGGGAACGCAGATTGCGCTCAAGGAGAAAGGCTGGACCTTTAAGCCTATTGAGACCATCTGCTTTACGCATTTTCATGCGGATCATATCAGCGGACTTGCAGGGATGCTCCTTACGATGGGAAATGCGCAAAGGACGGAACAGCTTACGATTGTAGGACCGAAAGGCGTGGAATATGTGGTGAACTCCCTGCGGGTTATCGCTCCGGAGCTGCCGTTTCCCATCCGGTTCATCGAACTGACCCAGAAAACGGAAATGCTGGATTTCGACGGATATTCCATTGAGGCCTTCAAAGTCAACCACAATGTGGTTTGTTACGGATACTCATTTCACATACGTAGAAATGGGATGTTTCAGGTTGAAAAGGCTATGGAGCTTGATCTGCCCAGGATGTATTGGCACAAACTGCAAAAAGGGGAGACGATCAGCTACGATGAAAGAATATATACACCGGAAATGGTAATGGGCCCTGAGCGTAAGGGAATAAAAGTCACATACTGCACGGATACAAGGCCTGTCAAAATTATTTCAGAATGCGCAAAAGGCGCAGATCTGTTCATATGTGAAGGCATGTATGGAGAGAAGGATAAGGATGATAAGGCTAGAGAGTTTAAGCATATGACCTTCTATGAGGCAGCAGCCCTGGCGAAAGAGGCAAATGTGGAAGAACTCTGGCTGACCCATTACAGCCCGTCCCTTCTGAGGCCTGAAGAATATATGGATGCGGTCAGGGAGATTTTTCCGAAGGCAAAAGCCGGGAAAGATCTTAAATCAACAGTCATTAACTTTGAGGATTAGATATGAAGAGAGAAATTGATATCGATATATTGGCAATTGAAACCTCCTGCGACGAGACGGCAGCGGCAGTCGTAAGAAATGGAAGAACCGTGCTGTCCAATGTGATATATTCTCAGATTGACATCCATGCCCTGTACGGAGGAGTGGTTCCGGAGATTGCATCACGTAAGCATATGGAGAAAATAAACCAGATTATTCGAAAAGCATTATCCGATGCAGGGACCAGTCTGGAGGATATCGACGCCATCGCGGTGACGTACGGCCCAGGCCTCGTAGGAGCCCTTCTTGTGGGAGTGGCTGAAGCGAAGGCTATTGCCTTCGCCACTGGAAAGCCGTTGGTCGGAGTCCATCATATAGAAGGCCATATAGCTGCGAATTACATAGAAAATCCGGAACTGGAACCCCCTTTTATATGTCTGGTGGTATCTGGAGGACATACGCATCTTGTTGTTGTGCGTGATTACGACAGGTTTGAAGTAATCGGAAGGACACGCGATGACGCGGCCGGGGAAGCATTCGATAAAGTGGCAAGGACCATAGGGCTGGGATACCCGGGCGGGCCGAAAATAGAAAAGCTTGCCAGAGAGGGAAATGGCAGTGCAATTCCTTTTCCACGCGCATCCATAGATGGAGCCCCCTATGACTTCAGCTTCAGCGGGCTGAAATCCTCGGTGCTGAATTATGTCAATTCATGTAATATGAAGGGAATAGAATTCAACAGGGCTGATGTAGCTGCCTCTTTTCAGAATGCAGTGATTGAACCATTGCTCAGCAGGGCTATATCCGCCGCAAAAGAGTATGGAATGGACAGCCTGGCACTGGCAGGCGGTGTTTCCGCCAATAACGCAATACGGGAAGCTTTCGCGAAAGAATGCGAAGAGAACGGAATCCGGTTTTATGCCCCCTCCCTTATAATGAGCACGGATAATGCGGCCATGATCGGAACGGCAGCATACTACGAGTATATTAAAGGAAGAAGGGACGGCAATGACCTGAATGCTGTTCCTGGTCTGAAGCTGGAGTCCAGGTAAAAAAGGAAATGGGAGGAGCAGATATGAAGGATGTGGCATTAGTGCTGGCAGCAGGATCCGGAACCAGGATGCAGTCGGAAACCAAGAAGCAGTTTATTGTTCTGGACCAAAAACCCATCCTGTATTATTCCCTGAAGGCATTTGAGGAGAGCGGCGTAGAGAAAATAGTTATTGTCACATCAAAAGAAGATATCGATTACTGCCGGAAAGGGATTGTGGAGCGCTATCATTTTAGTAAAGTGACAGAAATCGTCGAGGGAGGCGCACAGCGGTTCCATTCCGTATATCGTGGTCTGAAAGCTGTGGGAGACTGCGACAACGTTCTGATACATGATGCGGCGAGACCAATGATTACAACCGAATTGATAGAAGATATCCGAAGCGCCCTGAGGGAGCATAAAGCTGTGATAACGGCGGTTCCGGTCAAGGACACTATTAAATCATCAGATCCGGACGGATTTGTTACAGGCACGCCAGACAGGAAAGCACTCTGGCAGGTGCAGACACCGCAGGCGTTCCGCTTCGACCTTATCAAGGCTGCCTATGGTTACGTTATAAGGGAAGGGATGGAAGACGTAACGGATGACGGTATGGCCCTGGAACGATATACCCACGGATCAGAGCGTATAAAACTGCTGGAAGGGTCCTATGAAAACATCAAGGTGACCACGCCGGAAGACCTACTTATTGCGACCGTTTTTCTTGGAAAAAGGGACAAAAATCAGGTTGACACAAAATATAAATGATGATAGAATAATGCTTACCATTAAGGGAAAAACTTGAAGTGATTTAAAGAAAAAAAGCCTTATGAACAGGCTTTTATATTTTCTCAAAAATTGCCTTGACAAAATCCAAAGGTCATTATAAAATGGTCAAGCGCTAACGAGGAGAGGTGTCCGAGTGGTTTAAGGAGCCGGTCTTGAAAACCGGTGACTCCGTAAGGGGCCGTGGGTTCGAATCCCACCTTCTCCGCTCATAAAACCAATACGTTTTGTGTGTTTCAGCTGATATCGAGGAGAAGTACCCAAGCGGCTGAAGGGGCTCCCCTGGAAAGGGAGTAGGTCGTTAATAGCGGCGCGAGGGTTCAAATCCCTCCTTCTCCGTTTGGTCTTCTGTGATTCAAAAGGCCGAATGAAAAAAGTTAAAAAACATCTTGACAGAATAAAACGAGATGTGATAATATATCTGAGCTGAACAACAGCAAAGATATAGCAAAAAACAAAAAGAACATTGATAACTAAACAGTATAACCATCCCTGAAAATTTCAAAAGACAAACAAAAATTTTCAGCGAACATCGCCAGCGGAGGAGTCCGTTGGCGGTATCCAAAACAGAAACAGTAATAAAAAAACGGATGAATCAGCCATAGTTGATTCTGAAGGGAAAAAACTTTTAACGAGAGTTTGATCCTGGCTCAGGATGAACGCTGGCGGCGTGCTTAACACATGCAAGTCGAACGAAGCATGCAGGACGGAGTTTTTCGGAACGAAGGAATGCATGACTTAGTGGCGGACGGGTGAGTAACGCGTG
>NZ_FQYT01000046.1 GCF_900141895.1 Parasporobacterium paucivorans DSM 15970 | reverse complement strand
CTGCACCTTCAAAACTGCACACAGAAGAAACTCAGACATCCGCCTATGACCTCTTGGTCAAGCCCTCGACCTATTAGTATCAGTCAGCTGAATACATTGCTGTACTTACACCCCTGACCTATCAACCTCGTCGTCTTCAAGGGGTCTTACTGGCTTGTGCCATGGGATATCTCATCTTGAGGGGGGCTTCACGCTTAGATGCCTTCAGCGTTTATCCCGTCCCGACTTGGCTACTCTGCCATGCCTTTGGCAAGACAGCAGATGCACCAGAGGTCAGTCCATCCCGGTCCTCTCGTACTAGGGATAGCTCCTCTCAAATATCCTGCGCCCACGCCGGATAGGGACCGAACTGTCTCACGACGTTCTGAACCCAGCTCGCGTACCGCTTTAATGGGCGAACAGCCCAACCCTTGGGACCTGCTACAGCCCCAGGATGCGATGAGCCGACATCGAGGTGCCAAACCACTCCGTCGATGTGAACTCTTGGGAGTGATAAGCCTGTTATCCCCAGGGTAGCTTTTATCCGTTGAGCGATGGCAATCCCACTTTATACCACCGGATCACTAAGTCCTACTTTCGTACCTGCTCCACCCGTCGGTGTCGCAGTCAAGCTCCCTTATGCCTTTGCACTCTGCGAATGGTTTCCGACCATTCTGAGGGAACCTTTGAGCGCCTCCGATACTCTTTCGGAGGCGACCGCCCCAGTCAAACTCCCCGCCTGACATTGTCCACCAGCCGGATCACGGCTGCGTGTTAGAAATCCAGTACTACAGGAGCGGTATCCCAACAGCGGCTCCATGATGACTGGCGTCATCACTTCTTAGCCTCCCGCCTATCCTGTACATGCAATACCGAATCCCAGTATCAAACTAGAGTAAAGCTCCATGGGGTCTTTCCGTCCTGGCGCGGGTAACCAGCATCTTCACTGGTATTTCAATTTCACCGGATGTATTGTCGAGACAGCGCCCAAATCATTACGCCTTTCGTGCGGGTCGGAACTTACCCGACAAGGAATTTCGCTACCTTAGGACCGTTATAGTTACGGCCGCCGTTTACTGGGGCTTAAGTTCGAAGCTTCGCTTGCGCTAACCTCTCCCCTTAACCTTCCAGCACCGGGCAGGCGTCAGCCCATATACTTCACCTTGCGGTTTTGCATAGACCTGTGTTTTTGCTAAACAGTTGCTTGGGCCTTTTCTCTGCGGCCAGGTTTCCCTGGCACCCCTTCTCCCGAAGTTACGGGGTCATTTTGCCGAGTTCCTTAACAATACTTCTTCCGTCGGCCTTAGGATTCTCTCCTCATCCACCTGTGTCGGTTTACGGTACGGGTGCAACATAAACAATAGCGGCTTTTCCTGACAGACGGTACGCCGGCTTCCCTACTTGATTTCGGTCCGCGTCACGGCATCTCCTTGTGTGCGGCGGATTTACCTTCCGCACGGATGCTCCGCTTGCACCGGGGTTTTCCATTCCCGGCTCCGGTCTTCCCTCTGTGTCCCCACATTTCTGTTATGCTGCAGTACAGGAATATCAACCTGTTGTCCATCGACTACGCCTTTCGGCCTCGCCTTAGGTCCCGACTTACCCAGGGCAGATCAGCTTTACCCTGGAAACCTTGGATATTCGGCCGCAAGGATTCTCACCTTGCTCTCGCTACTCATTCCGGCATTCTCTCTTCCCGACACTCCACGGCTCCTTACGGTACCGCTTCGTCGCGTCGGCAATGCTCCTCTACCAATGCACTTACGTGCATTCCACGGCTTCGGTGTTGTGTTTTAGCCCCGGACATTTTCGGCGCAGGACCTCTCGACTAGTGAGCTATTACGCACTCTTTTAATGTATGGCTGCTTCTAAGCCAACATCCTAGCTGTTTTCGAAATCCCACATCCTTTTCCACTTAACACACACTTTGGGACCTTAGCCGGTGGTCTGGGCTGTTTCCCTTTTGACTGTCCAACTTATCTCGTACAGTCTGACTCCCATTCATCATCTGGCTGGCATTCGGAGTTTGATATTCTTCGGTAAGCTTTGACGCCCCCTAGGAAATTCAGTGCTCTACCTCCAGCAGACTAAAATGAGGCTAGCCCTAAAGCTATTTCGAGGAGAACCAGCTATCTCCGGGTTCGATTGGAATTTCTCCCCTACCCACACCTCATCACCACCCTTTTCAACGGATGTGTGTTCGGTCCTCCATTGCCTTTTACGGCAACTTCAACCTGGACATGGGTAGATCACCCGGTTTCGGGTCTGCCCCTGCAGACTTTCGCGCTATTCACACTTGGTTTCCCTGCGGCTCCGCACCTTAAGTGCTTAACCTTGCCTGCAAAGGCAACTCGCCGGACCGTTCTACAAAAAGTACGCGGTTCCGCCTTCAATGGCGGTTCCACAGCTTGTAAACACAAGGTTTCAGGTTCTCTTTCACTCCCCTCCCGGGGTTCTTTTCACCTTTCCTTCACAGTACTATGCGCTATCGGTCACTAAGTAGTATTTAGCCTTGGGGGGTGGTCCCCCCGAATTCCCACAAGGTTTCTCGTGTCTCGTGGTACTTTGGATCCCGCTTGCTGCCTTCCGTTTTCGTTTACGAGGCTTTCACTCTCTACGGCTGGTCTTTCCAGAACCATTCTTCTAACTTTCGGCTCACATATTGCGGTCCTTAACCCCGGGATGCACGCATCCCGGTTTAGGCTCCTTCCCTTTCGCTCGCCGCTACTCAGGAAATCGAGTTTTCTTTCTTTTCCTCCGGTTACTTAGATGTTTCAGTTCACCGGGTTCCCCCTGCATGGCTATGTATTCACCATGCAGTGACAGGTATC
>NZ_FQYT01000027.1 GCF_900141895.1 Parasporobacterium paucivorans DSM 15970 | reverse complement strand
CGACGGATATCTTCACAGACAAGGCGATGGATGAAGTCTATCGCTATTCAGCCGGATCATCCAGAGCAACAAACAAAGTATGTACCCACTCCCTTATGTTTGCCTCACAGCGGGCAAAGAAGCTAATCGATGACCATATGGTCAGAACGGTAATCGAGGGGGAATTACCGTAAAACAAAATGGGCGCAATGCAACTGTATTGTGCCCGAACTCATAACCACCGTGGCAGCATAGGCGAGCAGTTTTAGGCAGCTCCAGAGAGCAACGGGCGGACAAACTCAGAAATCAATAACACTTCCATATTTAAAAGACACATATAAAGTTCCATTCTTTCTCAATGCTTGAAATAACTTTTCAAACATCATAGGAAGATTGTGATATGGCAGATGCAATATAGATGCGCATGCCCAAATCCCATCATATGTTAGTATTTCATTTAAATCCAGAAAATCCATCTGCTTCACTTGAATACCTGTAAAATGCGTTGCTGCTTGGCACAACTCCTTGGAACCATCCATTGCATCAACTAAAAAACCATGTTCTAACAAATATTTACTATCTCGTCCTGAACCACAGCCAAGATCAAGGACTCTTCCTTTTGATGGAATATACTGAATAAATTCTTCTAATGTTTCAAACATGGATGCATTTTGAGTTCCTTGAATAAAGGAAGATGCGTTTTCGTTATAGTAACTTAAGGTTGGATTCTCCATCATACTGCCTTTCACATTTATTAATAAATATATAAGTACTACGAACTCCATGTGTGATGAGTTTGGAAACAAACCAAGCATTACTCTAAAGTTCATTCTTATCCAGCTACATAATTCGTGTATGTTCTTCCTTAATTTTATCAATTTTTTGAATCACCTGTTTATCATCTACTCCACCTGTCCATTCCGTCTCTTTATTTGACCACAACAAAAATGCAATTGCCCTATGTAATCGTTCTTCATCCAAAGACCAAATTGTATCATTATCAATACAATTCTTCATTGCATTTAATACTGCTACCTCTGTAATATATTTTTTATATTCATCGTTATATTTCCAATTAATTCCAGCACCTGTCCACCTTTCCGCTGATAGTATAAGGTATTTCACCTTATTCAAATCATTTTCAAAAAGTTCATATAAGTATTCTTCATATAATTCAGGTTCAAAGCATTCAAACATATAAGAAACAAATCCTGCCTGGTTCATATCTAAAATATTCCCCTCCTGCATTATCCGAGGTATAATTATTTTAAACTTATCTTCACATATTAATAATGTTTCAATAGTGACAATCTTGTCTCCATTCGTTTGCCCTTTTGCTGCTAGCCGTCCATGAGACAATTCAAAACTATTCAACATATATGAAAGTATTTGAATACTTTCATAATCTGCGTCATCTAAAAGTTCTAGTAGTAATTGACACCTTTCATTTTCTGAAAGTCGCTTCATCAAATCAGTTATTCGATATTCAATAAGGCTAAAAGAAGACATACTAAACATTGCATTTGTTTGAACACCCACTGCATTTCCTGATACTTTTACCAATGCTTTAATAATGATTGGTATACGCTCTATTTTAACTTCATCATTTACAGCAGCTAGGTCCTGTAAAAATGAAATCATTGAATTGTTTGCATTTATTTTAGTAAGAAATTTATATAAATCTTCTTCATCCATGCCATTTACTGCATTTTCAAATTCTACTTTCTGTAACTTATCAGCATTAAGTTCAAGCCTAAAATACCTATCAAATATATCTTGGTTCCCAATTCTTTTCATTCTTCTTAGTAATTTTTCATCGTAAAAACTATTGCTAGTCTTTGAGTTGTAATGTGGAAATAATACTTTTAAAATTCTATCAAATTCTTTTGCATAATTTGAATCTATTTTTTTCAAATCCATAAGTTGCATTTCTTCAATTTTATCTTTGGTTTGGTTATAAAATCTGAAATACTCATCTTCACCACCCACCAGTTTTCCCTTGTTAGCTCTTATCCATAAATATAGTTTAGGTAACTTAATTTCAATAGTTGTCAATGTAATCAAATCAGCAAAATTAATTTCGCTCCCTATCAAATCACATTTTATATTAAGAGCATTAGTAAGGCGAATTACATCTCGTATATTATATATGTACCTAGATATAACTTCACTAAAAATAAGGGACCAATAATCCTGTTCAAATGTAATACCTTCATATTCTTTCAAAAGACTATCTAATTTATCAAATAAAGCTTTCCACAAAAAATCATTTGAGACATTTGGAATTTCAACTGGCACTTGAATTATTTTTTCAAGATATTTTTCACCATCATAATTTTGAACTTCTGTAAGTGCTCTAGCCACTATTTCCTTATCAAAAGACAATAAATATATAATATTGGGGAATTTTGCAACAGATGTAACAAGTTGAAATATTAATTTAATCTCTTCATTTGACAATCGATCAATATCGTCGATTACAATAATAATTTTTTGCTTTTGTTCTGATAATGTATTTATAAGTGATTCTCTTTGTTTTGATATATCTTCCGTTGACAAAATATTATTCTTATTCAAAACTTTTCCAATAAATCTTCCACTAAACTTCGCGATTTTTCCGATATCTCCAAAATCTCCTAGCATATCAGAATATTTGCGAATTTCATTACCAATGATTAACTTAGCCTTATCTTTCTTACCAGAAAATTGATTAGCCAACGTAATAAAATATTGTCTTAAAAGTTGATCTTTTGATGAAAAATTCCATGGATTAAAATATATTATAATCGGTTTTTCTTCTTCCTCAGATAAAATTTTAATCTCTTCAATTATCATATTTACCACTGACGATTTTCCACTACCCCAAGGTCCAAATAAACCGACACAGTATCCATCTTTAGCTTGTGCATTAAGCAAAGATGCACCAAGTTTCTTTGCAAATCCTTTTCTGCCCAATAGGTCTTCTTCTTGTTTCTTTATAGGTGAATCTTCAAAATACAATCAATTTCACACCCTTTCTCTAATTACCAAACATTTTATTAATTACTGAAGTTCCATACAAAAAACACATGTATTTAACTCTTCGTCCACTCCTACAGTTACATAATGCACTCATTTTCTAAACTTTCTTGTATCTTTAAGCTTTATACATCCAATGGAATCAGCCTTTTTTCTATCTTTTTATAACATCAAGAATTCTTTCCTGTGCACAATAAATTGCAATACCTCTTGAAATCACTTTCATTTTATGACCATATATCATTAAGAATGAAGATACTACAATAAAATGTATACAACTATATGTAAAAATATCCACCAATTGAGTCATCGGCTTATCTAGTAGCATCATGCGAGTTATTAATTGTTTCTATTAATACATTTGTGCTTATCATAATATAACACCTCGCAATTTTTTCCTTCAAATTGTACACACAATAATTAATTATACAATTACAATTTACAGTTTACAACAAAATAGTATGTTTTTTCTAAACTATATTATCCAACAATTTCACTTATTCGTCATTATTTTTCATTTGCCTTTAAATCCTAAACCTTTTTCCCTACCGACATGGCTAGACGCGCGTCTGAGCCGTCTCCGTCTCATATGCATCTAGTTAGGGGAGCCAATCCCCTAAAACCCCTGATATTTTATATACCCCGCTAAAATTCCCATATTTTGGCACTTGTCATTTGGAAATTCCCCATCAACTCTGCAGGTTGCAGATAAAAGAAAACTTAATAAAAACAAAAAGCAGCATGCCAAAGTCCCCATCACGGGCAACTTCAAAACACACTGCTTTCACATACATTCCATGTACCGATTCCCATATCACAGATTATCTTCCGCAATCATTTTTCATCGTTACAATTCATTTAATTTTTACATATTACAGTCAAAAGACCTGACACCTTTTGACCCCAATTTGACACCAAAACATACGATATTTTACGATAAGAAAAAGCACTTTCAAATCGTGGAAATCGCATGAAATATGGGCTTTTACGCCACTTTCCTACAACTCATATGGCGTCACTTGGTATACATAATAATTCAGCCAGTTCGTATAGAACGCATTGGCATGGGCTCTCCAGGTCAGTTCCGGCATATTCTGCGGATCATTGTCCTTGTAATAATTGACCGGCATATCTATATCCAGTCCTTTTTCCAGGTCCCGCTTATATTCTGCGTCCAGTGTTTTCCGGTCATATTCCGGATGTCCCATCACGAAGATCTGCTTTTCTTCCTTGTTCATGATGATAAAAACACCGGCCTCATCGGATTCGGAAAGGATGACCAGGTCCGCTGTCTTTTCCACGTCTTCTTTCCTGGTGCCAGTATGGCGGGAATGTGGCGCATTGAACATATCATCAAACCCTCGTACCAGCGGGTTCTTCCTGTGCAGGACCCGGTGCTCGTAGATGCCGAACATTTTTTTGGGAAGGCGTATCTTGGGAATCCCATAGTGATAATACAGTCCAGCCTGGGCGCCCCAGCAGATATGCAGGGTGGAAGTGACATTTGTTTTGGACCACTCCATGATTTCCTTCAGTTCTTCCCAGTAGGTCACCTCTTCATATTCCAGCAGTTCCACCGGGGCACCGGTTATGATCAGTCCGTCAAATTTCTTATCCTTTATCTCCCGGAAGGTCGTATAAAACTGGTTGAGATGGCTGGCCGGAGTGTTCTTGGACTCATGGCTCTCCACAGTCACAAACGTCAGATCAATCTGCAGGGGCGTATTGGAAAGGGAACGCAGAACCTGTATCTCGGTCTCCTGTTTTAAAGGCATCAGGTTTAAAAGGGCGATTTTCAGAGGACGAATTTCCTGGTTGATAGCCCGGGTTTCATCCATGATGAAAATGTTTTCCTGTTCAATAATTGCTTTAGCGGGTAAATCGCTCTGTACTTTAATCGGCATTTCATCACCACTTTCATATGCTTATATCGAATAATATTATCACAAATGATTTTCTTTCACAATAGAGCAAATTGATGTTACTATTAAATAAAAATGGACGGAGGAATTGGAATGGAAAAGAACACAAAAGAAATCCACCTGGCCGGCGGATGCTTCTGGGGCACGCAGAAATATATCTCCCAGATCAATGGCGTTTTGGAGACCGAAACGGGATATGCCAACGGAAAAACCCAAAATCCGACTTACGAAGATGTGTGCCGACGCGGCACGGGTCACGCGGAAACCGTCCGGGTCGTCTATGATGCCCACCGGCTTTCCCTGCCTAAACTTCTGGAAATCTACTATGATTCCGTGAATCCCACATCCGTGAACAAGCAAGGCGGAGATATCGGCTCCCAGTATCGGACCGGCATCTATTATACGGATGCAAACGACCTGCCTGTGATACAGAAATCTATAGACAACCTGCAGAAGAGGCTGTCCCAGCCGGTGGCCATTGAAGTCCTTCCGCTGGACAATTATTACCGGGCCGAGGAATATCATCAGAATTATCTGGACAAGAATCCGGGCGGATACTGCCACATCAGCCCTGCAAAAATCAGGCAGGCGTCCCTCGCCAATCCAAACCTTACTCCTCTTCAGTATGACGTGACCCGGAATGCGGCCACGGAACCGCCTTATAAAAATGAATATTTCGATAATTTCAGGGAAGGCATCTACGTGGATATAATCACCGGGGAACCTTTATTCTCCTCAACGGACAAGTTTGAGTCCGGCTGCGGCTGGCCCAGTTTTTCCAAGCCCATCGATAAATCTCTAGTCAAGGAGATTCAGGACTTTACCCACGGCATGATCCGCAAAGAAGTCCGTGCTGCAGACAGCGACTCCCACCTTGGGCATGTCTTTACGGACGGTCCAAAAGAGAGAGGCGGACTGCGGTATTGCATAAACAGCGCCTCTCTCCGGTTCATTCCCAAAGAAGATATGGAAAAAGAAGGATATGGGTATCTCCTGGATATTTTATAGTGCCTGGTCCAAATCCTCCAGTATGTCATCGATGTGTTCCAGACCGATGGACAGACGGATGGAATTTGGTTTGATTCCGGATGCGGCCAGCTCCTCCTCATTCATCTGGGAATGGGTGGTACTGCCTGGGTGGATGACCAGAGACTTGGCATCCGCCACATTGGCCAGCAGGGAGAATACTTTGAGTTTGTCCACAAACTCCATGGCCTCTTTGGCGCCGCCCTTTATCTCAATGGTAAAGATGGAGCCAGCCCCTTTCGGGAAATATTTTTTGTACAGGGAATTATAGCGGTTATCCGGCAGAGACGGATGGTTTACCTTTTCGATCTTTGGATGCTTTGAAAGGAATTCCACCACCTTCAGTGTATTTTCCATATGCCGTTCCACCCGCAGGGACAGGGTTTCCAGCCCTTGCAGGAACAGGAATGAATGGAAAGGGCTAAGTGTAGATCCTACATCACGCATAAGAGCGACGCGGGCTTTTGTGATATATGCCGCCTTCCCAGCTGCCTCGGTGAATTTCACGCCGTGATAGCTTGGAACCGGCTCTGTCAGGCATGGAAATTTCCCGGATGCATCCCAGTCAAATGTGCCGCCGTCTATGATTACGCCGCCCAGGGCGGTTCCATGCCCTCCGATGAACTTTGTGGCGGAATGGATCACGATATCGGCTCCATGCTCCAGTGGTCTGAACAGATACGGTGTTGCAAATGTACTGTCTACCAGAAGAGGAATCCCGTTGTCGTGGGCTATCTTTGCCACTGCTTCGATGTCAATGAGGCTTGCATTCGGGTTGCCCATTGTCTCGATAAATATCAGCTTCGTATTTGGCTGTATTGCTTTTGCAAAATTTTCGGAATCGTCGCCGTTCACGAAGGTTGCGTCTATTCCAAAATCCTGGAATGTATGGGCAAAAAGATTATAGGTTCCTCCATAGACCTCTGCGGCGGAAACGATGTGGTCGCCAGCATGGGCTATATTTTGGACGGCAATCGTTACTGCGGCCGCTCCGGAGGATGTGGCCAAAGCCCCTACGCCTCCCTCCAGGACATTAATGCGTTTTTCAAATACGTCTGTGGTGGGGTTCATAAGCCTTGTATAGATATTTCCAGGTTCGCTGAGGTCAAAACGGGCCGTGGCCTGGGCTGTATCTTCAAATACATAGGACGTGGTCATGTAAATGGGAACCGCTCTTGCATCTGTTGCAGAATCGGGAGACTCCTGGCCGGCGTGCAGCTGCAATGTTTCAAAACGAAGTTTTTTTTCTGGCATGTTGTTTTCTCCTTTTATGGATCTTTTTCATCGCGATTCTATGAACATTGATGGGATTCAGCATGAAAATAGACTTTCATTTTATCGATCAGGATGTCCATTGCGGCATTTACTTTGGATTTTTTCCATAAAGCCACTACGCTGACGCATGTGCCTTCGATTGGCACCTGGACCAGCTGTTCCTTCCAGGAATTTTCCATGAAATATTCACTGGCAATCAGTACACCTTCATTGAGCAGAAGATTCCCAATGTGGTCTCCGCCGCTCTGGGCATAATGGGATATGATCGGACTGATTCCTTCGGCTGCAAACAGCTTGCTGATACATTCACTGTATCCTATGGAGTATTTCGGACTGACCATCAGCAGATCCTGAGCCTGGAGATCCCTGACTGTAACTTTCTTATGGTCTGCAAGGCTGTTCTTGCGGTTCATGATGGCGACCAGAGGAATAGAAACCAGGTCAATGTATTCATATTCATCTTTATAGAGGCTGTCCATGTCATAGGAAATGCTGAACGCCATATCGATATCCAAAGACATCAGATTTTTCCTGAGCTCGAAGAAAGGATACCGGTTTATCTCCACATGAATCTGGGGATTTTCGCGCATGAATTCTTCCAGAAGCGGCATAAAAAAAAGATTTCCCCACTCAATAAAACCAAGCCGTATGATTCCGGTGATGCCGGCCTGAATATTATGGGCTTCATTTATGGCTAAAAATATTTCTTCATTTACACTCTGCAGTTTCTTCTGCAACAGCCTCCCCGCAGGGGTAAGGACCACGTTCCGTTTATTCCTCACGAAAAGCTGCAGTCCCAATTTCAGCTCCAGCATACTGATCCGCTTGCTGACCAGAGACTGGGTCATAAAAAGACACTGCCCCGCTTTTGTAAAACTGCCATACTCGGCGATGCGCAGAAAAAGCTCTATGTCCATCAGCTGCAGTTCATAAATATTGATTTCTCTCATATTCATATCCCTTATTCTTCTCTTTTTACTTCATTCCAATATATAATTCAGTATATATAACATTGTGTATAAAGTCAATAATCGCAAAGCATCTCCCCCGTTTCATTTCATGCAAAGTAAACAACATTGTCTATAATTTAACAGTCCGATTTGGAATTACTGTCAGTCCAATTTCAGGAATTACAGATAGTCCTAATCGAAATTTGCCAAAGGGGGATACCCATGCTAGACTCAAATCAAGACAAGAAACAGAAACGTTATTCAATGATTTTATGGAGGTATTCAAATGCTCACACAGAGAGAAAATGTACTGGAACTTTTAAAAGGTAAAGACGGTCTCCCTGACAGACTGGTAAACGGTTATAAGCCCTTCGTCCTTATCAACAATGATGCGTGCAATATGTTTGCACGCGGCAATCGAAGAAGAGGACTGACGACAACAGATAAATGGGGCACGGAAATTCTGTTTCCGGAAGATGCTCCGGGACCTATGCCCCACGTGACTTCCGCTAATAAAGTTCTTCCTGATATTACAGAATGGAGAAACTATGTAAAGGTTCCGGATATCATCGGCGGAACGCTTACCGGCTGGGAAGACTGCCTCGCCTCTGCCGCACAGGTCGACAGGAAAAAACAGTTCGTACTTGGCTTTATGGGAACCGGAATTTTCGAGCAGTGCCATTATCTGATGGGATTCGAGGATACTCTGATGAACCTTCTGGCAGAGCCGGACGACATGCATGAATTGGTGGACACGATTGCGGAATACAGATTCAATTATGCCAAAACTCTCGTAGACAATTTCCATCCCGATGTCATCGTTTCCCATGATGACTGGGGTTCCAAGGAGAGCCTGTTCATGAAACCGGAGACATGGCGGGAATATTTCAAAGAGCATTACAGAAGAATCTATTCCTACATGCATGATAACGGAGTCATCGTTATGCATCACTCGGATTCATACTGCGAGCCGATTGTAGAAGACATGGCAGAAATTGGAATCGATATCTGGCAGGGTGCCCTTCCTTCCAATAACATTCCTAAAATCCAGGATCTGTTGCAGGGACGCATGGTTCTAATGGGCGGAATTGACTCCGTCATCGACCGCATCGATTCGACCGAAGAGGAAATCCGTGCGGAAGTACGCAGGGCATGCAATGAGTACGGGAAAGGCGGCGGATTCATTCCAAGCATTACCTATGGCACGCCGGGCTCTATTTTTCCACATGTAAATCCGATAATCGAAGACGAAGTTGACAGGTATAATCTGGAACACTATGGAATCGCCTGAAATTATGCATAAATTCCACTGCTCAGCTTCGTGAAGATTCCGAACATTGGTAATTTCGCACAAGTTTTTTTCGAAATGTCCAACCTGATTAGTGGGATTCATTGTGTCAATTTTGGAATTACAGATAGTCATAATCGATATTTGCTAAAGCAATTGCGGTATGTTACACTTAAGAAAAGCTGGCCGTGTGGCCGCCTTAATTCAATAATTTACGGAGGGATATATTATGCTCACACCAAAAGAGAATTTACTGGAACTATTAAAAGGAAAAGACGGACATCCTGACAGACTGGTGAATATGTATGAACCATTCAAAATGATCATGAATGACGCCTGCAACCAGTTTGCCCGCGGAAACAGAAAAAGAGGCGTGACAACAATAGACAAGTGGGGCACAACCATTATGTTCCCTGAGGACGCTCCCGGCCCTATGCCACACGTTACTCACGAAAACAAGGTCTGCCCTGACATAACAGAATGGAGAAAATATATAACTGTTCCTGATATCGCCGCAGGTACCCAGGGTTTGTGGGAAGCTTCATTGGAATCAGCCGCCCAGGTTGACAGAAGCCAGCATATGGTTATGGGATTCATGGGAACAGGTATTTTCGAGCAGTGCCATTATCTTCTTGGTTTTGAGGATACTCTGGTAAATCTTCTGATGGAACCTGATGACATGCATGATCTGGTGGATGCCATTGCAGAATACAGATTTACCTGGACAAAGCTTTTAGTCGACAACCTGAAGCCCGATGCCATCATCTCTCTGGATGACTGGGGCACAAAAACCAGTCTTTTCATGCAGCCTGATATATGGAGATCCTATTTCAAGGACCACTACAAAAGAATCTATTCCTACATGCATGAGCACGGCGTCATCGTCCTGCACCACTCCGATTCATTCTGTGAACCGATTGTAGAGGATATGGTGGATATCGGCATTGACATCTGGCAGGGTGTACTCCCGACAAATAATATTCCGAAACTCCAGGAGCAGTTGCAGGGCAGAATGGTTCTGATGGGAGGTATCGATTCCGGTACAGACCGCGTCGATGCAACTGAGGAACAGATTCGCAGAGAGGCTCGCAGAGCTTGTGATACATACGGCAAAGGCGGCTCATTCATCCCAAGTATTACGTACGGCGGACCGGATTCACTGTTCCCACATGTAGCTCCGATTTTAACTGACGAGATCAATAGATACAACAAAGAGCATTATGGAGTCGGAAATTAAATTCACTGACTCAGCACCTTTCAAAAGCAAACTTCTTAAATTGACGCCAATGTCAAGCCAACCCTTTGATATGGACTGTCCGGGACCCCTTCCGGACAGTCTTTTTTTTGCGCAGAAAAAGCTTGACGGACAGATTGGGTAGTGATAATATAATTTCATATCCAAGTAATTCACTAGGTATTTGATGACATCTATAACAGAGGGGTGATTTTATGAAACTGTCCACAAAAAGCAGGTATGGATTAAGGGCAATGGTCGACCTGGCCGTACATGCAGATGAAGGACCTGTGTCCTTGCGCAGCGTAGCCGAACGGCAGCATTTATCGGAAGGCTACCTGGAGCAGATCATCGCGAAGATGAAGAAGGCCGGCTTTGTCACCAGTTCCCGGGGCGCAATCGGAGGATATACGATATCCCGTCCTTTGAAGGACATATCGGCCGGAGACATTATACGGACCCTGGAAGGCAATCTTAAACTGGTGGATTGTCCCGGACTCAATGAGGAAGGACCGGAAGATGAAACCTGTTCCGGATCCGAACTTTGTGTCACAAAATACGTATGGGAAAAAGCCAATGCAGCAATTGACTCCGCCTTTGATTCCATCACATTGGAAGAACTGGCTGAAGAAAGCAAAAAGGCATTGGAAAACAAACAATCAAAGGAGACTGAATAATATGAGTAAATTAATATATCTGGACAATGCGGCCACTACCGCGGTACACCCGGAAGTCGTAGCGGAAATGCTGCCCTACTTCACCGAATTTTATGGAAACCCTTCCAGCATTTATTCCTTCGCCGGAAAAAGCAGACAGGCTGTAGATGCCTCCAGGAAAATCATTGCCGGTGCCCTGGGCTGCTCAGAAAAAGAGATTTATTTTACGGCCGGCGGATCCGAATCAGATAACTGGGCCATCAAATCCATCGCGGAAAGCTACAGGTCAAAAGGAAACCATATCATCACATCCAAAATCGAACATCATGCTGTCCTGCACACCTGCGAATATCTGGCAAAGAACGGTTATGAAGTAACTTACCTGGATGTGGACGGAGACGGCAGGGTACGCCCGGAGGACGTGGAAGCGTCTATACGGCCGGAAACCATCCTTATCACCATAATGTTTGCAAACAATGAAATCGGAACCATCGAACCGATAAGGGAAATCGGACGGATTGCCAAAGAACACAACGTCCTTTTCCACACAGATGCAGTGCAGGCCGTGGGTCAGGTCCCCATTGACGTCAAGGAGTACAACATTGATATGCTGAGCGCCAGTTCCCATAAACTGAAAGGTCCGAAAGGAATCGGTTTTCTCTATGTTAGGAACGGTATTAAGCTGACTTCTTTCATCCACGGCGGAGGACAGGAACGCAAAAAACGGGCCGGAACAGAAAATGTCCCCGGAATCGCAGGCTTTGGCAAAGCCATGGAAATCGCCCTGGAAACTATGGAAGTACGTGCTGAATATGAAACAGAGCTTCGGGACCATCTTATCGAAAGGGTGCTTGCTGAAATCCCTCACACAAAATTGAACGGTCACAGAACGGACAGGCTTCCCAACAATGCCAACTTCAGCTTTGAATTCGTGGAGGGCGAGTCGGTGCTCATTATGCTGGACATGCAGGGAATATGCGGTTCCAGCGGATCCGCGTGCACCTCAGGTTCCCTGGATCCCTCCCATGTGCTTCTGGCCATCGGACTTCCCCATGAAAAAGCGCATGGTTCGCTGCGCCTTACCCTTTCAGACGAAACAACAAGGGAGGACATCGACACGACAGTGGATGCCCTGAAGGTGCTGATTGAAAGGCTGAGAAATATGTCTCCTCTGTATGAGGATTTTATAAAAAATAACAGTAAATAATAATCGAGGAGGAAAAAAATATGTATACCGAGAAAGTAATGGAACATTTCAACCATCCCAGAAATGTCGGAGAAATCGAAAATCCGAGCGGTATCGGAACCGTTGGCAACGCAAAATGCGGGGATATCATGAGAATGTATCTGGACATAGATGAAAGCGGAGTCATTCAGGATGTAAAATTCAAAACCTTCGGATGCGGAGCTGCGGTCGCCACCAGCAGCATGGCCACAGAGCTCATAAAGGGCAAGACGGTACAGGAAGCTCTCCGGGTTACCAACAAGGCAGTATTGGAGGCATTGGACGGACTTCCCGCCCAGAAGGTGCATTGTTCCTTGCTGGCGGAAGAGGCTATCCACGCCGCCCTATGGGATTATGCTGAGAAAAAAGGTATAATAATAGAAGGTCTGGTAAAGCCCAAGTCCGATATTCACGAAGGTGAGGTAGAGGAAGAAGCTTAAGCCCAATTACATAAGGAGGTATGAAGAATGAAGGTACATGTGAAAAGCAATGTTTACTGGGTAGGAAAAATTGATTGGGAGCTGGAGGAATTCCATGGTTCGGATTTTACCATCAACAATGGATCCAGCCAGAATGCCTATCTGATACGCGAGGAAAAAAATATTCTGATTGACACAGTCTGGACCCCTCATGCGGAAGAATTCGTATCGAATCTGGAGAAGGAAATTCCTTTGGAAGACATTGATTTTATTGTCATAAACCACGGTGAGCCCGATCACGCAGGAAGCCTTTCCCACCTTATGTCCAAAATCCCTGAAACCCCCATATACTGTACGGAAAATGCAAAGAAATCACTGATCGGCCAGCATCATCATCCGGAATGGAACTTCAACATTGTCAAGACCGGCGACTCACTGGCCGTCTCCAAGGATAAATCCCTGGTATTTGTTGAGATGAAAATGCTGCATTGGCCGGACAGTATGGCCTCCTACCTGACCGGTGATAACATTCTGTTTTCAAATGATGCCTTCGGACAGCATTATGCCCTGGAAGCCCTTTTTAACGACAAAGCAGACCAGGATACGCTTATGCACGAAGCCCTGAAGTATTATGCCAACATCCTGACTCCTTTTTCTCCTCTCGTCAAAAAGAAAATTGAAGAAATCGTGGCATTAAATATACCTATCGATATCATCGCGCCAAGCCACGGATCCATCTGGAGGGAAAATCCTATGCAGATTGTGGAAAAATATATGCAGTGGTGCGAAGATTACCAGGAAAACCAGATCACCATTGTCTATGACACTATGTGGAACGGAACCATGCGGATTGCCCACAGACTGGCGGATGAAATCAGAGATATTTCTCCGGACACCACTGTCAAGATATTCAATATTTCCAAAACAAATAAGAACGACATCATGACCGAGGTCTTCAAGTCAAAGGCTATTGCCCTGGGATCTCCTACAGTTGGGAGAGATATCCTTTCCTCCGTAGGTGGATGGCTTCATTTCCTGAAAGAGCTCAAATACAAAAACAAGAAAGCTGCCGTATTCGGTTGCTACGGCTGGTCAGGGGAAGGAAACAAGGTACTGCGCGGGACGCTTGAAGAATGCGGCTTTGCTGTAATATCCCCTGAAATGAAAGTGAACTGGAATCCGACTGAGGAAAACCTGTCGGAAACGAAAGCTCTGGCAGAAGCCTTAATCGATTAAATCACGTTAAAAGTGCCGGGTACCGCTGTTCAAGCGGTGCACGGCATTTAATTATTCTTGATATACTCCAGGTATTTTGAAAAGGCGGAGGGTATGGAATATTTTTCCTGAATATCCAGCCTGGTTGCCCATGTCCAACCCGCAGCTATATGGTCCATGTGCAGAATATAGGACTTCATCCGCCATTCCTGGTGGGAAAATAAATGCTTTGCACATGGACCTTCTTTTATCGACCGGATAGGGTTCCCTTTCTCTTCCATCATATCCTCTACGTAATACTGGCTTTCCACGCACCCCTCGAGAAGGGGAAACTGCCATAAATCCTTCAGGAGCCCGTCGGGAGGACGTTTCTCCAAGGCTATCCGGTCCCCCGATTCGATAATAAGGACTGTATATTCCTTTATCTCCCTGGACTTTTTGGCTGTCTTAACCGGCAGTTCCTGCTGCCGGCCGCATTTCCTGGCTGCACAGAATTTCTCCACCGGACACTCCGGACAAAGCGGCTTCCCAGGCAGGCATATGGTGGCACCCAAATCCATCAGCCCCTGGTTGAAGTCCCCCGGGCGCTCCCTGGAGACTCTTTTTTGAACCTCCGCGGCTATTCCCCTCTTTACGGCTGAGCTCCCGATGTCCCCGCTTATCATCAGAATCCTGGAAAATATCCGCAGTACATTTCCATCCACGGCTGCCTCCGGTTTGCTGAAGGCGATGGAGGAAACAGCTCCTGCCGTATAGGGGCCAATACCGGGAAGTTCGAGGATTTCGTTCACTTCCCGGGGGAATACCCCTCCATGCTGCTCCATTATGACTTGGGCAGCTTTTTTCAGGTTGGCGGCACGGCTGTAGTAGCCCAGTCCCTGCCACAGCTTCATCAGGATTTCTTCGGAAACCCCGGCAAGATCCCGGACTGACGGCAGAGCTTCCATAAACCTGGCGTAATAAGGAATGACCGCGGCTACCCGGGTCTGCTGCAGCATGATTTCGGAGATCCAGACCCTGTAGGGGTCTTTGTTTTCCCGCCAGGGCAGTTTTCTTGCATTGGCATCATACCATGCCAGCAATGTCTTTGTAAAATTCATGTACTCCCTCTAAACTTCTTTTCTATGAAAAAATCCGCCTCTGACTGTAGAGGCTGCCGTGTTCTTCGCCGCTCTCGTAAATGTCCTGGCAACATTGACTGCGTTTTCCTTCAGCACTCCGCCAAGGAGGGCCGCCGCCTGTCGGGACGCACTTCTTTTGGCTTCTCTCCTGTCCACCGTCGTCAATGCGCAAAGATAGCGCTGGGTAATCACTCCCACCCGAAGAGCCAAAAGTGCATTGACGCTTCCTTCCATAATGGAATTCACCAGAAGGTTTGATATGGCTGACGCACCCGGCACCGCCGAAAGAGCGCTGCCGCCGATGATAGAGGCCAGAAGGGGTTCCAGCTGCTCCTCGATCAGGTCCATATCCTCAATGCTGCGTACAACCAGAACCGTCGCGGCTACATTTCCATATATATACAGAATGCGGCTTAAGGACGGACGATTTTCATAAAGTCTGGTGATCCGGTAGGTCGTTTTCATCAGGCTGAGCAGTACACTGATTCCATCCAACACCCCGTTCTGGGAAACCGCTGTCGTTAGAAAGACTGCGGACGCTTCTCTCTTTATGATTTTCATTGATTCCGCAGAAAGCAGGCCATATGCTTCCAAAACCGAATCCCTTGGGTTTCCGTCCACGAATGTAAAGTTTTTCTGCCGCAGATACCGGTTTTTTGACAGCTGCAATACAAGTTTCTGTATATATCTTTGGTACTCCTCACCTGTATCCGATTCCGGCAGCCTGCCCTGTTTCGGGTACCGCAAGAACAGAACAAGCGGAGCCAGAAAGACCGCCAGAAAAAAGGCGCCTGCCAGGGAAGTGACCGCAATGGCAAGAATCTCATTTACGGTTCTTATGCTGTTATACAGACTCACGAGCTGATTACATACCACCAGCAGAAAAAACAGAAGAACGGCTGCCGAAACAAATATAATAATTTTTTTGAATGATTTTTTATTTGGATTCATCCACTTCCTCCGCGGCATCTATCATTGCAAGGAAGTCCTTCTCGCTGATGATCGGAATTCCAAGTTCTTTCGCTTTCTTGTTTTTGGAGGACTGAGACTGCGTGTCATTGTTGATCAGGTAATCCGTGTTCTTCGTTACGCTTCCTGTCACCTTGCCTCCCATGGATTCAATTTTGTCTCTTGCCTCATCCCTGTTCTCAAAATGGTTCAGGGAACCGGTGATGACAAAAGTTTTATTTTCCAGCAGCAGGGCAGTTCCGGTTGACTTGTCCTGCGTGATTTCAATCACATCCAGAAGCTCATCCACCATACGGATATTTTCAGGATCCTCAAACCAGGATGCAAAAGTGTCGGCTATCACCTCACCTACCCCCTCCACAAGCATTAGCTCTTCCCTGGTGGCTTTACGGAGCCTGTCCAGATCATCGCCAAATTCCCTGCATATCATTTTTGCATTGGCGAGTCCGATATTGGGGATGCCCAGGCTGTATATGAACCTTGGAAGGGTTGTCTTTCTGGCCTTTTCAAGGGATGACACAAGATTATCATAGGATTTTCTTCCGAAGCCCTTCATCTCGACGATTTCATCCTCGTACCTTTCAATCCGGAAAAGATCTGCATATTCCTTGATAAATCCTTTTTCCAGAAACTTATCCAGGGTCTCCTCGGATATTCCTTCTATATTCATGGCATTTCTGGATACAAAATGAGCCAGCGACTTAATCATCTTGGCCGGACAGTCCTCGTTGGGGCAGTAAAGAGTCCTCACTTCTCCGGTTTCGCGTATCACAGTTTCATGTCCGCATGCCGGGCATTCCCTGGGAATTCGTACGCTGCCGCTGCGGGTCAGATTCTCTGCAACCTGGGGAATGATCATGTTTGCCTTATAGACTTCTATTTCATCCCCTTCTCCCAGCGCCAGAGCTTCCAGAATGCTTATATTATGGAGGCTGGCGCGAGTTACCGTCGTCCCTTCCAGCTCCACCGGTTCAAATACCGCAATCGGGTTGATAAGTCCTGTCCTGGAAGGACTCCACTCTATATGTTTCAGACGGGTAGTCCTGAGCTCATCCACCCACTTCAATGCCATGGAATTCCTTGGAAATTTCGCCGTTGCGCCCAGAGACTGGCCATAGGAAATATCATCAATGAGAAGAACGAGCCCGTCGGAAGGAATATCATGTTCCAGTATAGATGAGGCAAATGCACTCACAGTATCCGGAAGCGTTTCTGCTGTCACCTCTTTATACTCCACCACGGAAAACCCCTGCCGCTTCATCCATTCAAACTGCTCCATACAGGAGTTATGAAAACCTTCCCCTTCCGCCCGGACCAGGTAAAATGCATAGAAATTCACATTTCTCTCCGCCGTAATCTGATTGTTCAGCTGCCTGACCGAACCGCTGCAAAGGTTTCGCGGGTTCTTGAACCGGGCTCCCACATCATCGATTTTCTCATTTATACGGTTAAAATCCGAATATTTAATAACTGCTTCTCCCCGCAGGATCAGCTCTCCCTTAAAGGGGATACTGAGTGGTATGTTCTTGAAGACCCTGGCGTTATTGGTGATCACCTCGCCGATCTGTCCATTCCCTCTGGTTACAGCTTTGTACAGCGTACCATCCCTGTAAGTAAGGACAATGGTAAGCCCATCCAGCTTCCAGGAAAGCAGACCTCTTTGGCTTCCCAGAAATTCCGCCAGTACACCCACATCCTTCGTCTTGTCCAGCGAAAGCATTGGGACTTCATGGTTCTCCTTCGGAAGCTCTGTTACTGCCTCATATCCCACGTTTACGGATGGGCTGTCTGCCAGAACGATGCCTGTCTCCTTCTCCAGTTCCAAGAGCTCATCATAAAGCCCGTCATATTCAAGATTGCTCATGATTTCCCGGTCTTCCTGATAATAAGTCCGTCCTGCCTTATTTAATATTTCTACCAGTTCTCTGATTCTCTTTTGTTTATCCATATTCTGCACCATCTGCTCCGATTATTTGCCCTGAGGCTGACTATCCCTAATTTTATCACAGGGCAGAAAGATACACAATTAAATAAAGCTCACCCCGGAGGGCAAACTTTATTTTATAGAAAATATTCATCAGAAGCTTCCTAACAGCTGTTCAATCTCTTTTGGGGTCACATCCCTGTAACAGCCTTTCTTCAGATCTCCCAGTTCTATATTCATGATGCGGACCCTTTTCAGCCTGACCACCTTGTAGCCCAGGTATTCGCACATTCTGCGGATCTGCCGGTTGAGGCCCTGGGTCAGCACGATTTTGAAGATCTGCTCACCCATTTTTCTGACCTCGCATTTTCTGGTAACCGTATCAAGTATGGGTACTCCCTGCGACATCTTCCGAATAAAATCCTCCGTGATTTCGTGATCCACAATGACGATATATTCCTTTTCATGGTGGTTGACGGCCTTCAAAATCTTGTTCACAATGGCGCCATTGTTGGTGAGGAGAATCAGTCCCTCGGAGCCCTTATCGAGCCGTCCGATGGGATAAATGCGCTTCGGATAATTTATGAAATCAATGATGTTTTCGGGGACATCCCTGCTGGTCGTACATTCGATGCCTTTCGGCTTGTTCAGCGCAATCAGGATAAACTCTTCCTCCCGTGTGACCGGTCTTCCGTCGCATATGACTGTCTGGGATGGGAGTATTTTCATTCCCACCACGGCTGGCTTCCCATCGACGGTGACTTTCCCTGCTTCAATCAGCCGGTCGGCTTCTCTGCGGGAACATGCCCCAGCATCGCTCAGGAATTTATTTAAACGTATCTCCTTATTTTCATCAAAGCTTTCCACCATATCTTTCTTCATTCCGCTCATTTCGGCAAATTCCCCATATCCGTTTATTTTGCCATATTATACCATAAATCCTAATCTTCTACAGCCATTCTTTTAACATATTTGAAAGCTTTGCTTACGGCTGGTACGGACAAGAGGATAATGGTTGCCGCCGCCTCAGGTACGATATAAAAGGCATTGTAAGCCAGTGAATACACAGGAGCGCTCATGCCGCTTCCCTCTGCATAGGCTGCAAAGAAAAGAAGTCCTGACAGGAAGGCAAATACAAGGCGCCCAAAAACCCCCACAATATATCCGGTCACAAGTCCGTATTTCCTGCCCGCGAAAAAACCGGACAGACCCAGGGCACCGAAGGCAAGAGGATAGTCCACAATCATCTGGGGGATGGAATAAAAGATTGGCGAAATCAAAAACTGAAGCAGACCATAGGCAACGGCCGTCATGATTCCGGCCTTCGGTCCGTACCAGTATCCAATGAGGCAGATAAAGAGCATGCTGAAAAACGTAACGGACCCGCCCATAGGCATCTCAAAGGGCTTGATCATAGAGGTCACCATGGCCAGAGCCAGCGCTATGGCAGAAAAAACCAGCTGTCTGGTGGTAGATTTTGGGGATTTTACGGTTCTGGAACGGATAAAAAGAGCGACGGCAATCAGTGCCACGATGAGAATCACCACGGTAATGATGCCCGGGGTTGTGAGCTTGAATACATTCTCTTCCCAACTGTTGACTGTTGGAAATGCAAAAAAATCTGACATAAAAAAATCCTCCTTATTTTTGCCAGAGGATTACTTTAACTGATAGTAGAAAGAAATCTGCTTCCCTACGTCGGAATGACCCGAATCAAGTAATGAGGGTTAATATCATGATACCGCGATATATTCTCAGCCGTGAGGCTCCCCTAGCGTTTATTGGTGGTCAGTATAGCACCTGGATTTCTTTCTGTCAAACAAATCTTATGTTCCGGACGTCTCGGATGTTGCGGTTGTCTCGGATGTCGCAGTTGTTTCCGAAGCTTCGGTGGTTTTCCCGTTCGCATCCAGGGATTTGATATATTCACTGAATGCTTTCAGATTGACATCAGCACTGAGTGCATCCTGGTACTTTTTTTCCGTATCATCAAGCAGCTTCCTGACCTGCTCATTATCCTGCAGGCTGCGGATATATTGCGCAATGTCCGCAGGAATGGGGCTGGTTATGGAATAAACCCCATCCTGGCTTTTTTGAACAAAGAAGGTCTCAATGCCGGGCGCCAGGGTGGCAGTATTGATAATCTTTGCTTCCCAGTAGGCGAATACGATATAGCTGTCTTTTACCGGCCCCTCCGCGATATAGCAGGATAGGTTGTTATAGGACTCTATTATGGTATCCGCAGTGGGTATCAGCGCCGCGTAATGATCCGATATGAGCGCATTGATTTCCGGCACGGTATCCTGCTGCAGAGACAGTCCGGCGATTTCCGAGCTTTGTTCCAAAGACGAACTTTCTTCGTTCTCCGCTTTTTTTGCATTTACTGCGATGAGTACAACAATCAATACGATAACCAGGATTCCCAGGATTCCATACAGGACCGCCTGATTTTTTTTTATTTTCTGCATATGCTCTGCTCCAATTCTTGACAATTTTAAAATGTAGTTGAAAAAATCCGTTATCTCCACTATAATACTTTATACATGCATCTGTAGCTCAATGGATAGAGCGTTGGCCTCCGGAGCCAGAAGTGCTGGTTCGATTCCAGTCAGATGCATTTTTTTAATGTTTCTATGAGCTTTATGTTCTCAGGGCGGGTTCTTACCGCAATTCTATAATATCCTTTTCTCAATCCCTCATAATTGCTGCAGTCCCGAATCATTATACCTTCATTCAGACATTCTTCATACAGGTTTTCATGGGCCTTCAGAAAAATATAATTTGCTGCATGTCCGAAATAGGTAATTTTCAGATTATCCAGCTCCTTCAAAAGAAACTCCTTCTCTTCCTGCAGTGTTTCCAGGAATTTTTGAGTGGACTCATTCTCTTGGAGCGCTGCTAATCCTGCCTGCTGGGCTATGACAGACACGCTCCAGGGCTGAGTTACAGCTTTCATCCTCTTTAACAGCTTCTCATCGCTGCAGTACCCATATCCCAGACGGATGCCCGCCATGGCATAAATCTTCGTGAAAGCTTTCAGAATAAACAGATGCCGGTTGGAAGCCACGAATTCCTTCAGAGTGTTTTTACCGGGATTTTCGGTCATGTCCAGGAAGCATTCATCCAGAACCAGCAGTACTCCGCATTCCCTGCACTTTTCCATTATTCGCAGCAGCAGTTCATGGGGAATTTTCTTTCCGGTTGGATTATTGGGATTGCATAAAAACAGGATGTCATATTCATCCGTGATTTTATCCGGCATGTCCTCCATCAGCTCAAAGCCATTCTCTTCTTTCAGGTACTCATACGTTATGTCACATTCCTCAAATATTTCCAGTGCCTGCTGATACTCATAAAAAGAGGGAACCGGCAAAAGAGCCTTTTTGGGGCGCAGGGCAACGACCAGAGAAAAGATAAGGTCTGCCGCTCCGTTTCCGCACAGGATATATTCCTCCGGAAGGTTTTCCCTTATGGAAAGTTCTTTTCTTAACTGCCTGCATTCCGTATCCGGATACTTGTCCGAAACCTCCAGCGCCTGTGCGGCCGCCTTCTTGATGGCATCCGGGGTTCCCAGCATATTGATATTCGCAGAAAAATCTATTACATTTTTATGGGTGTATATGTCACCACCGTGCTTGTGCATCTGTATTCTCCTATTCTGTAACCATGCGGACGAAGCCTTCCGAGTACAACCTGACCATTTCCTTCACGCAGTGGGAATGTGTCCCCTGCTCAGGCTTGAATCCCATTTTATCTAATATTTCCATGCCTTCCCTGTACCCGGATCCGGCTGGAATCATTTCCCAGTTCATCTGGTCCAGAAGATGGGCATACAGGGAGGTAGCGATGACTATTTCTTCCCGTCCACCTATTTCAAATAAAAGGTTGGTGAAATCTGTCCGGTTCAGGACTCCGTCACCTGTGGACCGGTAAATTTCCCAAAGGCTAGTATCCGAAACCCCGAATCTCTGCATCCGGGCTATGGCGTCAAACTGAAAGAGCGGGGTAAGACCGGTCTGCAGAAACAATGCTTTTTTCACTGCCTCTTTTACAGTCTTCCCAATATATTCTCCCATTTTGAACTGTTTTCCTGCCTCTGTTATCCTTTTCTCCGATTCAAGGTCCGTAATGATTATGGTACCATCCGTGCCCGATCCTGTCGCAAGTCCGTCAGAAAAAAGGCTGGGAGCCAGAAGTTCCTGCAGGGCTGCCGTCTTGGCTTCCGTACAGGTCACCAGGGCTCTGGTTATTGCTCCCTGCGTAAGGTCTGCATCGATGTGCAGCATGATGTTTATGGTACCCGGATTATAGGGAAGACATTTTTCATCCAGTTCCCTCCAGAAAGCGGGGTCGCCTGCCCGGCCACCGTTATGGTCCACGCCGGCGGTCACCACCGCCGTGACGGTGAAATCTGTGAACTGTCCAGATACAATGGCCGTGTTCTTCATATAGGCAGAGGTACATAGACCGCAGGTCCGGGTATCATCCAGTCCCAGTCCCTTGGCGGTCGCCCGGAGGTGCCCCTCATAGGTATCCGCCAGCATCTTTATTTCAACCCCCAAAAGGGGTTTGCAGTCATTATTAAATACACTGGACAGGTCATCTGATATGCCTCCGTTTAAATTCGAGGTGCTCAGCACCCTCCTTTTTCCGGCAAACCGGATAATCACGCTCTGCTTTTCCAGGGCCGCCTCATCCCCGTTTGGGAAGGTGTGCATTACCATAGGAACAGGATTCCTCCTTTTATCAGGGTGAGAATGACCATCGTGATGAGGGAAGTTGCGTACATCAGTTTGTTGGCCCGCGGGATATCTTCACTTTCAATTTCCCTGACAGGATCTCCAATCGTCCTTTTTTTCTTCAGTTCCCCGAAATAAAAGGCATCCCCGGCTAGCTGCAGCTGCAGGGCACCGGCCATAACAGCTTCCGTATGGGCAGAGTTGGGACTGTCATGATTGAATCTGTCTCGTCTGTATATCCGGACAGCCTCCCGGGAGTCTCCCACTGAAAAATATGTGGCCAGAATCATCATGAATGCGCTGAACCGGGCCGGGATGTAATTGAGCACATCATCCAGCAGGGCTGCCGACCTTCCGAGATTCAGGTATTTTTCATTTTTATATCCGACCATAGAGTCCATCGTATTGACGGCCTTGTAGAAAAACCCTAGAGGTGCGCCTCCAATTATCATGAAAATCATTGGAGCAATGACACCATCCGAGGTATTTTCCGCAACCGTTTCAACAGCGGCTTTTGCTATCCCTTTTTCATCCAGGAAACGGGTATCCCGGCCGACAATCATGGACACCGCCTTGCGGGCACCCTCCACGTCATTATCCTTCAGATGCCTGAAAACCAGCATGCTCTCGTCTTTCAAGTCCCTTGTGGCCAGGATGCTCCAGCACATAAGGGATTCTGCCGCTATTCCGGCAAACGGGCTGATATGGTATAGCGCTATGAGGATGACAAGCGGAATCGCCGTGGAAATCAGGATAACCGAAACCATAAGAAAAACTCCCGCTGCCGTCTCCCCCTTCTGAGTGGCCTGAAATTTCCCCCGGTAAAAAACCTCCAGCCGGCTGATCAGCTTCCCGATCAGCTTTATGGGATGGGGCAGGTTCCTGGGGTCTCCCACCAGCAGATCCAATATATATCCAATTCCAACGCTTATCAATGAATAGAACATTTTACGGTAATCCTCCGATTCTCATCTGTCTCAACCAGATATCCTTCTGCATTCTCCACATACCAGGAATAGAAATCCTTCTCCGGAACTGCGAACTGTTCCATAATATTCATGATGACCCCTCCATGTGTGACGACTGCAACGTCAGGGCAATGGTTTTGCAGGCTTTCCCTGACAATAAGTGCGAAGGCCTCCGCCGACCTTTTCCTGAACGTGTCCAACGCTTCTCCCTCGGGAAAGTCTTTTTTTCCTCCGGAATCGATCCACTCCTGATATTCCGGAGAGCCGGACAGTTCTCTATAGTTTTTATTCTCGAAAAGTCCGAAATCGCATTCCCTTAGTTCTTCCAGAATTATATGCTCCACATCCGGATAAATAATCCCGGCAGTTTCCCTGCAGCGCAGCATCGGACTGACGAAGACAATCTGTGCTTTCGGATACTTCTTCCCGTTTAACGAAAAACGTCCCTCGCTGCACAAGGGTTCATCTGTGATTCCTATGTATCTTTTCAGAAGGTTCCCTTCGGTCATCGCATGCCGTATAAAAGCTGCATTAATCACGTTTGATCACCATTCCTATCCCACATACCACCCTGTGGACGCTGACGGCTGACTTTGCCAGTCTGCAGGATGTCCTGCCGCATGTTTCTCTGTATTTCCGGTCAAAGGGGTCGGTGGGGATTACCCCACAGCCCAGCTCATTCACGATTACAACCGCTTCCGGATTTTCCCCCACAAGCCTGCGGATAAAGGAATCCATGTCTTTTTCTTCCAGTAGCATCCTGCGGATCAGCAGATGAAAATTGTCGATGATGGCCGCATGAAACACCGTCTCATATTCACAGTCCAGACCGTCACAGACATCCTCTGGGGCCAGCCCGGTCAGTTGCAGAGCATAGTCTTTCTTTCCCTGGAAAGCGCCTCCCGTTATCAAAAGCATATCATGTTTCCTCCTACCACGCATATTAATATTGCAAGTTCACACAGCTGCAGAAAATATCCGCACAAGTCTCCCGTAATCCCTCCGAAGCTTTTATATGCGATGTACCGAAAGTATGCAAAAACCAGAAAAGCCGCACAAAGGGCGATTATTCCCAAAACCGGATTTATTGCAACCATGGCCGCGCCGCTCAGTACAATCATGACAATATTGGATATACGGACGTTCCGGCTTACGGCCGCATCAGAAAACAGGCTGGCAAGCCCCGTCTTTTTTGCCTTGCGAAAGCTTACCACGGAAAGGGCGCTCAGGGAACGGGACAGCACGAATCCGAGCGCAACGATAAGGATGGTGCGTCCGCCGATTTCATGCCAGAAGGAAAATGTCAGAACCATGTACACGATGCCATAGATGACGGCAAAGGCTCCTGCATTGGAATCGCTTAATATCTCTATCTTCTTATCCATAGACTGATTGGAGCTCAGAGCATCTATGGTGTCCAAAAAGCCGTCCATATGGATTCCTCCCGTAATCAGGACCGGCAGTACTGTAAATACTCCGGCCGAGAGTACCGGGCTGATTCCAAATGTGGACACAATATAATACCAGGCACATGCCAGAGCCCCGATTACAATACCGACAAAAGGGAAAAAGCTCATGGCATATCTCATATTTTTAACTTCCCACTCAATGGATGGCATGGGTATTTTGGAATACATTGCAAAAGCAATGACTACACTCTGTAAAATAGATTTCATAACCCGCCTCCCGCTTTTCTGACAGGAATCACAATTCCGTGTACTACCTCGAAAACATTGTCTGCACGCCCGCAGATATATAGATTTACGTCTGCCAGGGCCTTCATGTATGTCCCGGTCTCATCTTCATATTCCGTTCCGTCTTCAAAGATATTGTTGGTCACGATGACAAGATGTCCTGCCTGCCCCGCCAGGTGGTCTATCCCACCGGCCACGGACTGAAAGCAGTTTTCTTTGGCTCCACAGTCTAAAAACATTTCATTAGCAACCAGATTCGAGACGCATTCCAACAGGACCGAGCTTCCCTTCTCAATCTCTACCGCAGAAATATCTGTAAAGGCTTCAATCGTCTCAAAGTTCTTTCCGCTCCTCATTTCTCTGTGCCTGTCAATTTTCGCAAAGCTCTCTCTGTCGTAAGGATACATAGTCGCAATGTAATAAAAGGGACCGCAGGCATTGCGAACCGCCATATTTTCGGCAAATTCGGATTTACCGCTTCCGCTGCCCCCGTAAACTACCGTTATCATTATTCCAGTTCCTCGTAGGCATCCAGCTCGATCTGCTCAAATGTGCTCATTTTGTTATATATTTCTAAAGCTATATCCAGTATGGGAAAGGACGCAACTGCGCCTGTACCTTCTCCCAGACGCATGTCACAGACTAGCAGGGGATTTAAGCCGAGTTCTTCCAGGAGCATCACAGAAGCAGGTTCCTGGGACACATGGGAGGCGAGCATATACCCGGTAATCCTGGAGTCCAGCCTGGAAGCCAGCAGCGCTGACACGGAAGAAATGAAGCCGTCTATTACAACAGGAACGCGGAAGGCTGCCCCACCGATGAATACACCCATAAGCCCTGCGATGTCGAAGCCTCCCACCTTGGCCAGTACATCTACGGGATCAAGGGGATCTGGCCGGTGAAGTTCTATGGCATTTTTTATTACCTGAATCTTTTTATTCAGGGCAGATGAGGAAAGGCCTGCGCCTTTTCCCGTAACGGATTCGACGTCGACACCCAGCAGCGCGCTTGTGACAGCACTGCTGGTCGTTGTATTTCCGATGCCCATTTCTCCGGTTCCAATCAGATTATAGCCTTTTTCCTTCAATTCCCGAACCATATCTATTCCAACTTCTATCGCATCGACCGCCTGCTGTCTGGTCATAGCGGGTTCCTTGGCCATATTTTTCGTTCCGTAGGCAATCTTTCTGGGAATAATCCGTGTTTCTGAACACATTCCCACATCAACAGGAAAAAGATCCACACCCTGCATCCGGCACATAATGCTGACGCAGGATTTTACCTGAAGGAAATTCTCTGCCACGATAGCCGTAACTTCGCTTCCGCTTTGGGATACACCCTCCTCGACTACCCCATTGTCACCGCACATGACCACATGGGCTTTCTTGTCCAGCACCACCTGGCTGTCTCCGGCTATACCGGCTATTTTGATGACCGCTTCTTCCATTCTTCCCAGACTGCGGAGCGGCTTTGCTATGCTGTCCCATCTTTTCCGGCTTTCATCCATAGCTTTACTGTCAGGCTGACGGATTAATTCCAGTGCTTCATTTAATTTCATATATGATTACCTCTTTGCTTTTTTTATCATGACTACAAGTATACTCCAATTCATGGTCTTTTATCAAGTTGCATACCATTAATTTTTGGTACTATACTGTAGATATTTTCCGGTAAAAAGCAGAAAATTTCCTGACATCCTTAAAGTATCTGTAAAACCAACCGATATTATGTTAAAATGGAGGTGTGGCATTCAGATAATATTCAAGAGGGGGGAATGACGATGAAGATATTAACACCCGTTGACGGTTCCGATGCATCTGTTAATGCACTGAAGAAATCTATTGAAATCGCTGGAAAATATGGTTTTTCAATCAAACTCATACACGTGGTGGATGTGACGAAAATGCTGAGTCTCCAGAGGAATATGCGGATGTGGAGCCAGGTAGACGGATCCATTCTTGCAGGTCAGGACGTACAGGACAATTATAAGGATATAGCCTTGGAAAACGCGCGGGCTCTTATGGATTCAGTCACGTCCGATCTTGATTTTTCCGGCATCGAGGTCGAAAAACAAATAGTGTTTGGCGAGCCTTATATGAAGATTCTGGAAACAGCAGAAAGCGAAGGCTTTGATCTGATAATCATGGGAAACCGCGGTTTTTCCGGAATCAAGCGTTTTTTCCTGGGTTCCGTTTCCCAAAGGGTGATTTCCGAAGCAAAATGTCCTGTCCTCATAATCCATAGCGATATTACGGAAGAATAACCATCTGTTGCAGTTGAAAGCGCCGTATGTTACAATTATTACGTAATTTGAGAGAATATAATCTGTAAGGAGGAATATGCATGACAGTTAAAAAAATTCTTGTTCCCGTAGACGGCTCCCCAAATTCTCAAAAGGCAATTGAAAAGGCAAAGGAATTGGCTGAACAGTATGGCAGCCAGATTATTCTGTTCAATGTTATGGAAATGTCCAGTCTCGATTATCCTTCCAATCCCTATACATTCTCCAGGGAGCTTCTTGAAAGACTGAACCAGGAAAGCAAACTTATATCGACAAAAATCCTGGAAAACGCAAAAAAAAGCCTGGAGTCATTGGGTGAAAGGGTTTCCATGGTACAGGAGGTCGGAGTGGCGTACGACTTGATCATCAATTATGCCGAAACTCATGATGTGGATCTAATCGTCATCGGGTCAAAGGGAACCAGCGGTGTCCGGAATATGCTGGGCAGCGTCACCCGCAAAGTGGCCGTCGGATCCAAAAAATCGGTCCTTATTGTAAGATAAAAGATTTTTCAACTGTTAGATTGATTAAATCAGGATGAGGTGAAATTATGGAAATCAAGAAAATCCTTGTACCCATTGATTCTTCCGCTTATTCCCGGGATGCAGCCGAACGGGCAAAGTCACTGGCCGGTTTTTATGGCAGCGAGATAATTCTTCTTAATGCTATCGATATCTCGAACATTTACCAGTTTGACCTTCCCGAAAACATCCGGGCGGAATACTACAGATTATCCACAGAACTTCTCCAAACATTCAAACAAAACCTGGATGCAGCCGGATATAGGGTTACTACCGTCCAAAGAGAAGGTGTTCCTTATGATGTCATCATCGGCTACGCAGAAGAGGCTGACATTGATTTAATCGTAATGGGTTCCCAAGGAACCAGCGGCGTTACCAGTTTTCTTTTAGGCAGCGTCACACGTAAGGTAGCGATTGGTTCCCATAAATCCGTCCTTATAGTCAGATAGGTCATTCGTCATCTTGACATTACTATATTAAAAATTCTATCGGAGGTATCATCATGGCAATCAGCAAAATTTTAGTACCAGTGGACGGTTCTTCCTACTCACAGCAGGCACTGGAACAGGCAAAATTGTTCGCGGAATCATTCGGAAGCGAAATTATCCTTCTTCACGTTATAGATAATACCAACATCTACCCGCGTGACATGTCCGATAAGATCAGACAGGAAAACCACCGTATGTCCACCAAGCTTCTTGAAAAGGAAAAAAACAGCATTGCATCATTAAACGTCAAGATTTCTACCATTCAGAAGGAAGGCGTTCCCTACGACGAAATCATCCGTCAGGCGGAAGAATCCGATGTCGACATGATCATAATGGGTTCAAGAGGAACCAGCGGCGTCAGCCGCGTATTGATGGGCAGCGTTACACGAAAAGTTGCTGTAGGTTCAGAAAAATCAGTTCTCATCGTAAGATAAAAAAACGGCGCACGAAGATGCCAATGTCATTTAGATAAGTGACATTGGAATATTCCACCACCTTTTTGGGTCAGCAGAATTATATCTGCTGACTCATTTCGTTTTGTCTAAGAAAAAATTTTCATAACAATGAGACAGATTGTTCATCTGTCTCAAAAAATGCTGTATACTACATTTGTTAAGCTGCTCTGTAAAGGAAGCTTACTGTAGACTGGGGCTTGACTTTGCGAGGGTCGTGACGCCCCGGTCTTACCGGTAGTAGTTCTTTGCTGATCAGGGTCTCAACATCTGGTGGTACCTTATTTGGCTTAATGCTAAGAAAGTATCGGCAAATATGTATTGCTATCGTATAATTCAGCTGATAGTCATATTTCGTATTCTTTTTTTCTATTGATACCTGGGTAGTTATAATCTCACAGAAGTTGTACAGAACTAGCCTTGCCCAGATTTCTTGTTTTATGTAATCTACTTTTCGAGCGTGAAAACAGGTCATTCCAACGGCATATTTTAACTCTCTAAATGACGTCTCTATTCCCCATCTCTTATGATAAAGTTCTTTTATCTCCTTTATGTTAAACTCTTCTTCAGGCAGATTTGTAATAATGCATTCGAACTTCCCTTCTGAAATCTCAAACCTTAGAATTCTCATTGTTATGTCGTAGTATTTATTGGTATAAAGATCTAAATAATCGAATGGTGTTGCTTTCATTATGATCCTATATTTTTGTGGGTTTTCCTTTACTTCCTTAGTTTGTTTTCTAGTCAGTGTCAAGGATAACCTGACATCGAATTCTTCAGAATCCGGTAAGTCACAGGCGGATGTGATACCGTTACTATAAACATCCTTTACACGAATAAGATAGTTCATGCCTTTTCTCTCTGCATGGGCAAAGATGTTATAGTTTTCATAACCTCTATCAGCAATAAAAATAGTCTTTTCAATACCGGAATATCGATCAATCATCGAACACATAGCCTTAGCTTCGTTTTCACAGCGACCTGGTTGAATAATTGCATCAATATAACAACGACTGTTCAAATCATAAAGTGCATTGAGATGAAGTTGATTAAAGCCTTTGTCATTTGGCAAAGATTGAAAATACGTATCAGGATCATCAGGATTTCTGGCAATGTTCAAATCAGATCCATCACAAGCAAGCAGACGATATCCACAATAGGTTTTCATTTTTGCTGAAAATGATTCCGTAAATTCATGAAATAAGAATTCAAATGCCTCTGGGAGGAGTTGCTCTCTTCGTTGATTAAAAGCGGAATTGGAAGGCAAGTTATCACTATACTCAAAAAACTTATACAGTTCTTCCTTCATACTTCTTCCTTCCATCGTGAGCATAAATTTCATCATAGATTCTAAATCCCATTTTTTCTTTCTCTGAAAGTCCTTATCAGGATTTTTGGAGAAAAGCCATGGACATTTTTTCATATCTTCAACGATTTCCCATAACCTTCTCTTGACAACATCAGAATAATTCATAAGCTAAACCTCCTTAAAATATATATTAATAAAGGGCTTCGCCGCATTTTTTTATTGACTTGTCAAGTGTTTTTTGAGTTTTATACAAAAAAAGAGCAGGGCATGTATTTTGAACTGACCCCCATAAGTTAGACCTAAAAATCTAACTTATGGGAGGTCAGTTTTTTTATGGCAAAATATAGTTTTGAATTTAAAAAGCAAATTGTTACAGATTATCAAAATGGCAAAGGTGGTTACTGTTTTCTAGCAGAAAAATATCATATTAAGAATAATGAACAAGTTCGAAAGTGGATTAAGGCTTATCAGACTTTTGGCGATGAAGGATTAATGCGTTCTAGAAAAAATGAAAGTTACTCTTTTGAATTTAAGCTTCATGTAGTAGAGTTATATCTAACAACAGAAATTTCATATCAGGAATTAGCTTTATCTG
>NZ_FQYT01000043.1 GCF_900141895.1 Parasporobacterium paucivorans DSM 15970 | reverse complement strand
TTTCTGGCGAGGACGCTATTGCAGTTCCTCCATTGCAGTTATAGCTCAACGTATAATCCCGTACCTGTTCAAGATACCATTTCTGGTTATCTCCACCATTTCCAGACCACTGAATTACGTTGACCCCCGCGACTGCACTGCCTCCATAAACATCCAGTACATACCTTGTTCCGTTTTCAAACGCCAGTTTTGATATTAAAGAAATACTGCCATCCTCATTTTCAATAATCTTCCACTGCTGGTTAGGTCCTCCATAATATGGCCACTGGATTACCCTCGTTCCCATACTTGTACCACTACAATATACATCAAGGGCGTATGCCGGATTGAGCACAGAAGTGATTTTATAGTAGCCATTTCCCAAATTTTCAAATTTCCACTGTTGGTTTGTACCCCCATGATATGACCACTGAATAATGTTGGTGCCAAAATCTCTTCCTCCGCCATAAATATCCATGAACAATTCACTGTTTTTAGACTTAATGAAATACACACCGCTTGAATCTTGTACAGTCGTTTCAATGGTTGCTGTAAAACCGCCTTCTTCTGTTGTTGCTGTTATTGTTGCAACGCCATTTCCTACTGCAGTAATACTTCCTGATGTACTGACAGTAACTACTTCTGTGTTGCTTGAATGCCATATTACATTTTTATTTCCGGCATCTGCAGGACTAACAGAAGCGATTATTTGCCGTATTTCACCAAGATTATTTAGTGTTATACTTGAGGGTTCTATGCTAACTCCGGAAACATTCTTACTCCATTTCGCATAAATGGTCACATCAGAATAAACTGCATCCTTATCAAAATTCCACTGATTTATACAGGAGGATTCCTTGTACCACCCCTTGAATGTATATCCTGAATATGCAGGTGTTTCAGGTTCTGATATTACACTCCCCCATAATGTGGATGTGCTTTCAACTTCCGTTCCTCCTTGGGAGTTGAAATCAACGATCAATGGATGAGTCTTATCAATATTAAAGTTAAACTCCGAAACGTTTCCTGAAGAATCAGAAACAGTAATTTTATACACTCCATTTTCAGTAAAAATGCTCTCAGCAGGCATGCCATACGGTTCACTATTTCTAAGTATATTAACTTCAAAATAAGATGTGTCTTCAATTGAAAGAACAACGTCTGTTACAGCAGTAGCACCAATTTCCAAAGGCACAGAATTTTGTATTAATGTAATTTTAGGAGCAGTATTATCATTTGCAGTTATTTTTATATTATATGCAGAATCACTTGCGTTTCCCAAAATGTCATAAATATTGATATAGTAAATTCCCTTATTAAGAGTATATGTACGCGCTTCTGAAGCTCCTTCTGGATTTGCATTAGTCATGGAAAGCATATTTCGAGTATTGTCATATAATTCAAACCCTAAATCCTGGTTTCCCGTAGGTGCAACATTTATTATAACCGTATATGGTTCATACAAAGTAAATTTATAGTAGTCATTATCCAGAGCAGGATAATTTCCTCCTATATAATCTTTGTTCATAGAAATTGGGTCCGCAGAATCAATTGTATCATTAGAATCACGATATGGATTTGCAGCGATGTCCATTATTTTTTTTGCATTTATAATACCGTATCCGCTTGAAGCGTCCCAGCCATTTGTAAATATATCATCAGTTCCTGTATACAGGATTTGTTCTATAAGATGGCCGCTATAAGAAGGATACTGACTTTTTACAAGTGCTGCAACTGCAGCCACTGTGGGTGCTGAAAATGAAGTTCCCGAGAAACTACTGTATGAACCCGACTCATTATCAGCCAGGTATATATTTTCTCCTGGAGCGACAAGGTCGATGGCATTTCCTTCGTTGGAAAAAACTGACACGTCATCCCTAATTGAAGTCGATCCGACAGCAATGACCCCATCATATGCTGCGGGATAACATATTGAATTTACATAACCGTCATTTCCTGTAGCCGCTACAAGAAGCACCCCTTTGGAAACAGCATAATTAACAGCATCATACACTACTGATCCATTGACGTATGTACCAAGACTTAAATTTATTACATCAGCTCCATGGTCAACTGCCCAAACTATTCCTGCTGCAATCTGTGACATACCCGTTGTATCCAAACCATCAGGAAATACTTTTACAGACATTATAGAAATATCAGGAGCTATACCCGCAATTCCTTGAGAATTAATATTGGAAGCTATGAGTGACGCAACAGATGTACCATGAAATCCTCCTTCATGTGAATACTGGCCCGGAAAGGTATCTTCTAGAATTGTCCCTCCCGAAGTATCTGCCCCATTCACAAGACCGTCAATATCCGCATAAGGCCCTATGCCTGAATCAAGAACCGCTACAACCAAGGAAGAATTACCTTTTGTTACATCCCAGGCGGATTCCATATTTATCCGACTCAGATTCCACTGTTTTAATGAATAATATGGATCTGACGGAGTATAAAAGAGTCGAACTTCTGCGTCTGTATAGGCTTCTTCGACGAAAGGACTATCTTTATATTTTTTTATAATTTCTTCAGCATTCACTCCTTCAGGAACTTCAACATTAACCGTATCTATATTATCATAGATGCTTATGATATTTTCCGTTATATCAAGGTCTTCAATGTCGTTGATGTTATTTAATCTCAATACTATAGTATCAATGCTTGTATCTTCTTCAGATGAATATAATACAGGATTCAATTCCGATGCTTGTGATTTTGATATATTTTTATAATCCGATTCAGCAGGGCTTTTTAAAGAGTCAACCGATACATCATGTACTTTCACCTTACAAAGATTAATAAACCCCGCATTGTTATCTGTCACACAATACATTTCTATTAACATAAACACTAGCACTAATAATATTTTTTTTATTACTTTCATTTATTCTACTTCCAATCAATTGAAATATAATTCCATTATTAACATACAAATACACGCTTACTTCGAGAATAAATAAATATCAAAAAAAGAAAGGGAGCCGAATATAATGGTTCCATGAATCAAGACACTTTTACGGACAGTTTTTAATGAATCTGATATACTAAAATCAGTATAAAAAGAGAGGTTCATTATATGTC